>DASUGR010000216.1:0-21059 GCA_036273915.1 Planctomycetota bacterium | reverse complement strand
CGAGACCGACCTCCTGGGCATCGCGCTGCCGGCCGCGGAGGAGTTCGGGATCCGGAAGGTGCTGTCGGGGCTCCTCGGCGCGGAGATCAACATCGCGTACGCGTACGCGCTGATCGTGCAGGTGGACGGCCACCCGGTGCTCGCGATCAAGGTGGACGACGCCGGCATGGCGGCACGCGTCGTGCGCGGCGCGCGGCTCGACCTCGTCGACCAGGACCAGCTCGGCTGGGAGGAGAGCGCGTAGCTGCCGCAGCTTCTGCTTGTTCTTCTTGAGGACCGCCTCGGCCTCGGCGGCCTCCGGCAGATCGTCGTACTCCGCGAGGGTCCTGCGGTAGATCTCGCAGGCCTTGGCGCGGACGTACTTCTCGAGCGCCGGGTCGTAGAGGGCTGCCTCGGGGTCAACCGCCGCGCGCGGGATCCTGCCGGTCATCCCAGAAGAGCCAACCGGCCTCGAACGGGTCGCCCTCGCCCCCGCCGGCCACCCCGTTGATGCGGCCGATCGCGGCCCGGACGAACTTCTCCGCCCACTCCTCGTGCTCGTCGGCGAGCACCTTCTCCATCACGGGCACCGTCGTCTTCGCGTCGCCCACAAACGCGAGCGCGTAGACGATCGCCCGCCGCACGTCGGGGTCCTTCGCGCGCGCGGCCGCCTGCTCGAGCTTCTTGCGCACGATCGGAGCGCCCGCGCCCGCGAAGCCGCGGAGCGCGAGCGCGGCGTGCTTGCACACCACCTTCTGCTTGTCGCCGCCCACGGCGTCCAGAAGCGCCTTCGCCGCAGCCTTGTCCGCCGCCGGCCCGCCGCACGCGCCGAGGGCGCGGTACACGTTCTTCCGCGCGATCGTGTCGTCCTCCGTGCGGGCGCGCTTGAGCAGCGCGGGCAGGGCCTCCTTGTCGGCGAGGAGCTCCAGCGAGACCGCGGCGACGGACCGCACGAGCGCGTCGTCGTCCGCGAGGAGTCGCTCCGCAGCCGGCCGGGCCGCCGCGACCTGTGCGTTCGCGAGCGCGCGCAGGATGTCGCCCTTGAGCGAGGCGTCCTTCGTCGCCCCGAGAAGCGCGAGCAGTTCCTCGTGCACGGCCGCCTTCTCGGTCGCGAGGAGGTTGCCGAGCGCCGCCATCCGCGCCTCCCGGTCCGTCGCGCCCTTGAGCCGCTCGAGATCCGCCCGCTCCTTGTCCCCGAGCGGCCCCGCCTTCCCTGCCGCCGCGCCGCCCGAGCCCGTCTCCGTCAGCGCGGCGCGCATCCGGCGCATCAGCTCCTCCTTGCCGAGGAGGTACTCCTTCCGCCGCAGGAGACGGCCGTCCGGCGCGAACCAGGCGTGCTGCGGCGAGATCATGTCGCCGCCCGATCCCGGGACCACGAAGGTGTCGCCGCACGCGGCGTTCAGGTCCTCCCAGCACCGGAGATGCTCGGCGCAGGTCACCTTGCCGAACCGCGGGCAGGGGCCGGTCTTCGCGTGCTCGCGGGTGCTCACGAGCACCATCACGAACCTGCGGCTCAGGGCCACGAACAGCGGGTCCCGGTAGATCTCCTTCGCCGTGGCCTCGTTGGCCTGCTCGCCGTCCTTGCTGTTGATACAGACGAAGACCGGCTTGCCCTCGGTCTTCGCCTGCTGGAACGCCTTCTCCCAGCTCGAGGCCCACTCGATCTGGGGCAGGTCGTCGGCCCGGGCGAGCGCCGCGACCCAGAGCAGAATGCCGACTGTCCGCACCGCGCCACCTCCCTATCCATAGAGACGCCGCCCGACCGGCTCCGGCCCAAAAAAAGTCCGCCGTGCGGTGTGGATCCCGTCGCCAAGCGGGGAATCGGGGTCGGCGGGGGCGTCCCCTTGACCGCCTTGACGGAACGGTCCACGCACGGAAGGAAGGAGGAAGCGGGAGCCGCCGCCGGCTCCCCCTCGGCGATGCGGACCACGGTCCACGGTGTTCTCGCCCGGCGTCAGCTCCGCAGCTGCCGCCACGTCCGCGGCATCGGCGCCGACCGGGAGCCGCGCGAACGAACGGCGGGGGTGGAGCCGATCTGCGGCGGCCGGAGGCCGTCCGCAGCATCGGCGCGTCGGACACGCGACGACTACCGGTTCGGCTGCGGCGTCACCCGCAGGTACGGCTTCAGCGACTTGAACCCGCGCGGGAACTTCCGCCGCGCCTCGTCGTCGGAGAGCGCCGGCGCGACGATCACGTCCTCGCCGTGCTTCCAGTTCGCGGGCGTCGCCACCGAGTAGGCCGACGTCAGCTGCAGCGAATCGATCACGCGCAAGAGCTCCTCGAAGTTGCGCCCGCAGCTCGCCGGGTAGGTGATCGTCAGCCGCACCTTGTTCGCGCCGTCGACCACGAACACCGAGCGCACCGTCATCGTGTCGCTCGCGTTCGGGTGGATCATGTCGTAGAGCTTGCTCACCTTCTGGTCGGCGTCCGCGATCATCGGGAAGTTGGGCGCATGGCCCTGCGTCTCCGCGATATCCTTCGACCACTCGTGGTGCGCGCCGAGCGGGTCGACCGACAGCCCGATGACCTTGCAGTTCCGATTCTCGAACTCCTGCTTGATCCTCGCGACGTGGCCGAGCTCGGTCGTGCAGACCGGCGTGAAGTCCTTCGGGTGGGAGAAGAGGACGGCCCACGACCCGCCCTTCCACTCGTGGAAGCGGATCGGGCCCTGCGTGGTCTCCGCGGTGAAGTCCGGAGCGGTGTCCCCGAGGCGAATCGGCATGGCGAGGTCCTCCTTAGCGCGCCGGGGATTCTACAGGATTTGGGGGGGGCCGGGGGGCGTCGGCCAAACGCAGGAAAAGCGCCGCAAAAAGCGCCAGCAGGGGGTCGGTGACCTCGGGCGTGTGGTCGGAGAACCGCGTCTGGGCGACCTCGATCCCCAAGAGCAGCAAGGCCGTCCCCCCCGCCGCCACGCCGAGCCGGAGCCCCGCCTCGCGGCCGAGCCACACGAGCGCGCCGTAGAAGAAGGCCTTCTCGAAGATGCTCTGCGTGTTCAGGAGCATCGACCCGTCGAGGAAGCCGGCGAACGGGACCCATGCGAAGGAGCGCGGCGCCTCACGCGCGGCGAAGGGGGAGAGCCCCGAGAGGACGAGCGCCCCGGCGAGCAGGAGCGCGGCCGGCGCCGGTCGGAAGCGCAGGACCACCGCGGCCACGACGCCCAGGGCGGCGCCCGCCACGGTGGCCGGCGAGAGCCGGTTGTCGACGATCACGACCTCGAGGCCGATCGTCATCATCGCGAGCAGCGGAAGCCAGCGGACCGTCCGCCACCTCGGCTGCGCCGCGGCCCAGAGGCAGCCGACCGAGGCCCACGCGGCCGCGTCGTGGAGCGCGCCCACCCACGGGAACGGGCGCCACGCGCGCAAGGGCTTCAGGCTGTCCTTCCACTCCTGCCAGTCGAGCGAGGGCACGAACGGCACGAGCCGGTACGCAAGCCAGAACCCGATGAGCACGAACGGGGCCGGGCGCAGCCGCGCATCGCCGCCGAGCCGACGCACGTCGAGGAAGGGCACGCACCCGGCGAACGCGCCCGCCGCGGCGCCGAGCGTGTTCGGGACCACGTCGCGCAGGGTCGGGTCGCGCGTCGGCAGGTAGAGCTGCGCCCACTGGAGGAGCGCGGCGTAGACGGCGCCCGTGAGGACGACGATCACGAAGCGGAGGGGGCGCGGGGGCCGTCGCCACGCGACCATCCCGAGATAGCCCCACGGCAGGAAGAGCGCCAGGTTCTCGAGGAGGTCGCCGCGCGATGACGGCGAAGGCTCGAGGAGCCGCGAGAAGGGGGCGCCGGCTGCGCGGAAGTCGAACGGGTAGAGCGACCCGTAGCCGATGAGCACGAGCGCGAGCAGGAACAGCCACTTCATCGGCGCGGCGGATTCTACGCCGCCCCCCGGACCCCCCCACCTCCCGCCGCGGCGGTGCTAAGCTCGGGACTGCCGTGCGATGCGCCCTCCTCGCGCTCCTCCTCGCCGCCGCGGCCCTTGCGGGGGACGGGGATCGGAAGCTCCTCGAGGCGCGCGGCATCGGCCGCGATGCCGCCTCCCTGCGCGCGCAGCTTCGGAAGCTCTATCCCGACGAGCGGGCCCGGTCGCTGGCGTTCGCGTGCGTGCGCGCGCTCGGGTCGGAGGATCCCCAGACCCGGCACGAGGCGATGCTCCGGCTCGGCACGCTGCCGGCGCCCGCGATGGACGCGATCCGCGAGGCGGCGGAGAGCCTCGACCCGGAGATCCGGCGCGCCGCGATGCGGCTCCGCAAGGAGTCGTTCCAGCGGGTGCACAAGGAGGTGCTGCTCGCGGTGCTGCGGACCGTCGCCGACGACGGGACGAAGGGGCTCGCGGAGGAGCTGCTCGGCGTGGCGCCGCTCGCCACGGAGCTCGGGCTCGACCCGCAGCTCGCCGCCGCGCTCCGCGCCACGCTGGAGCCGGCGGATCTCACCGGGCTCCGCGCGGCCGCGCGAGCCGGCAACGAGGACACGCGGTGCGCGGCGGTGCGGGCGCTGGGCATCGCCCCGGGCGCGGGAGCGGACGAGGCGCTGCCGTGGCTCGACGCGAAGCCCGAGCGGCCGCGCCTCGCGGCGGCGCTCGCGCTCGCCGATCGCGGCGACCCCCGCTGCCTCGACGCGCTCCTCGCCCTGCTCTCGGGCGAGGAGGTGCTCGTGCGCCGGGCCGCAGCCGATGCGCTCCGCGCAGCGTGCGCGGGCGGCGGGGCCGGCTACGACCCGTTCGCCGACGCGGACGCGCGGCGGGCGCCGGTCGAGGCGTGGCGGAAGGCGATCGCCGCGCGACCGGCGGACGCGCCCCTGCGCCATCCCCTGCCCGTGTGCACGCGGCTGATCGGCCGCACGCTCATCTCGCTCTACGTGGAGAACCGGGTCCTTGAGATCGACCTCGAAGGCAACCGCACGTTCGAGGTGAACGGCATCCGGGGGCCGTGGGGGGTCCAGGGGCTGCCGGACGGACACCGCCTCGTCGGCGTGCTCGACCCGGCGCAGGCCCTCGTCGAGTACGACGGGGAAGGCAACGAGATCTCGCGGATCCCGCTGCCGGGGCACCCGCAGGGGTTCGAGCGGATCGAGGGCGGGAACACGCTGGTGGCGATCGCGGAGCAGAACCGCGTCGTCGAGGTCGCGCCGGACGGCAGCATCCCGCGCGAGTGGTCGTTCCCGGAGTCGCCGCTCGACGTGCACGTGCTCGAGAGCGGGAACCTGCTCGTCTCGCTCAGGAGGGGGCTTGTGGTCGAGGTGGACCGGGAAGGGCGGAGGGTATGGTCCCTCGGCGGCCTCGGGTACGTGGCGACCGCGCAGCGCCTCGACAACGGGAACACGCTGATCGCGGAGGTAGGAAGGGGCGGGGCGGCGGGGAGGGTGGCGGAGTACGACCCGAAGGGCCGCGCGGTCTGGGAGGTGAGCGGATTCCAGATGCTCTACAGCGCGCAGCGGCTTCCGGACGGCAACACGCTCGTGGCGGACCAGGCGGGCGTGCGGGAGATCGCGCCGGACGGCACCGAGCGCTGGCTCCAGGAGACGCGCTCCTTCTCCCGCGCGATGCGGTACTGAGGGATATCCCATAACCCATCTCTCACGCGCAAGGTGATGGTGGCAAAGCACTTGCGACGGTCGGCTGCGGCATCGGGGTCCGCAGTTTTCGCGCACGCTTTCCTCCGCTGCCGGGGCTGAGCACGACCTGCCGGGACGTGGGATGCCGCGCCCGCGCCCGTTCCGGCGGACGCGCCGGCGACGCGGCACGTCCGGGACGAGATCGAACGGCTTTCGCCGGGGAAGCCGGTAGACATCGTGGTGCACCCGCACTGCATATGCGCTGCGAACGCCGAAGGGCGCGGTCGCGCGCGCTACAGCCCGAAGAGCGTCTCGACGGCGGCGCGGTGCGCGGGGCCGAGCGTGAACACGAGCAGGCTCCGCAGGAGCGCCATCTCGTCCGTCAGGACGACGGCCTCGCCGCGCCCCCACGCGGCGATCTCTACGAACGCGCCGATGGGCGCGCGCGCGGCCCCTCCCCCCGCGCCCCCCTCCTCCGTCCCGTACGTGCCGACGTCCGCCGCGTGGATGACGCCCTTGAACTCCTTGCACACGGCCTCGACGAGCGGGATCTCGCGGTCGTGCGGCGCCGCGTCGCCGAAGAGCACGACGATCCGCTGCGTCCCCTCGCGCCACGGCGTCTTCCCGACCGCGTCGCGGAGGCCGGCGAGCACCGCCTCCTCCGTGTCGCCGCCCCCCCACGCCGGCACGCACGCGAGGAAGTCCTCGAGGATCCGCGCGTCGTGCGTGAGCGGCGAGCCGATCGTCACGAACGCGTCGCCCTCGTCGCGGAACGCCACGATCCGCGCGCGCAGGTCGGGCACGATCTCCCTGAGCCCGTCGACCACGGCCTCGATCCGCCGCTTCGTCGACTGGATCACGGGCGACATCGACCCCGTCGCGTCCATCACGAGCACGAGGTCGATGCCCTTCCTCCTCAGGTCCTCGACGTGGTAGCGGAAGGCGCCCGCCTTCGGCGCGCGCTCCGCCCGCGCGTCCCACCACGCCTTCCAGAGCGCCTGCCCTTTCGCCGGATCGGAGGGGTCAAAGGGGAACCGCGCCTCGGTCAGGCGCTCGATCAGCTCGATCGCGTGCCCGCGCGTCTCGTCCGCCTCCGCGGCGAGCGCCTCGATCGCGCGCGGCATCGCCGTCTCCTCCTCGCCCAGGAACTCGATCGCCGCCCCCGCCGCCCCCCGCACGGCCGGGTCCGGGTCCTGGAGCGCCACGAGCAGGAGCATCTCCGTGCGCCCCGGCAGCGCGGTGCGCAGGAGCGCGCCGACGGCCGAGCGCCGCACGCCCGCGTCGGGGTCGTTCACGAGCGGCGCGAGCGCGGGGCCGGCCGCCGGGTCGCCGCTCCGCCCGAGCGCGCGCGCGCACGCGGCGCGCACGCGGGCGGCCGGGTCCTTCGCGAGCGGCGCGAGCGTCGCCGGATCGCGGATGCGCCGGCACGCGACCGCGCGCACGTCGGGCGCCCCGTCCTCGAGCGCCGCCTTCGCCGCGTCCCCCGCGAGCGCCTCCGCGACGGCCACGCGCACGTCGGGCGACTTCGCGGCGAGCAGCGGCATGAGCATGGGGGCGAGCTCCGGCCACGGCTCGCGCGCGAACGCGTGGAGGATGCCCAGCACGCCCGGGTCGAGCTCGACGTTGGGCAGCTTCGACCGCTTGCGCGCCTCCATCTGCGCGGTGAGGATCCGCGCCGCCGCGTCGACGTCGCGCGCGCCCGCCGCGAGCTCCGCGAGCAGCAGCGCGCCGGGCGCGTGCAGGTCCGACGACGCGACGAGCTTCTTCGCCTCGTCGACGACGGTCCCGCCGCCGGACGCGACGCCGCGGCGCGCCATCTCGCCGAGCGCGCGCGCGAGCGCCACGTCGGCCGTGGGCTCGTCGCGGAGGTAGAGCGGCGCGCCCTCCTTCGCCGCGCGCTTCAAGGCGGCGCGGAGGCGGCCGAGCAGGAACGCCGCGTCCCCCGGACCCCCTGCGCGTCCGAGCGCCGCGAGCGCGGGCACCGCGACGCCCAAGTCGTCGCGCGCCGCGGCGGTCCGCAGCGGGCCGAACGATCCCGTCACCGCGAGCGCGGCGGTGGCGACGGTCGGGGAGGGGTCGTTCCGGAGCGGCTGGACGGCCCGCTTCGAGGGCGCGTCGCGCATCGCCCAGACCGCCTCGGCGCGGACGGCGTCGTCCTTGTCCTTCAGGAGGAGGAGAAGCGTCTCCTCGGGTGCGCCGGTCCCGAGCGCGCGCACGGCCGCCTCGCGGACCACGGCGACCGGGTCCTTGAGCAATTCGGGGGGGGTCCGGGGGCCGAGCCCCTCGGCCGCGAGGCGCCGGACGTCCCAGAGGGGCGAGCGCGCCGCCCTCTTGAGCAGGTCGACGTCGCCCTCCGCCACCGCCCGCTCCATTCCCTCGTGCCGGAAGAACGGGCTCTCCCCGAGCAGGAGCCGTTCCGCCTCGGGCGACAGGATGAGCAGGAGAACGACGAGAGTGTTCATCTTCTTTGCCGGCGTGCCCCGCGAGACCCCTGCGGCCCGGCCGTCCCGGGAGACACGCCCAAGGGAAACAACGTACAGTAGGGAGGCGATGGCTGGGGGAGACCTGCTCCGGGACGAGGAGATCGCGGCGGCGCTGGGGCGCCAGCCGGGCTGGCAGCAGACCGGGGCGGCCCTCCGGCGGATCTACGAGTTCGCGGATTTTCACGAGGCGATGAAGTTCGTCCACCGGGTCTCGGACGTCGCGGAGGCGATGGGGCACCTTCCCCGGATCGACATCCGGGGCGACCGCGTCACGCTGACCGTCACGACGGACGACGAGGGGGGGCTCACCCGGCGCGACCTCGATCTGATCCGGCGGATCGACGGGTAGCGCCGTGGACAGGCCCGCGCTCGTCTACCACGACCTGACCAAGTACACCGAGGAGAGCGTCCGCCAAGGGGACGGCCTCGACTGGTCGATCCAGCCCGCGCAGACGAAGGAGATCGTCTCGAGCCAGCGCCTCTCGCTGCGCCCGTTTCTCAATGCGCCGGCGCAGGATGCCGCGCCCGCGGCCGCGAGCGGCGTCGGGCTCCTGGAGCTCAGCCGGCTCCTGCGTTTCGGGAACGGCGTCACCGGGATGATCCGCATCCAGGAGAACGCGGGGCAGCTCCTGCGCTCGGCGCCGTCGGCCGGCGCGCTCTACCCGACGGAGGTCTACCTGGCCGCGGGCGCCGTCGCGGGGCTCGCGCCGGGGATCTACAACTACCAGGTGCCCACGCACGAGCTCGTGCGGCTCTGGGACGGCGACCAGCTCGGCGCGCTCCGCGCCGCATGCGGGGGATTTGCGGGGTTCGACGGGGCGCCGTTCTGCCTCGTGCTCACCGGCATCTTCTGGCGGAGCGCGTGGCGCTACCGTGAGCGCGGCTACCGGCGCGTGCTGCTCGACACCGGCCACGTGCTCGGCAACCTGACCGCGATCGGCGGGCACCTCAACGCGACCGTGCGGCCGTGCCTCGGCTTCATGGACGGCGAGGTGAACGGGCTCTTCTTCTTCGACGACGCGACCGAGGCGGCGCTCGCCGTCGTGCCGGTCGCGCCGGGCCTCGCCCCCGCGGCCCCCGGACCCCTCTGGGCCTCCCCCGCCCGTCCCCTGAAGCTCGCGGCGCAGGCGCTGAAGGAGGAATCGGACCTGCGCCGGAGCGCGACGGTCGGTCTCCACCGCGCCTCCGCGTGCGCGGAAGCCCTCGCCGCGGCGGCGGGCACCGGGGGCGCGCCCGCGGTGTCGAACCGCTCGATCCCGCTCGAGGAGCCGGCGGGGCTCGACGAACGGATGCCGCAGGCGATCCTCAGGCGGCGCTCGGGCCGGGTCTACACGGGGGCGCCCATCCCGCTCGGCGCGCTCGGCCGCGCGCTCGGGTTCGCGTTCGGGCGCGGGGGCGGCGTCGCGTTCGGCACGCGCGAGGCGGGGATCCTCCGGGCGTTCGCTCTCGCCTTCTCGGTCGACGGGCTCGATCCGGGGATCTATGCGGTCGAGGGGGCGGGCGAGGGGCTCCTGCCCGTGAGCCTCGGCAACCGGCGGGAGGAGTTCTTCCGCTGCTCGCTCGGCCAGGAGATCACGCACACGTGCGCGGCGGCGCTGGTGCTCTGGGCGCCCGCGGCGGCGTCGATGGACCTCTTCGGCGACCGGGCGTACCGGTACCTGCATCTCGAGGCGGGCGAGGTGGGCGAGCGTTTCCAGCTGGCCGCGACCGCGCTCGGCTACGGCGCGTGCGGGATCGGCGGGTTTTTCGACGACGACCTCGCGAAGCTCCTCGACCTCCCCCCGAGCGACCTGATCCTCTACCCCGTCACGTTGGGCCAGGTCAACGGCTAGGAGTCGTGCGAGAACAAGTGCGTCAAACACCGAGGCCGAGCGAGACGACGCGAGGCAAGGAGGGACGACGACGCGTAGCAGCGGAGCGATACGCGGGGGAGGAGCGACGCCGCATCGCGTCGTCGCAGCCGGCCGAATGTAGCAGTTGTTCTTGCACGACGACTTCCGCAAGTTCCTTCTGGGCAGCGACTTGCGGGATCCAAGGTGCGGCATCGATGCCGCACCGCAAGCCGCCGCACCACCGGTCGCGGCAGGCCGTGGAGCCTAGCCGAGCAGGATCCAGCGGGTGACGCGGATCGCGATGCCCGCGCCTCGGTCCGCACCTCCGTGGGCATGATGGGCCGTGCAACCCCTTGTGCCCGTGCGGGTTAGGCGCTCCCGACGAGCTGCCCGCGCGCGCGCCGCGATTCTGCCGCCGCGGGGGATGATTGGGGCATGAGCCTCCTCCGAACGCTCTCCGACGAAGTCGCGGCCCTCGCCGACCGGGCCGCGCCCTCCGTGCTCCACGTGCAGACGCTCCGCCAGGGCCGCGCGCGCCTCGCGGGCGGATCGGGCGTCGTCATCTCGCCCGACGGCCTCGCGATCACGAACAGCCACGTCGTCCACGGCGCGACCGGCATCGAGGCGGAGCTCGCGGACGGGCGCACGGCGATCGCGGACCTCGTGGGCGACGACCCCGCGACCGACCTCGCCGTGCTCCGGCTCGCGGCAAGCGGGCTCGAGCCGAAGCGGCTCGCGGACTCCAACGCGCTCCGCGTCGGCCACGTCGTGATCGCGTTGGGCTCGCCGTTCGGCCTCGCGCGCACGGTCACGCTCGGCATCGTGAGCGCGCTCGGCCGCACGCTCCCGAGCCAGGACCGCGGCCGGCTGATGGAGGGCATGATCCAGACCGACGCGCCGCTCAACCCGGGCAACTCGGGCGGGCCGCTCCTGTCCGTCGACGGCGAGGTCGTCGGGATCAACACCGCGATCGTGCTCGGCGGCCAGGGCCTCGCGTTCGCGATCCCGTCGAACACGGCGTCGTTCGTCGCGGGCGAGATCCTCGCGCACGGGCGCGTGCGCCGCGCGTTCCTCGGCATCCACGGCGAGGAGATCCTGCTCCCCGGACCCCTAGCGCGTCGCCTCGGGCGGGGGGACGCCCGCGCGGTCGCCGTCCACGCCGTGGAGGAGGAGAGCCCGGCCGCGGAGGCGGGGCTCCGCCCGCGCGACGTGATCCTCGGCTTCCGCGGGGAGCCGGTGGCGACGGTCGCGGACCTGCACCGCCGCCTCGACGCGCGCGCGATCGGCGTCGACGTCCCGGTCGGCATCCTGCGCGACGGCGTGGAGATGCGCCTCTCGCTGCGCCCGCGCGAACGGGCCCCGCGGTGACGATCGAAACGCTGCTCGCGGAGCAGGGCGTCGTCGTCCTCGACGGCGGCCTCGCGACCGAGCTCGAGGCCACGGGCCACGACCTCTCGGACGAGCTCTGGTCGGCGCGGCTCCTGCGCGACGACCCGGACGCGATCCGCGCCGTCCACCGCGCGTACGTCGAGGCGGGCGCGGACTGCGTGATCACGGCGAGCTACCAGGCGACGCTCGAGCGGCTGCCGGCCGACGCGCTGCGCCTCTCGGTGAGGCTCGCGCGCGAGGCGGCCCCGAGGATCGTCGCCGCGAGCGTCGGGCCGTACGGCGCGGCGCGGGCGGACGGCTCCGAGTACACGGGCGCGTACGACCTCGACGAGGGGGGGCTCCGGGGGCAGCACGCCGGAAAGCTCGATGTGCTCGCGGAGAGCGGCGCCGACCTCCTCGCGTGCGAGACGATCCCGTCGTTCCCGGAGGCGCGCGCGCTCGCGTCGCTGCTCGGGGGAAGGCCCGCGTGGTTCAGCTTCACGTGCCGCGACGGGGAGCGCATCAGCGACGGGACGCCGATCGAGCTCTGCGCGCGCCACCTCGACGCGTTCGAGGAGGTCGTGGCGATCGGGGTCAACTGCACGCCGCCGCGCTTCGTGGAGTCGCTTGTCCGGCGCATCCGAACCGCGACGAAGAAGCCGATCGTCGCGTACCCGAACTCGGGCGAGCACTGGGACGCGGCGCGGCGCCGCTGGACGGGCACGCGCGACCCGGGCGAGTTCGCGAAGATGGCGCTCCGGTGGCGCGACGCGGGCGCGACGATCCTCGGCGGCTGCTGCCGGACGGGCCCCGCGCACATCCGTGCGCTACGCGCCCGGCTGTTTCCGTAGCCGGAGCGCTGCCATCCCCGCGGCCGCGGCGACCGCGGACGCGCCGAGGATGCCGACCTTCGCGGCGTCGAGGAGATCCGCCGGCAGCGCGAGGCCCGCGATGAAGAGCGACATCGTGAAGCCGATGCCCGCGAGCGCGCCGCCCGCCGCCACCGCGCCCCACCCGACGCCCTCCGGGAGCCGCGCGAGCCGCGCCTTCACCGCGGCCCACGAGAACGCGAGGATCCCGAGCGGCTTGCCGACGACGAGGCCCGCCGCCGCGGCCAGCGCGACCGGCTCGCCGAACGCCGAGGGCGAGAGCTTCACCCCGGCGTTCGCGAGCGCGAAGAGCGGCATGATCAGGAAGCCGACCCAGGGGTGCAGCGCGTTCTCGAGCCGCGCGAGCGGCGAGCGGCTCTCGCGCGCCGCGATCTCGAGCGTGCGGCCCCCCGCGCCCCCCTCGTTCACGATCGCTTCGAACCGCGACTCGTCGATCCACGGCCGGATCGGCGTGAGCCAGCCGAGGATCACGCCGGCGATCGTCGCGTGGACGCCGGACGCGTGGAACGCGAACCAGACGAGCATGCCCACGACGGCGTAGACGGAAACCCTCCGCACGCCGAGGCGCTGCAGCGCCACGATCGCCCCGATGCCGACGACGCCGAGGCCGAGCGCGATCCAGTCGATCGACGCCGTGTAGCCGATCGCGATGACGAGGATCGCGCCGATGTCGTCCGCGATCGCGAGCGAGAGGAGCATCACGCGCAGCCCGTTCGGCACGCGACGGCCGAGCACGGCCATGCAGCCGACGACGAACGCGATGTCGGTTGCCATCGGAACGCCCCAGCCCGACGCGCCCGGCCCGCCCGCCTGGAGCGCGAGGTAGATCGCGGCGGGCGCGACCATGCCGCCGACGGCGGCGGCGAGCGGCAGCGCGGCGGCGCGCAGGTCGGAGAGCTCGCCCAGGACGACCTCGCGCTTCACCTCGAGGCCGATGACGAAGAAGAAGATCGCCATCAGCGCGTCGTTGATCCAGTGCCGGAGCGAGTGCTCGAGCACGAAACCGCCGAAGCGGATGCCGGCCTTCGTCTCGAAGAAGCCGAGGAAGCCGTCCGCCCACGGGGAATTGGCCGCGACGAGCGCGGCGACGGTCGCGACGAGCAGGAGGACGCCGCTCGCGGCCTCGATGTGGAGGAAGCGCTGGAGCGGGCCCAGGAGGCGGTCGACGGGCTCCCTCGGGAGGCTCACCTGCGCAGGTTACGAGAGGGGGCGCGGGGGAGGGAAGTTCTACGGCCGCTCGGTGCCGCACTCCCAGCACGCGGTGAAGCGCCCGTCGATCTTCTCGCCGCACTTCGGGCACTCCCACGGCGCGGCCTCGGGCTCGTCGCGCTTCCAGTCGGCGATGATCTCCTCGGCCTCGGCCGCGCGCGTGTCATCGAGGATGCAGACCGAAGGAAGGCCGACCTCGAGGATCTCGCCGACGCCGGTCTGGAGCTCGTCGTTCTCGACGACGGCGGCGATCCCCGCGTTCTCGAGCAGCCCGCGCACGAGGTGCGCCTCCGCGGGATTGCGCGTGACGTAGACCTCTTTCATCTTGTGAGGCTACCACGGGCCGCAGCCAAGGAGGCCCGGCGAGGGAGTCGAGCACGAGGTCGGGGCGAACGCCTGCCGAGAGGTCCGTCTCCCGGAGCTTGGAGGATGCCCCTCGGCACGGGTCCATCGTGCCCGAATGCGCTTCGCGCGGGGCAGGTACCATGCGCTTGATGACCACGGAACTGTTCCTGAATGCATGCGAATACGCGCAGGTACGCGGCCTCGCCCGGTCCCTCGCGCACGTGCGGGGGCGGGGCAGGCTCGCTGCCGACCTGCGCGACGACCTGGGCACCCTGGGCCTCGTCCTGCTCGGCCTCATCGGCTCCCTCGTGGAGAAGGGCGTGGTCACGCGCGAAGAGATCCTCGCCCACCTCCGTCGGGTCGACGAGATCGACGGCGCCGCCGACGGCAAGGTCACGCCGGATCAGGTGCGCGACGCGCTCGGCCTCGCGGCGAAGCCGTCTCGCCCGGCGACAGGCGTGCGCCGGAAGCGGCGTTGACCCGGCCGCCCCCGGAGCCCCCTACGATCCCCTCCCCGGGACCGCGTGTCAGCCCCCGATGTGGAACATCTCGACCTTGTCGCGGCGGGTCTCCGAGGTGCGCTCCTCGGAGTAGCGGTCCGTGCGCACGCGCCAGATGCCGGCGAGATGCTCCTGCAGCTCCGCGTCCGTCGCGCCCGCGCGAAGCTTGTCGCGCACGTCGGCGCCCTTGACGGCGAAGAGGCACGTGAAGATCTGCCCGTCGCACGAGAGCCGCGCGCGCGTACAGCCGCCGCAGAAGGGCTCGGTCACCGACGCGATCACGCCGATCTCGCCCCTGCCGTCGAGGTAGCGGAAGCGGTTCGCGGTCTCTCCGGGGTAGTTGGGGTCCACGGGCTCGAGCGGGAACTCGGCGCCGATCCGCGCCACGATCTCCTTCGCCGGCACGACGTCGTCCATGCGCCAGCCGTTGAGCGTGCCGACGTCCATATATTCGATGAAGCGGAGGATGTGGCCCGTGCCGCGGAAGTGCCGCGCGAGGTCCACGACGCCGCCATCGTTGATGCCGCGCTTGACGACGCAGTTGACCTTCAGCGGCGAGAGCCCGGCGCGCTCCGCCGCCTCGATCCCCGCGAGCACGGGCGCGACGCCGGCGCGCCGGCCGTTCATCGCCTTGAAGGTCGCGTCGTCGAGGCTGTCGAGGCTCACGGTCACGCGAAGAAGCCCCGCGTCGCGGAGCGCCGCCGCGTAGCCGGCGAGCAGGAGCCCGTTCGTAGTGAGCGAGAGGTCCTCGACGCCCTCGATCCGCGCGAGCATCGCGACGAGCGTCGGGAGGTCGGCGCGCAGCAGCGGCTCGCCCCCCGTGATGCGGAGCTTCCGGACGCCCAGCCCGACGGCCGCGCGCGCGATCCGCTCGATCTCCTCGAACGTGAGGATCTGGGCCTTGGGCAGGAACTTGTAGGCCCCGTGGAAGACCTCCTCGGGCATGCAGTACGGGCACCGGAAGTTGCACCGGTCCGTGACGGAGATGCGGAGGTCCTTGAGGGTCCGCCCCAGCCGGTCCTTCATGAAGGCCAATCTACCACCCGGCCGCGGCGCCCCGCGCGCCCCTCCGATTCCCCATTTGTGGCGCACCGTCCCCCGGACCCCCTAGACTTCCCGCCCATGGACCGCGCCGAGAAGGACCACCGCCGCGATACCCACCTCCTCCGCATCTCGAAGATGTTTTCGGAGTTCTCCACCTGCCTTTCGCGCAAGGTGGGCTGCATCATCGCCTCCGACGCCGGGCACGTGATCTCCACGGGCTACAACGGCGCGCCGAAGAGGACGCGCCACGGCTGCGAGGCCGGCTGCTTCTGCCAGGACCCGAACCGCGTGTCGGGCACCTTCCAGGAGCGGCTGCGCTGCTCGCACGCCGAGCTCAACGCGATCGCGCAGGCCGCGTACGAGGGCGTGTCGACGCGCGACGCGCGGATCTACTGCGTGACGTTCCCGTGCAGCTTCTGCTGCAAGGCGATCATCCAGGCGGGCATCCGCAAGGTGATCTACGAAGAGGAGTACAACGACGCGCTCTCGAAGCAGCTCTTCGCGGAGGCGGGCGTCGAGCTCTTGCGGATCATCCCGCAGCCGGACGTCGCGCCGCGGTAGCGTTATCGGGAGGGGGCCGGGGGAGGGGCGCGTGTCGCCCTGAGGTGCGGACCCCAATGCCGCAGCCGGAAGCCGTAACCTCCTGCGGCCGCGGCATTTACGAACGCACCGTGGCTTATGGGATACTGAGCGGATGCGGTGGATGGTTGCCGGCGGCGTTCTCGCCGCCTTCGTCGTGCTCGCGCTCGCGCAGGAGAAGCGGCCCGGGGGCATGCGCCTCGTGCAGGTCCGCGAGGCGGTCCTTCGGGACAAGCCGTCGTTCCTCGGGAAGGTCGTCGCGCGCCTCCCCTACGGCGCGGGGGTCGTCGTCGAGGAGAGCCGCGGCGAAGGCTGGGTGCGCGTGCGCGCGGAGGAGGGCCGCGCGGCGGGGTGGCTCAGCGCGAGCGCGCTCGCGACCGACGTCGCGAAGCTGAAGGGCGGCTCCGGCAGCGCGGAGGAGCGCGCGGGCACCACGTCCCGCTCGCTCGCGGGCCGAGGCTTCGACGAGGAGGTGGAGGCGAAGCGCCGCGCCGGTGGCGGCGACATCGCGCTCGGCTACCGCCGCCTCGACGAGCTGCTCGCCCTGCCCGCGTACAACCCCGATGCCGCCGACGTGCCGGCCTTCGCGGCCGAGGGCGGCCTCGGAGGTGCGCGATGAGGTGCCTGGTGCTGGCGCTCCTCCTCGCGGCCCTTGGCTGCGACACCGTGAACAAGGGGCTCGAGACGGTCGGCGTGAAGGACACGGTCTCGTCCAAGACCGGCGTCGACGCGGACGCGGCGGCCGCCGCCGCGAAGAGCCTAGGGAGCTCGTTCGAGGACATGACGCCCGAGCAGGAGTACTACCTCGGGCGCGCGGTCGCCGCGGAGATCCTCGCGGCGACCCCCGCCACGGGCGACGCGGCCACCGCCGCCTACGTGAACCGCGTCGGGGAGCTGGTGGCGCAGGCGTCGGGGCGGCCCGACGTCTACGGCGGCTACCACTTCTTCGTCCTCGACGCCGAGGGGCCGAACGCGCTCGCCGCGCCGGGCGCCTTCGTCTTCGTCAACAGGGGCCTCGTGCGCGCGTGCGCGGGCGAGGACGAGCTGGCCGGCGTCCTCGCGCACGAGGTGGCGCACGTCGCCCGGCGCCACGGCGTCCGGATGATCCAGAAGAGCGAGCGCGCGGACGCGCTCTTGAAGCTCGGCGTCGCCGAGGCGATGAAGAGCAACGACACCGTTGCGCTCGCGAAGGCGCTCGGGGATCTCGCCGCGGAGTTCACGGGCACGCTCGTGAAGCACGGCTACAGCCGCGAGTTCGAGAAGGAGGCCGATCTCGACGCGATCGCGATCCTCCGCGAGGTCGGCTACCGACCGGTCGCCCTGCCGGACCTCCTCGGGCGCCTCGATCTGCCTGGCACCGGCGGCGGATCGCTCTTCTCGGACCACGCGAGCCTCGAGCGGCGCCGCGCCGACCTCGCCGCGGCGATCCGCGGCTGGCCGGAGCCGGCCGTGACCGCGGCGCGCGAGCGGCGGTTCGCGGCGGCGCGCGACGCGCTCAAGTGAAGAAGGGGACGCGCGCACCCGCGGCCGCGGCGCTCGCGTTCGCGGGCGCGGCGCTCGCCTTCGTCCTCCACGCGACCGGGCTCCTCACGCGCGTCGAGAGCATCTCCTGGGACGCCCGGACCCGGCTCCTCGCGACCCCCGCGCCGGAGGGGCTGCCCATCCGCCTCGTGCTCGTCGACGACGAGAGCCTCGCGCGCGTCTCGCGGGAGCAGGGCGTCACGTGGCCGTGGCCGCGGGAGTACTACGCGGCGCTGCTCCGCTACCTCGTCGCGGACGGCGCGCGCGCCGTCGTCTTCGACTTCGACTTCCCGGAGCCGTCGCGCTACGGCGTGGACGACGACCGCGCGCTCCACGACGCGCTCGCAGCCGCGCCGCGCGCCGTCCTGCCGCTGCGGCTCAAGGGCCGCGCGCGGGAGTGGCCGTGGGCGCCCGCGCCGCTCGACGCGGAGGGGGCCGACCGCGCGCCCGAGGCCCCGGGCGCGACCTTCTCGAGCGCCGACGTCGTGGGCGGGCTCGCGCTCCTTTACGGGCACGTCGTGGCCGACGCGGACCGCGATGGCGTCGTGCGCCGCGTGCGGCCCCTGGTGCGCTTCGCGGGAAAAGGGGTTCCCGCGCTCGCGCTCGCCGCCTGCCTCCGCGGCGCCGGCGGCGAGACGCCGCGGCTCGCGCTGCACGGGGACACGCTCGTCGCGTTCGGACGCGAGATCCCGCTCGCCGACGGCCGGCTCGTGCTCCGCTACCGCAGGCCTGGCGAGCGCGGGCACCTCTACCCCGCGCACTCCGCCGCGGGCATCCTCGCCGACGTCTCCAACGGCACGCCGCCGCACGGCCTCTTCCGCGACGCCTACGTGCTCGTGGGCACGAGCGCGGAGAACCTCTTCGACAACTGGCCCACGCCCGTCAAGACGGTCGCGCCGGGCGTCGAGGTGCACGCGACGCTCCTCGACAACCTGCTCCACGGCGACCTCTTCCGCCCGGCGCCCGCGGCGCTCCCCCCGCTCCTCGCGCTCGCCGCGTCCTTCGCGGGGGCGTGGCTCGTCCTCCGGGCGCGCTCCGCGGCGACGGGCCTCGCCGCCAGCGCGGCCGCACTCGCCCTCCCCGCGGCCGCCGCGGTCGCGGCGCACGCCGCGGGCATCGCGTGGCCCTTCGCCTGGCCGGTCGCGGCGGCCTTCCTCGCCGTCGCGGGGGCCGGCGCGGTGGGCTACGCGACCGAGGGCCGCCAGCGCCGGTACCTGAGGCGGGCGTTCGAGCACTACGTGAGCCCGCAGGTGATCGCGCGCATCGTGGACGACCCGGCGCAGCTGCGGCTCGGCGGCGAACGGCGCGAGGTCTCGATCTTCGTGTCCGACGTGGAGGGCTTCTCCTCGTTCGCCGAGGGGATGGACCCACAGGATCTCGCGCGCTTCCTGAACGACTACCTCGGCGCGATGACGGCCGTGCTGCTCGACGAGGGGAGCACGCTCGACAAGTACGAGGGGGACGGCATCGTCGCGTTCTGGAACGCGCCGGTCGCGCAGCCCGACCACGCGCAGCGGGCGATCCGGGCAGCGGTACGTTGCCAACGCGTGCTCGCGAGCCGCGCCGGCGAGTTCGCGGCGCGGATCGGGCGCCCGCTCCGGATGCGGGTGGGCGTGCACACGGGGATCGTGAGCGTCGGCAACTTCGGCTCGCGACGGCGCTTCGACTACACGGTCCTCGGCGACGCGGTGAACCTCGCGTCGCGGCTCGAGGGCGCGAACAAGCGGTTCGGGACGGCTGCGCTCGTCTCCGAGGAGACGTGGCGGGGCGCCGGCCCCGGGATGCTCGGCCGCGAGATCGGGCGCGTGCGCGTCGTCGGGCGCGTGCAACCCGTGAGGGTCTCTGAGCCGTGGACGCTCGCGGGCGAGCCGGAGCCGCCCCTGCTCCGCGCGTTCGAGACGGCGCGTCGGCTGTGCCTCGCCGCCCGGTGGGACGAGGCCCGCGCGGCGCTCGAAGCGTGCGCGGGCGATCCCGTCGCGGCCCTCTGGCGCGAGCGCGTGGAGGCACTCCGCGCGCGCGGCGCGACGGAATGGGACGACGTCTTCGAACTGCGGGAGAAGTAGCAGGCGAGATCGGGGAGCCGCCCCGAGCGGGAGGGGGTGGGGTCCGGGGAGGGGCCGGCCGGATGCGGCGCTTTGGAGCGCGGACCCCCGTGCCGCACTCGGGAGTCGCAACCGCCTGGAGCCGTGGGGGTTACGAACACGCTCCGGCTTATGGGATAAGCCGAGCCGGCCGGTACGGATGTTGCGTCCGCGTTGCGTGCCGCCCTTGGGAGGCGGCCCTTGCCGGCCCCGGCGGGATCCGCGCGCGGAACCGCGCGGAGGATTCCGCCGCCGTCCGGCGCGCGAGGACCGTGATCGAAGCGACGCTGCCCCTCCGCCGGAACGACCGTCTCGTGATGGTCGTCGGCAGCTACGGCTCGGGCAAGACCGAGGTCTCGGTGAACCTCGCGCTCAGGGCTGCGGCCGCGGGGCGGACCGTGCAGATCGCCGACCTCGACCTCGTGAACCCCTACTTCCGCTGCCGCGAGGCGCGACGCCTGATGGAGGCGCACGGGGTCCGCGTGGTCGTCCCGCCCGGCGCGCTGGCGTGGGCCGACCTGCCGATCGTCGTGCCCCAGGTGCTCGGCATGCTCTCCCCTCCCGCGGGCACCCTCTCCTTGTTCGACGTGGGGGGCGACGACGTCGGCGCGCGCGTGCTCGGGTCCCTGCGCGCCGGTGTGCTCGCCGCGGGATACGAGCTCTGGCAGGTGATCAACCCGCAGCGGCCGTTCACCCGCGACGCGGACGGATGCCTCGCCATGCGCGAGGCCATCGAGGGCTCGTCGCGGCTCTCCGTGACGGGCCTCGCCGTGAACGCGCACCTGATGGACGAGACGACGCCCGACACCGTGCTCCGTGGCCTCGACGTGGCGCGCGACGTCGCGCGGCGGACCGGCCTGCCGATCCGGTTCGTCGCGGTCATGGACCGCCTCGCGGACGATCCGCGGATCCGGACGGTCGGGGTGCCGGTCCTCGTGATGCAACGAAGAATGCTCCCGCCGTGGCGGCTGCCCGCGGGAGAGAAGCGGCTGCCCGCGGGACGGCCCGTGCCCCTCGGGCGGCGGAACGGAGTGCATGGGACACATCGCGATTGAAGAGGTCCGGTGCAAGGGCTGCGGCCGTTGCGTCGTCGCCTGCCCCAAGGACCTCATCGAGTACGGCACCGAGCTCAACGAGCGCGGCTACGCCTACGTCGTCTTCAAGGGGAGCCCCGAGCAGTGCGGCGGGTGCACGCTCTGCGCGGTCTCGTGCCCCGACCAGGGGATCGAGGTCTTCAACAGCCGCGACCGGAAGGTCTTCGTCAACACGACGGGCCTCACCGAGGTGATGACCCACTACTGCCCGGGCTGCACGCACGGCGTCGTCCACCGCCTGGTCGCCGAGGTGCTCGAGGAGATGGGGCTCCTGGGCCGCGCGATCGGCGTCGCGCCGGTCGGCTGCAGCGTGCTCGCCTACGAGTACTTCAACTTCGACATGTTCGAGGCGGCGCACGGGCGCGCGCCGGCCGTCGCGACCGGCGCGAAGCGCGCGCGGCCCGACCGGATCGTCTTCACCTACCAGGGGGACGGCGACCTCGCGTCGATCGGCGGCAACGAGATCCTCCACGCCGCCAACCGCGGCGAGAAGATCACCGTGATCTTCCTCAACAACGCGATCTACGGCATGACGGGCGGGCAGATGGCGCCCACGACGATGCCGGGCCAGAAGACGACGACCACG
>DASUGR010000215.1:0-22528 GCA_036273915.1 Planctomycetota bacterium | reverse complement strand
CGCGACGGGGTTCTTCGCCGACGCCCTCGCGCTCGCGCCGGACGACCCGGGCGCGATCGTCGGCAAGGCGCGGGCGCTCTCGCTCCTCGGGGACGACGCGGGCGCGGAGGAGGCGTTCGCCGCGGCGCTCGCGCGGCTCGGGAGGCCGGAGGACCGCGTCACGCGCGGGCTCACGTTCGCGCTCCTCTCGGCGCACCGCCGCGCGGAGGGGCGGCTCGACGACGCGTTCCGGGCCGCGAAGGAGGAGCTCGACATCTTCACCGACGAGAAGCTGCGCGAATTCGTCAACGCGGGCCTCGCGTGGGAGGCGGTCTCCGACCTCGCCGCGCTCCGGAACGACCACGAGAAGGCCGTGGAGTACCTCGCGCGCGCCTCGACGATCTTCTACCAGATGAACCAGCCGCGGTACGCGATCGAGCTCTACGCGCGCGAGATGCTGCTCGACATCATGCTCAAGCGCTCGCGGCCCGCGACCGAGCGGTTCCAGGTCCTGGAACACATGGCGCAGACGACGCCCGACGACGCGCTCAAGAGCGTCGCGGGGGCGGCCGCCGCGATCTACGAGGCGAGGGGGGGCCGGGGGGCGCGGGCGCTCGAGCTCCTCGACGAGGCGCGCGCGGCCGCGCGGCGCGCGGGCGACCGCACGCGCGAGGCGACCGCGCTCGTGAACCGCGCGCTTCTCGAGCCCGGGAAGGCGGCGGACCACGTGCGCGAGGCGCTCCGGCTCCTCGACGAGGAGCGTCTGACCGGCCCCGCGGTGCGCCCGCTGATCGAGGGGGCGAGCCCCGACTGGGGCCCCGGCATCGCGCTCGACGGCATCCTCCGGTCGGAAGAGGACCGCCCGGACGACGCGTTCGCGCTGCTCGAGCGCGCGCTCGGGGACCGGCTGCTGCTCGCAATGCGCGGCCGCGAGGCCGTGCTCGTCGCGGGGCTCACGGACGAGCAGCACGCCCTCTACGTCGCGGCGCGCGCGGCGCTCATGGAGGCGCGCGCGACCGGGCAGGACGTCGCCGGCGCGGAGGCCGCGTTCGACGCGACGGTCGCGAAGCTGCGCGAGGCGGCGCCTCCGGTCGCGGACCTCGCGTGGCCCCCGAAACCCCCTCTCGTCGACGTTCGGGGCGCGCTCCGCCCCGACGAGGCGCTCATCGTCGCGTTCTTCGACCCGTACGCGAAGTGCGCGCTTCTCGTGGACAAGGAGCATGCGGTCCTGCGCCGCGTCGCGGAGCCCAAGACGCTCCTCGACGACTTCAAGGACCTGCTCCAGGGCAAGCGGACGGTGATCTTCGCGTCCGCGGGGCCGGTCGAGGCGTTCCCGAGGACCGCGCGCTACCGCATCTGTCACGTGCCGACCGCGGCGACGATCCTCCGCGAGCGCGTTGCGGCGCCGGCCCGCGGCGACGGGCTCGCGGGCCTCGGCGCCGCGCCGCCGCGCTTCGGCGATCCCCCCGGGGACCGGCGCGCCTCGATGCTCTACGTGGACGGGATCGACCTCGACCCGCGGCGGCTCCTCGCGCGGAGGCTCGACGCGGATACGGTCGTGGTCGCGACGCCTCCCGGCGCCGGCGCGCTCTGGGCGGCGGCGTCCGCGATTCTCGCCGGTGGCGCCCGGAACGTCGTCGTGGCTGAACGGCCCCCGGGCCCCCTCGACGTCTTCCTCGCCGGTTGCCTGGACCGGGCCTTGCCCGTGGCCGCCGCCTTCCACGAGGCGAGCGCGAAGGGAGCGGTGTTTCTCTACGGCGCGCCCGAGTAGGCACATCGGTTGCGATCTTCCCCCGCGTACCGCGCAAACGTCCGGAAAACGAGACACGGCGGGAAGAGGCCATGATCACAAGCTACGTCAATCCCCAGCGTTCGCTGCTCTACCTTTCGCTCGTCGGGCCGCTCAACGAGTACAGCGCCAACGACCTCGTCAACGAGTACTACGAGAGGCACGGCGAGGATCTGCGGCAGTGCATCCTCGACCTCTCGGGCGCCGAGGGCGCCGACGGGTCGGGGCTCAATGTCCTGCACAGGATCGCGCTCCTGACCCAGGTGGACGGGATCGAGTTCTCCGTCATCGCGGGCGGCTCCACGTGCGAGGCGGCGATCGCGGAGGCGGCGCGCCGCTTCTGGGTGGCGCTCGTCGACGGCAAGGACGTGCCGTTCTTCAAGCGCGCGGGCTGATCAGCCCGGCCCGGTGCGCGGCTTCTTCGCCCAGACGTACGTCCCGCCCGTCGCCTCGGCGAGGCCCTTCATCAGGATGTCGGCCGGCTCGCCCTCGTCGCAGATGCGGACCGTGTTCACGACGAGGCGCCGGAACCGGTTGAACCGCTGGAACGCGGCGATCGCCGCCTCGGGCGTCATGAAGCGGCCGCCCTGCGGGCCGCCGGCGTCCCAGAGGAAGATCGCGCCGTCCTGCGGGTCGGGGAAGTCCGCGTCGCTCTCTGGCCCCATGCCGAGGAGCGCCGCCGCCGCCGTGAGTCCCTCGTACTGCGAGCACCAGCCGTCGCCGGGCAGGCGCTCGAGGTCGTGGCGCACCGCGCGCACGTCGCGCTTCTCCGGGTGCATGAGCTTCGGCGAGCCGAGGGGCTCGGTGTCGCACGCGGCGTAGATCGCGAGCGCGCCGAACGTGACGTCGGGCGTGAACGTCGCGCACGTCCGGTCGAACTCCTCGAGCAGCGTCGCGAGCTGGCTCGGGTTCGTGTCCTCCCACGCGCGGCGCGTGCGGTGCCACGTCTCCTTGTACTGCTTCAGGAGCGTGGCGAGGTCGGCGGGCCAGAAGATCCGGCGCGATCCCTCGAAGACGAGGACCACCCGGGTCGCCGTGGCCGGGATGCCGTAGAAGACGCAGGTCGAGGGCACGGGCTTCGGCGTCGCCTCGCGCACCTCGATCTGCTCCTTCCGGAACTTCCCGCCGTCGATCTCGGCTTTGTAGTCCGAGAACCACTCCTGCCACGCCGTCGGCGCGTCGCCGAACTTCTGGTTCGTGAGCGCCGCCAGCGCGCGCACGCAGTCGCCGCGCACGACGCCGACCGCGGTCCTGTAGGCGCCGAGGACCGGCTCGATCCAGAGGGGGTCGCCGGCGCCGCCGGCCGCGATGCCCTGGAGCAGCGCGCGGCGCACGGCCGCGCTCCGGTCCTCGAAGAGCGGCGCGAGCGCGGGGCGCGCGGCGGGGCCGTGGCGGAGGAGCGCCTCGGCCGCGGCGATCCGCAGCGACGACTCCGGCGCGGCGGCGTACGGCGCGAGCCCCGCCACGGCGTCGTCGCCCGCGCAGAGGCCCAGCGTGTCGAGGACCGCGACGCGGCGGACGATCGAGCGCTTCCCGTCCCTCTTGGCGGCGGTCTTCATCCCGTCGCCGCCGAGGAAGGCGGCGGCGCCGGGGCATTGCGCGATCGCGCGCTCGAGCGCGTCGATCCGGAGTGCCAGGCCGTGCCGCTCGATGCCCGGCCGCTGGTCGTACCGCGTGCCCTGCTGCTGCGGCCGCGCGGAGACGAGGTCGGCGTCCACGTCGTCGATGCGCTTTCCGAGCGCCATGAGCGCGTCGAAAAGCTCGGGGAGCGCCTTCGGGTCGCCGGATGCCGCGAAGGCGAGGTCCGCCTTCCCCTTGGTCTCCTCGATGAGGACGTGGTCGGCGTAGAGGGCGCGGAGGCCCGAGTAGTCGAGGACGTAGTTGACCGCGTCGTTCGGTCGCGAGGCGGCGTCGGTCGCGGGCTTGTCGAGCGTGAGCAGCGCCTCGATGTAGCGCTTCTGGTACTCGCCCCAGAACTTCTGCTCGGCGCGCTCGAGCTTCCGGATCTCATCCTTCCAGGTCCTGAGGCCGTCGTCGGCGGCGGCGGGGAGGGCGAGGGCAAGGAGCGCGAGGGAGGCCGAGCGGAGCATCGTGCATTTCATCGTAGCCCCATCTGCCACGGGCGTCGGAGGGGAGGGGGCGCGGGGGGAGGGGGTCAGCGCGTGTCGACGCGCGTAGGGCACGCGGCGGGGCCACGCCATCCCGTGCCAGCCTACGGGATCCCGGGGCCGACGAGGAGGACGGCGGCCGAGATCAGCAGGAAGGCTCCGTTCGCGAGGAGCACGAGCCAGCGGGCGCGTCCGCGACGGAAAGGCGCAAGCACGACGCAGAGGATCGCGAGCGGGTACAGGAAGGGCAGGACGAGGAGGCTGCAGGTGATGAGCACGCCGACCGGGATCCCGATCACCGCCGGCACGGAGGACGCGTCGCCATCGAGATACGGGACGCCGGGCCACGCGAGGCTGAGCAGGATGCCTAGCACCCCGGGCCAGGCAAAGCGCGCGACGAACCGCGCGTCGTCGATCCGCGTCATGCGCGCGAGCCGCTCACGCGTCTGCGCGCACCGGTCGGTTCGTTGAAGTGTGTCAGGCTCCGTACAACGAACTAGTACGGCGCGAGGGCGTCGGGGAGGAATCCCGCGATCATCACGACCACGAGCGTCAGCGGGAAGAGCGCCACCACCCAGAGCAGCTTCGACTCGTACTTCAGGTGCATGTAGTAAAGCGCGACCAGCGCCGCCTTCGCCGCCGCCATGATCCCGAGACCGCCCGCGAGCATCGCGCGCGAGTGGGGGACCACGTATACCCAGAGGATCTCCGCGATCGTCAGGACCGTCAGGATCCCGAAGATCCTGTAGTAGGGGTGCGAGACCTGCGCCTGGTCCACGCCGGGGGCAGTCGATGCCGGTTCGCTCATCAGTTCACCACGCTGTCCGGGAGCAGGTAGATGATCGTGAACAGCACGATCCACACGAGGTCGACGAAGTGCCAGTAGAGCCCGACGAGCTCGACCGGGCTGTGGCTCTTCTCGGTGTACGCGCCCTGCCATGCTCGGATCCAGATGCAGCTCATGTAGACGACGCCGATCGAGACGTGCAGCCCGTGGAAGCCCGTCAGCGAGAAGAACGTCGCCTGGTAGTTCGTGAAGGGCGCGATCTTCCCCGTCTCCGCCGTGTACTCGACCGCGCGCTCGTGGATCCCGTGGAGGAAATGCGTCCACTCGTACGCCTGGAGGCAGAGGAACCCGAGCCCCCCGAGGATCGTCATCCCGAGCCAGAAGAGGAGCCCCTTCCGGTCGCCGTGGCCGATCTTGTGGAGCGCCGTGACCATCGTGACCGAGCTCACGATGAGGAGGAAGGTCATGAAGGCCGTGAGGTTGATCCCGAACGGCGGATCGAACTTCGGATCCTCCCAGTTCGGCGACGTGATGCGGAGCACGATGTAGGCGCCGATGAGGCCCATGAAGCCCATCGCGTCCGAGCCGAGGAAGAGCCACATGGCGAGCTTCCCGTTCGTGAAGAACTTGGGCTTTCGCACCGGGAGCGTCGCGGCCAACGTGTCCATGAAGGGCGCGATTCTAGGGCCCCCCGCAAGGAGATTCCAGTCATTGCAGGTCCTTGCCCGCCAAGGAGTTGCGGGCGAAGCGGAGGGGGTCCGGGGGCCTGCCCCCGGAGCCCCCCCCTCTCCCTACCTGAGGAAGCAGAGCGCCCGCTGCGCCTCGCCGTCCATCGCCAACTGGAGCGACCGGCCGGGGAACGATTCCTTCACGTCGATCACCCTGAGCGCCTTCACCGGCTTCCTCGTGAACCGGGAGGCCGCGTTCCCGCTCCCCAGCAGCAGGCTCTCGTTGAACACCGCCTCGTCCGGGTAGAGCGGCAGGTAGAGGATCGACGCCTCGATGAGGTCCTGGAAGAAGTGCGTGCCGAAGGAGGGCTCGGGCACGTAGCCCTCGGCGGCGCGGGCGATCTCGAGGAGCGCGCTCGCGTTGCAGATGTCGGCGAACGTCACCGGGACGCCGAGGCGGATGTCCTGGCTGCCCCAGCGGCCCGGGCCCATCAGCAGGAAGCGTCGCCCCTGGAGCGCGTCGTTCACCTCGCCGACCCCCCGCGCGACCGCGTGGCGCTCGTTGCGCGTCAGGGAGCCGTAGTCGCGCGGGTCGATGAGCACGATGTGCTCGATCCGCTCGAGCACGCCGTTGTTCACGTAGCGGCGGGCCGAGAAGAGCTGGTCCCCGGGGGGGATGTCCGTCGGCACCGGCGTGCGCGCGCGCGCGGTGTCGCCGCCGAGCGGGCGGCACTGGACGACGTAAAGATGCCCGTCGTCGGCCGCGAACTCGACGTCGACGGGGGTCCCGTACGCGGCCTCGAGCGTCTTCAGGATCCGGTGGATCCGCTCCGGGAACCCGCCGCGCGAGAGAAGGCGGTCGAACGTGACCACGAGCGAAGTCTCGGGCGCGAGGACGGTGTCTGCCACGGGCGTCGACAGCCGCCCGTCCGGCTCGAGCACCGAGACGTAGTCGGCGACCGGGCCCTCGATCGCACGGAGCGCGTCGAGGACCGGGATCGTGACGAAGCCGCCCCCCTCGAGGTCCACGACGTCGACCTGCTTCTGCGACGCCCGGAGGATCTCCTCGACGGTACCCTCGGGGCGCATCGTCGGCGCCTTGAGCGCGACCATGCGCGCGTAGTCGCCGACGCGGTCGACCGCGTGCGTCCCGAGGCCGAGCACGATGCGGACGAGCCCGTCCTCGCGGCGGATGCGGCCGTTCCACCGGTAGTCGTTGCGCGAGAAGGCGACGCCCGCGTAGGCGGGGAAGAAGTAGCGCCCGCGGCGCCGCCCGACGACGGGCTGGATCATCACCGCCATCCGCTCGTCGTAGTCGATCAGGTGGTGGCGGCGGCGGTAGGTCATCGCGTCGGGGCTGAACACGCCCGTGTAGATCTCCGCGATCGCGCCCAGGAGCTCCTGCAGGCGCTGCTCGAGCGGGCCGGTGTTCGGCAGGAAGATCGAGCGGTAGATGCCGCTGAACGTCGCGCCGAAGCTGTCCTCGAGGAGGCTAGAGGAGCGGACGACGAGCGGCACGGGGCCGATCCGGTCGAGCTCGACGCGTAGCAGGTCCGCGATCCGCGGCGGGAACTCGGCGTTGCGGAACACCTCGCCGATCGCGCGGAAGTCCTCGCGGATCTCCTCGATCGCCTTGTATTTCTGGTGCTCGAGGCCGGTGAGGCCGTTCAGCGTCTTGAACTGGTCGTACGCGTCCGAGAGCAGGAACACCGTCTCGGGGGGGCCGTCGGGCGCGCAGCCCTCCGCGCGGAGGATCGCGTGGCCGAGCACCATGCCCGCCGCCTTGCCGCCGATGAGCCCGGCGCCCTGCTCGGTCGAGACGATGCGCCCGAGGATCCAGCAGAGGTCCTGGAGCTTCAGGTGCCGCTTCGCGACCGAGATGTAGTCGACGCGGTTCGAGACGAAGCGGCGGAGGAGCGCGACCATGGTGCCCTCGAGCGCCTCCTCGACGAGTCGGTCGTCCTCGCCGGGGACCGCGACGTACTGCGAGAGCCGCTCCGCGATCAGCTCGAGCGGCACGTCGCGGAGCCGCGCCAACTGCTGGAGCGAGAGCGCCTCGTCGCGCCGGTGCGCGGACCAGACGAGGTTGTCGACCTCCTTCGGCGTCAGGTGCTCGGAGGCGACGTCGATGACGATCGCGTTGATCGACTCGCGCTCGTCGGCCGCCCACAGCCGCGACGCCGGGCGGTTCGGGTCGGTGGGGACGTTCCACTCCTCGGCGCGCTGGGCCCGGCGGTAGACCTCCTCGATGCGGATGAAGCCCTGCGTGTGCAGGTGGAGGAGGAGGATGCGGCAGACGCGCCCGCGGAGGCCGGGGTAGGCCTCGAGGTAACCCTCGAGGTGGCGGCGGGTCTCTGCCTTGTCGTGGCTCGGGGGATCGGCCATCCGGGCTTCATCCTACGATGGGGGCCGCCCCCGGCCCCCCCCTGCATCCGTTCGCTACTGGCGCAGCTTCGGGTCGAGCGCGTCGCGGAGCCCCTCGCCCACGAGGTTGAAGACCGTGACCGTGAAGAAGATCGCGGCGCCCGGCGCGAGGATCAGCCAGTCGAAGTTCGTGTGGCGTCCCATGTTCAGCAGCATGCCCCACGACGCGGCGTTGACGTCGCCGAGGCCGAGGAACGCGAGGCTCGACTCCGTGAGGATCGCGCTCGCGATGCCGAACGTGGCCGCCACGAGGACCGGCGTCAGCGCGTTGGGCAGGATGTGCCGGAAGATGATGCGCCGCTTCGGGATCCCCAGGGCCTCGGCCGCGGTCACGTAGTCGCTGCCGCGCTGCGTCAGGAACTCGCCGCGCACGAGGCGGGCCACGCCGGGCCACGCGGTCACGCCGATCGCGGCCATGATGAGGAAGATCGTGCGCGTCTCGAAGACCGACACGATCGTGAGGACGAAGAAGAGCAGGGGGAAGCAGATCATCACCTCGATGAACCGCGAGATGAGCATGTCGACCTTGCCGCCGAAGTACCCCGCGAGCGAGCCGAGGACGATCCCGATCGTCACGTAGATCCCGACCGCGATGACGCCGATCGTCATCGAGATCCTCGTCCCGTAGAGCAGCGCCGTGAACACGTCCCGGCCGCCCGGGTCCGTCCCGAGCGGGTGCGGCCCCACGGCGCCGAGGTCGGTTCGACGCTTGCCGAAAAACCAGTCCGGCGGCAGGCTGCTCTCGCGGACGCGCGTGTCGCCGAAGTTGTAGGGGATCGGCGGGAAGATCGCCGTGACGCTTCCTCCCGCGGCCTCCTTCACGCGCTCGTGGTAGTCGACGTAGGGCTTGCTGCTGCGCAGCGCCAGGCCCGGGGCGAGGAGCGCGCGCGCGGTCGGTCCCGCGACCGCCCCGTCGGGCAGGTAGATCCCGAGGAAGATCCAGAGGAGCACGGCGGCAAGCACGCCGAGCGTACGCCGGATCGCCTTTCCCTTCCAGCGCCCGCGCTTGAGGAGGAAGCGGCGCACGAGCACGTAGGCCACCGCCGCGAACGGGAGGAAGACGAGGAGGAGGTTGAAGAAGAGATCCACCGGCTGCGGAACCGCGATCCGGTCGAAGAGGTCGCGGAACCAGGGGAGCGACCACCCCTCGGGGCCGCTGCAGTAGAAGGGGCGGCTTGAGGCGAGCACCGGCGCGTACACGGCAAGGAGGAGAAGCGAGATCACGCACCAGAAGCCGAGCATCGCCGTGCGGTTCTTCCGCAGCTGCCGGCCGACCACCGACCAGTAGGAGTTGCCCTGCTCCGCGCTCATTGGTACGTGATCCTCGGGTCCACGACCGCGTAGAGGATGTCGGAGACGAGGATGCCGACCATCGTGAGCACGGCCACGATGAGAGCCTCGCCGATCACCACGTTGTAGTCGCGCTGGAGGATGGAGTCCCAGATCAGGTGCCCGATCCCGGGGATCGTGAAGACGGACTCGACGATGATCGACCCGCCGACGATGACCGGCAGCGTGGTCCCGAGCAGCGTGACGATCGGGATGATGCCGTTCCTCACCGTGTGCTTGACGATGACGGACCACTCCGGAAGGCCCTTCGATCGCGCGGTGCGCACGTAGTCGGACCGGATCTGGTTCAAGACCCCCGATTTCGCGTAGCGCGAGAGGCCTGCGAGGCTCACGTAGGTCATGCACCAGATCGGCGCGACCGAGTGCCACGCGATGTCCTTGACGTGGCCCCATGTCGTCATCGAGAACGTGTCGGAGCTCTCGAATCCCGCCACCGGGATCCACTTGAAGGGGTGGCCGATGCCCAGGTAGCGCAGCAGCATGCTCGCGACGAAGAACTCGGGCAGCGAGTAGAGCATGAACAGCAGCGTCGAGACCGCCTGCTCGTCCGGTTTGCGATGGCGCACCGCCCCCCAGATGCCAAGCGGCACGGAGAGCGCGAACGCGAGGATCAGTGAGGTGACGGAAAGCGTGAGCGAGATCGGGATGCGCTTGAAGATCAGCGCCAGCACGGGCTCGCGGTGCACATGGCTGTCCCCGAGATCGAAGTGCAGCAGGTTCCACCAGTACTTGGCGAACTGCGTGTCGAGGAGCCGGCGCCGGAGCCTCTCCGCGCCCGACCACTCCCACCGGCCCTTCCGCTCCGCGTACCACCGCTTCCACAGCGGCGCCCTCTCGGCGACGAGGCGCTCCATCTCCGCGACGGCGGCCGGGGTCCCCATCTCGGCATCGCGGAACCGCTCGGCTTCGATCGCGAGCCGCGTGTCGATGTCCCTGCTCTCGGCGGCGATCTCCATGTTCTCTGCCTTCTCCTCCTCGGTGTACCTCCGGCCGACCCGCGTCGCCCCCGTGCGTTTCGCGTTCGTCTGCAGGTAGAAGAGGAGCCCCGCCCGCTCCCGCGTGTTCCCCGCGAGGTCCAGCGCGCCCACGAGCCCGGGGACGGAGTAGTAGCCCCAGTCGAGCATCCGCCGGTTCGCGGCGCTGCGGTCCTTGCCGGGCAGCGTGAGGTCGTTTCCCGTGCGGACGGTCGCGAGGACGTCCTGCGGGGTCAGCGAGACGTAGTCGTTCCAGAAGAGCGGCTTGTCGAGGTTGAACTGCTCGCGGAAGATCCGCCGGCTTTCCCCGGTGTTCCCCGAGCGTTGGGTCTGCGCCTCGCCCATCGCCTTCTGGCCGGGGTCGCCCGGGGCCGCGGTCACGACGAGCCAGAGGACCAGCGAGATCCCGAAGAGCGTCGGGATCATCAGCAGGATGCGCTTGATGATGTAGGTCCGCATTTCCCCGGCGTCCCGGACCTAGGATCCCGGCCGCTTGGGCCGCTCGTATCTCCCGTCGTCGTACTCGACGATGCCGTGCTTTTTCCTCCAGAGGTTCAGGAGGCTGATCTGCGGGTTGAACGGGCGCGGGTGATCGACGCCGCCGATGTGCGAGTCGATCGCGACCGAGTTGCGCCAGGACCAGAGGATCGTATAGGGCTGCTCCTGGTGGAAGATGCGGTGGAATTCGTGGGCCAGCTCGTACCGCTTGTTGAGATCGAACGTCACCTTGAGCGTGTCGATGATCTGGTCGATCCGCGGGTTCGACCACTCGACCGCGTTGTCGGATCCGGGGATCGGGATCTGGTTCGAGTGGTGGAGGGGCTCGGGGTCCCACTGGTCGCCCAGGTACCACGCGGCCGAATAGGCCTGGAACTCGCGATCCTGCGTCTTCTTCAGGAACTGGTTCCACTCCACGACATCCGGCTCCATGATCACGCCGATCTTCTTGAGCGACTGCTCCCAGTCGTTCCGGATCGCGTCCAGCTCCGGCGCGCCGGGGGGCTGCGTGACCTTGAACCGGAGCTCGACCTTCTGCCCGTCGATCACCCTGTCCCGCACGCCGTTCCCGTCGGTGTCCACCCAGCCCGCCTCCTCGAGCAGTTTCGAGGCCGCGTCGAGGTCGTACGGCCACGGCAGGATCGTCTTGTCGTACTCCGGCGCCTCGGAGAACACCACGCCCGTGGGGAAGGTGGCCTCGTCCACGAGGATGTCCTTCTGCCACGCCTTCCGGTTCGCGGCCATGGTCATGGCCCGGCGCACGCGCGGGTCGCCGAAGAGCTTGCTGCGGCAGGCCCACCCCTGGTAGGCGAACATGAGCCGCGGGTAGCGATAGATGAAGAGCTTTTTCTCCGCCAGCTGCTTCAGCAGCTCGCTCGACCCGTCGTTGTCGTAGACGTCGCGCCTGAGCCGGGCCGAGGAGATCGGGTACGCGTACTGGGCCCGCTCCCCGTTCTCGTCGAAGCTCATGAAGTTGTTGTAGCGGGGTTCGTCGTCGCGGAGTGCGAGCTTGTAGAAGATCGTCTTGAACGCGGGCCGCCGTCCCCAGTACCGCTCGTTGCGTTCGAGGAGCACGTAGTCGCCTTTCTTGTACTCCTTGAAAATGTAGGGGCCGTAGCCGCACATCAGCTTGTTGAACCAGTGGGAGGCGAAGCGCTGGCCGAGCCCGGCGGGGTCGATCGGGCTGCCATCCTCCTCGCGCGTGTAGATCCACTTGGGGTAGGGGATGAGGTCGCCGAGCAGGGATCCGGTCGCCAGGAAGTTGGGCTCCTTCCATCGCACGTGGAGCGTGTACTTGTCGACCGCCTCGTACTCCTCGATGTCCTTGAACTCCGCGCGCAGGGGCGCCGTGTCCGCGCGCTCGTTCCGGATCATGTCGAGGGTGAAGACGAGATCCTCCGCCGTCACCTCGTGGTCCCCCCGCATCCACGCGTACTTCTCGTCCGTGAGGTCGACCGGGGGGCGATGCCAGAGCACGCCCGGGCGGAGCCGGACGTAGTACTCCTTGTGGTCCGGGCTCAGCTCCGCGCGCTCCGCGAGGCCGGGCTTGAAGTCGCCGGGGTCGCTGTCCTTGCGTTCCCCGAGCGGAGGGTAGACGTAGTGGCCGATGAGCGTCGCGTTGTCGTAGTCGCGATCGCTCGTGAGCACGTTCATCCCCTTCGGCTCGCTGAGCGTGCCCGTGCGCAGCTGCGCGTCGAAGTCGATCTCGTCGTCCGGCGGCCGCGGGCGATCGGGCTCCGGGGAGAGGAGCGAGGTGAAGCCCGGCACGATCGGCTTCGTCTCGCCCGAAGGCGTGGCGGGGACGTCCCCGGCCGTCGCGGACCGCACCCCCTGGGAGAGGCGCCGCGACATGTCGGCGACCTGCCCCTTCAGCTCGTCCACGGTCTGCCTCGTCGCGATGACCTTCTCCTGGGTCTCGGTCTGCGCCACGAAGACCATGACGAGGAGGGCCAGGATCGCGGCCAGAAGCCCGACCTTCAGGATGGTGAGAAAGGGGTGCTGCTGCATCGGCGGTTCTCCCCGGCCGACGGACCGGCCGGCGTGGGCACCGGGACGTCGCGTGGACTCGGCCGCTGCCGCGGGCCGCGGCGCCCCGGCCAGAGCCTAGTCGAGCCTCGGCGGGTCCGTCAACCTCGCGAAACGGCGCCGCCCTCACTCGAGGTCGCGGAGCTTCTCGTAGAGCGCCCGCTGCTCGGCCGTCGGGTGCGCGGGCACCGAGAGCAGGACGTGGACGAGGTGGTCCCCCTTGCGGATGCCCTGGCCGCGCAAGCGGAGCACGGTGCCCGACGACGTACCGGGCGGGATGCGGACCTCCGCGGAACCGCGCAGCGTCTCGACCGTGCGCGCGCCGCCGAGCGCCGCGACCGGCGCCGGCACCGTCACGTCGGAGTGCAGGTCGTCGCCCTCGCGCCGGAACCGCGGGTCGGGTGCGACCTCTACGAGGAGGAGCAGGTCACCCGGGGGGCCACCGCGCGTGCCGGGCGCACCCTGCCCCTTCAACCGGAGGCGGTCGCCGTCCGCCACGCCCTCGGGGACGTTCACCTCGATGCGGCGCGTCCCCTCGACGACGCCCATGCCGTGGCAGTCGGGGCACATCGCGGCGGGATCGATGCCCGTGCCGCCGCAGGCGGGACACGGCGACGTGACCGAGAAGAACTGCCCCTTGCCGGGCGCCCGGCGCGTCACCGACCCGCGGCCTCCGCACGTGCGGCACGGCGCGGCCCCGTCCCTCACCCCCTTGCCGTGACACGTCTGGCACGTCGTCTCGCCGCGGAGCGAGAGCTGCACCCGACCGCCGCTCGCCGCGGTCCTGAGGTCGATGCGGACCTCCGCCTCGACGTCGGGGCCGCGGCGCGCGACCGGGCGCTCGGCGTGGAAGCTCCTCCCGAAGAGGCCGCCGAAGAGATCCGCGTGGCGGCCGAGGAGATCCTCGAGATCCACCGCGTCGAACTCGACCTCGCGCGCGTGGTCCTTCGCGTAGGTGTGGTGGCCGCGGTGGTCGTACTCCTCGCGGCGCTTCGGGTCCGAGAGGACCTCGTAGGCGATCGTCGCCTCCTTGAACCGCTCCTCCGCCGCCTTGTCGCCGGGGTTCTTGTCCGGGTGGTTCTTGAGCGCGAGCTTTCGGTACGCCTTCTTGATCTCCTCGAGCGACGCGGTGCGCGGCACGCCGAGGACGTCGTAGAAGTCCCGCTCGACCATCAGGACCCCCGCGGCACGAGCCGCACCTCGAGCACGCCCTCCCGGAACCGCGTGGTGCCGAGGTCCGGCCGCAGCGCTGCGGGGATGGCGAGCACGCCGACGAACACGGCGGTCCCGACGGCGGCGCGCACGATGGCGACCTCGTCGAGGATCTCGAGGTCGACGTCCGGCTCCAACGCGTCGTGCAGGACGACGTACCAGGAGAGCGCGTCGCCGCGCACGGTCCACGTGATCGGCGGCTCCTCGCGGACCTCCAGGATCCGGAGGTAGCGTCGGCGTACCCGGTCGATCTCGATCGCGACGGTCTCCCGCACGAGCGCTGCCATGGCAGAAGCGTAACCGGCGCGTCCCGAAGGCAGGGGGGCTCCGGGGGCGGGACCGCCCCGCCGTTCCCTCCCCCGAGGCGATCTGCGAGACTCTCGGCGCGTGGATCCCCTGGATGCGTACCTCGACGCTTGCCTCGCGGGCGAGGCCGAGGAGCCCGACGTGTTCCTCGCGCGCCACCCCGAGCTCGACGAGGAGGCGCGAACGGTCATCCGCACCATCCATCGCGAGGCGGCGCGGCGGAGGAAGCGCGACGCCCTCCCCTTCCCGCGCCTCGGGGAGTACGTCCTCCTCCGCCGCCTCGGCGAAGGCGGCATGGGGCAGGTGTTCCTCGCGCGGCAGGAGTCGCTCGACCGCGACGTCGCGCTCAAGATCCTGAGGCCGGAGCTCCAGTCGTCGCAGGGCGCCGCTACGCGATTCCGCCGGGAGGCGCTTGCCGTCGCGAAGCTGCGGCACAGGAACATCGTCGCCGTCCACGCGATGGGGGAGGAGAACGGGGTCCGCTACATCGCGATGGAGCTCGTGCCCGGCAGGAACCTCGACGACGTGCTCGCGGAGGGGGCGGCGCGCGGCGATCCGCCGGCGCTCGACCGGATCCTCTCCTGGGCGTCGCAGATCGCCCGCGCCCTCGCGCACGCCCACGAGCAGGGTATCGTCCACCGTGACGTGAAGCCGAGCAACATCCGCATCTCGCCGGACGGCCGCCCGCTCCTCCTCGACTTCGGCCTCGCAAGAGACCTCGCGGCGGACGCCACCGCGCTCACGACGACGTTCGCGGGCTCGCCGCTCTACGCCGCGCCCGAGCAGCTCGCGGGGGCCGACATCGACGCGCGCGCCGACCTCTACGCGCTCGGCGTCACGCTGTACCAGGGCGTCACGGGGCGGGTGCCGTTCCCGGGGCGCACGTTCGAGCAGGTTCTCAAGCGGGTGCTCGTCGAGGACCCGCTGCCGCCGCGGCGCCTCGATCCCACGCTGCCGCGCGCCCTCGATGTCGTCGTGCTGAAGGCCCTCGCGAAATCGCCCGCCGACCGCTACGCGACGGCTTCCGAGCTCGCCGACGACCTGGACGCGGTGCGCGAGGGCCGGCCCATCCGCGCGCGTCCGCCCTCGCCGATCGCGCGCCTGCGCGCCTCCGCCCGCCGGCGTCCGCGCCTGACCGCCGGCATCCTTCTCGCCCTCGCCACCGTCGGGGTCGCCGTGGGCGGATCCCTCTGGCGCGATGCCGCGGATCGCACCCGCCGCCGCGGCGAGGCCGCCGCGGACGTGCGCGAGGCGCGCGCCCGCATCCGGCGACTGCGCGAGATCCGCACCGCCTCCGAGGCGGATGCGCGGCGCCTCGATGGCCTCCGCGAGGCGCTCACGGGGCGCCACTTCGCGCCCGAGGAGGACAAGGATCTCGACGTGCTCGAGCTGCGGGAGGCGACGTACGTGCGCGAGCGGGAAGCGGTGTTCGGCGAGGCGCTCGACCTGCTGCGCGCGGCCGAGAAGCTCGATCCCGGCATCGCGGGCACCGACGACGTGCGCGCGGAGCTCTACGGCGAGCGGTGGAAGGAGGCGCTGGCGACGCGCGACGGGATCGCGGAGTCGTTCTACCGTCAGCAGGCGCTCGCGTACGACGCGAGCGGCCGGCTCGCGCGCGAGATGACCGGGGCCGCCGAGGTCGATCTCGCGACCGGCGGCGAGCCCGCGTCCGTGTACGTCTTCCGCTATGTCGAGGAGAGCGAGCTGCGCGACGGCGGGGAGCGCCGTCTCGTCGCGGTCGGCTACCCCGCCGCGGCGCCCGGCCTCGACCCGGCGGCGTGGGCGCTGCGCGTCGTCGCGCCCGCGGGCGACGTCACGGCGACCGATGTGATCGTGCGCGTCGCGGGGGCGCCGGTGCGCGGCTCGGTCTTCGTCCCGGCGCGGCGCGCGCGGCTTCTCGCGATCGCGGGCGTCCCCGTCGCCGACCTCTACGACGCGCGCGCGCGCGGCGGGCCGGGCGACGAGCGGGAGTTCGAGCTGGAGATCGACGGCCGCAGCGAGGTCGTGCGGGCGACGTCGCTCGGCGGGGTCGGCGCCGTCACCGACGCCGCCGGCATGGTGGAATCGGGGGGGGCTCTGGGGGCCGTCGTGCACGACGGCACCGTGCGGGAGGTCCTGCTCCCGCACGGGCTCGAGGTGCGGATGACGGCAGCACCGCTTTACCCGCACGGGGGATGCCACGCCGGGCGGACGCCGCTCCACCTGTCGCTCCCGCCGGGTCTCTACCTCCTGCTGCTCACGCGCGAGGGCCGTAGGCCCGTCCGCCGCGACCTCGACGCAGCCTCGGGCACGCGGCTCCACTACGACCTGCCGCTTCCGCAGGAGGACATGCCGCCGGAGTTCGCTTACGTCGTCGGCCTGCTGGGCGAGGTCGAGCCCTTCTGGATGCTCGACCGCGAGGTCACGATCGCCGAGTACCTCGAATTCCTGAACGACCCCGCGGTCCTCCCGACCGTCGGGACCGACGCGGGGCCCATCCTCCCCATGACCGGGTTCGACGACGGCCGTGGGTGCCCGCGGGACGCCGCGGGGCGCTTCCTCGTGCCGGCTTCGATGGAGCCGGGCTGGCCGGCCATGACGGTTCCGAGGGGCGACGCGCAGGCGTACGCCGCCTGGCGAACGCGCCGTGCGCGCGCGCGGGGCGCGACGTGGCGATTCGCCCTGCCGACCTTTGCGGAGTGGCTGATCGCGGGCGGCCGTGGCCGCTACTTTCCGTTCGGGAACCACTACCGGCCGAAGTGGATGAAGTCGTGCTTCGCGCGTCCGCGCGCGTGCATCGAGGCGGTGCGGAGCTACCCGGTGGACGAGTCGCCGGGGGGCATCTTCGACATGTCGGGCAGCATGTACGAGTGGCTCGACGACTGGTACGACGAAGTGGCAGGAAGGCGTCGGCTCGCAGGCGGCGCATGGGGCGAGGGCGGACCGCCGGAACTCTTCCGCCTCTCGGGGGGCACCGGGGCGAGCCCGACGTACGTCTCCTCGATGGTCGGGTTCCGCGTGACCCTGCGCGCGGCGGGGGGGCCGTGAGCGCCGACCTCTCCTCCCTCCTCCTGCAGTTCCACGACGAGGTGCTCGCGTTCCTGCGACGCCACGCCGGGCGGCTCCTTCGCTACGAGACCGAGGAGGACCTCATGCAGGAGGTGCACGTGCGGGCGCTGCAGCAGGCGGCCGGCTACGTGCACCGGGGCCGCGAGCCGTTCCTCGCCTGGATCCACAAGGTGGCGCGGAGCGTGCTCGCCGACCGGCACGCGCACTGGTCGGCATTGCGGCGCCGGCCCGCGGGGCTCCTGCGACTGACGATCGGGGGGGAGTCGGGGGCCGCGGTCGACCCGGCGCTCTCCGCGACCGGCCCCTCCACGTTCGCGGCCCGTCGCGAGCTGATGGACCTCGCGGTGAAGGCGCTCACCCTCCTCCGCGAGGAGGATCGCCGGCTGGTGCGGTGGCAGAGCGAGGGGGTGCCGCTGAAGGAGCAGGCGGAGCGCCTCGGGGCTTCCTACGCGGCGACGGACAGCGCCTCGCGCCGGGCGGTCGACCGGTACCGGAAAGCGTTCCGCCTAGTGCGTGGGTAGGGCTGACGAAACGCCCGGAATTGCCGGCCTCGAAGACGCCTTGAGGGATCGGGCCGACGAACCCGGGCCCGGTTGCCGTTGGAGGAGTGGGGCAGTCCACCACAGCCCTAAAGGAGTGAGACGTGCGTGCAGCGAGCGCCCTTATCGTGAGTCTTCTCCTCGCGGCCGGCTGTGTCGACTCCGGTCATGGGAGCGAGGCCATCTTCCATCTGACGATCGAGCCGCAGATCTTCGAGTACTGCTGGGATCCGGCCGACCCGCCTCCGCCTCCCGAGGGCGTGCTCATCGGGACCTTCACGGTTCGCAACGAAGCGGCCACCGGGAATACCATCGAGTTCCACGCCGGCGCCGATCGTCCCCTTGGGATCGACGACGAGACAGCCCACACCCTGCCTGCCGGCGCCTCCCTGGAGTTCGCCGTATTCGTTTACGAGAACTTTGAGGGGGAGGTGTCCGTGGGCATGAATTTCAGTGACTTCGTCGGGAGCGGCACGCAAGAGGTCAAGGTCGTCGGCAAGAAGTGCCCCAAGCCCCCGGGCGACGGCGGGGGCGGGACCTCCGCCTCGACCGTCATCATCGAGCCGGAGGCGATCGCGGCGCTGCACGTGCCGCTCGTCGGCGTCGACAGCAATGTCCTCCTCGCGGGCTCGAACGGCTGGGCCGTGGTCAACGGCGTCACCGGCGCGACCGTGAACGACAAGGGGCTCCAGCTTCCGGTCGCGCGTTACGCGGCCGAGGTGCTCCACGAGCCGGGCGGCACGATCGCGGCGTTCGCCGTCGGCCCCGGCGTCGCCGCGATGACGCACTGGGACTCCGCGAGCTCGAGCTTCGGCGCGACGCAGCTCTCCTTCGGCGGCTCGAACGTGACCGACTTCCGGCCGTTCGACGCCGGCGACGGCGGGACGGTCACGGACTACACGGCCGGGTCGGTCTACTTCATGGTCTTCGACGCGGCGAGCGGGCTGTTCGCGCAGGCCGACTCCGCCCAGCGCGTGGATGCGTTCGCGCTCTCGTCCGCGACGGGGAAGGCGATCAGCGCGACCGCCGCGGCGCTGGACCAGCGCACCTATGTGGTGACGGACGGGACGCCGGGGCAGCTCTGGTACCACGATCCCGCCGACCGCCCGCTCGGGGCGGCGACGCTCATCGGCGAAGTGGGCGACGACCCGCGCCGCGTCCGGCGGACAGGAAGCCTGCTCGTCGTGAGCAACTTCACCGCGAAGACGCTCTCCGTCGCCCGGACGGACACGCTGGCGGTCGTCACGACGGTGGATGTCGGCGACGGCCCGATCGGCATCGACCTGAAAGACCTGCCGAGCGGGGACATCGCGGTCGTGAGCACGGGGTTCAACGACGACACGTACACGATCACGGTGCTCACCGCGGATGGCCAGGTCGTCTCGAGCACGACCGCGCCGGTCCCGGACGCCGGCACCGGCCCGGGCCACGCGATCTGGTTCCAGGACGGCGTGCTCATCTCTTGCAAGACCAGCGGCACGCTCGTCTTCGTGCCGGGAGTCAGCCCCTGAGCCGCGGCTCGCCCGTCGCTTCGGTCCCGTGGCGCCGGGAGGCCAGGGCCGGACGTGGGGGTGGCTCCGGCTAGAGTGCCGCATCCTTCGCCTCCACGGACAGGGGCGAGGCCCGGAGCAAGACATGGCCAAAGGCCAGATTTCGAAGGACAAGAAGAACAAGCCGAAGCTCTCCATCAAGGAGAAGCAGGCCAAGAAGGCAGCGAAACGCGCCGCCAAGACCGGACCGTAGCGCGCGGCCCGGCCGGGCCGCGACCCGATCGTGAACGGGCCCGCTCGATCCGGCGGGGGCGTGATCGCGTTTGCGTGCTCTGGGCCCCCGGGACCCCTTCCATTCCTTCGCTCTTGGCCGATCCTAGGGGCAGGAGGCGAGCATGCCGGACGTGAACCCGTTCAAAATCGCGCAAGCGCAGTTTGACGAGGCTGCCGAGAGGCTCGGCCTCGACGATGCCATGCGGAACTTCCTCCGCTGGCCGCAGCGCGAGTTCCACGTCACGCTTCCCGTGCGCATGGACGACGGGAAGTACAGGGTCTTCCACGGCTACCGCGTGCAATACAACAGCGCGCGCGGGCCGACGAAGGGCGGGCTGCGCTGGCACCCGGACGAGACGATCGACACCGTGCGCGCGCTCGCCGCGTGGATGACGTGGAAGACCGCGGTGGTCGACCTGCCGCTCGGCGGCGGCAAGGGCGGCGTCACGTGCAACCCGAAGGAGCTGTCGCTCGGCGAGCAGGAGCGCCTCGCGCGCGCCTACATCCGCGCGGTCGGCCGCGTGCTCGGCGCGACGCGCGACGTGCCCGCGCCGGACGTCTACACCAACCCGCAGATCATGGGCTGGATGATGGACGAGTACGAGATGATGCTCGGCGAGTCCCATCCGGGCGTCATCACCGGCAAGCCGCTGAGCCTCGGGGGGTCCAGGGGGCGGAGCGACGCGACCGCGCGCGGCGGCGTCTACTGCGTGCGCGAGGCCGCGAAGCTGCTCAAGCTCGACCTGCCCTCGGCGACCTACGCGATCCAGGGCTTCGGCAACGCGGGCCAGTACGCGGCGACGCTCCACGCGGAGCTGCTCGGCGGCGGGAAGCTCGTCGCGGCGAGCGACAGCCGCGGGGGCATCTACTCGGCGAAGGGCCTCGATCCGGCGGCGCTCGTGAAGTTCAAGCTCGAGCACCGTTCGCTCGGCGGCTTCCCCGGCGCGGAGCCGATCTCCAACGAGGACCTCCTGGAGCTCAAGGTCGACGTCCTCTACCCGAGCGCGCTCGAGAACGTGATCACGGCGGAGAACGCGGCGAACGTGAAGGCGCGGGTCGTGTGCGAACTCGCGAACGGCCCGACGACGCCCGAGGCGGACCGGATCCTTTACGACAGGGGCGTGCGGGTGCTGCCGGACTTCATGGCGAACGCGGGCGGCGTGACGGTGAGCTACTTCGAGCAGGTGCAGAACGCCTACAACTACGCGTGGTCGTTCGAGCGGGTGCACCAGCGCCTCGACCGCCGGATGACGGAGGCGTTCGAGGCGGTGTGGACGACGGCCGAGCGCGAGAAGATCCACATGCGTCTCGCCGCGTACCTCGTGGCCGTGCAGCGGGTCGCCCAAGCCGTCCGCGACCGCGGGTGGCTCTAGGTCAACGGTTGACCTGCTGAGCGGGCGGAAGTCGTTTCGCGGCAGCGACTTGCGGCGGCTGGGGTGCGCCAGCGCTGGCGCACCCGGGCGCCGACATCGTCGCCGTCGCCTCCGATTCGCGGTACCGTCGCAAGCATGCTCCCGCGCGCTCCGGCCGGCCGATTCACGCTGGCCGTGTCGCCGACGCTCTTCGTGCTCGTCTTCGGGCTCTTGGACGTGCTCTGCCAGCGGCAAGAGCGGCGGATGGATCCCCGCGTGGTCTCCCCCGCGCTCGCGACCCGGCTGGGGGCTGTTTTCGGGACGGCCGTGGACGTTTGCGCGGTCCTGGCTGGGATGATGGCCCTCTGGCTCCCGATCCGTGGCTTCCGCTACCGGCGCGATGGACTCGCGTGCTTCTTCGATGGCCTGACGTTCTTCCTGTGGCTCACCTGCGTCACCATGGTCGTCTAGGCCCCCGGACCCCCCCTGCTTCCCCACCGCGTAAGCAATCCGCACACCGCCGTCCCCGCCGGCCCGCCCCGCGGGCGGGGTGGCCGTGGCACCCTCTTCGCGTAGCCTGCGACCGGTCCTTGGAGGTGCACACATGCGTCTCGCGGCGGCTCTCTCCCTCCTCCTGATCTCGTTGCCCGCGATCGCGGGGGAAGAATCCCTCGCCGACCGCTTCCCGAAGGGCGCCACCGCCTACCTCGAAGCACGGAACCTCGGCAAGAAGCTCGACGACGTCCTCGCGTCGCCGCTCGCCGCCGCGCTGAAGGAGAACGCCGCGTTGAGGCAGGCGCTCGCCGCGCCGCAGATGGCGCAGGCGCTCTTCGCCGAGGCGCTCGTGAAGGGCTCCACGGGGTACGACTTCCAGGGGCTCTTCCGCGCCGTCGCAGGCAGGGAGATCGCGGCCGCCGCGTACGGCTCGCCGCAGCGCCTCCTCCTGCTCGCGCGCGTCGAGCCCGAGGCCGCCACAAGGATCATCGCGGGCGCCGAGATCCTCATGAGACAGCAGCGCGCGGTCGTCCTCCCGGCCGACGAGACGCTCCCCGCGCTCTGGCAGCTCGGCCCCGGCTTCGTCTGCCTCGACGGCGACGTGCTCGCGGTGAGCTCCGACCAGCTCCTCGCGGCGGCCGTGCGCGGCCGCACCGCCGAGGGGCTCCAGGGCGACGAGCGGATCGCGCAGGCGCGCCGCGCGGCCGGCCCCGGCGACGCGTTCGCCTTCGTCGACCTGAAGACCCACGCCCCCAGCCGGCAGAACGAGAAGGCGAAGGACGTCGGCCAGGCGCTCATCGGCGGGCTCCTCGGCCACATCGGCGCCGAGGCGCCGTGGGCGGCGGTCTCCCTCAGCCTCGGGCGCGACGGCGACGGCGTGCGCCTCCGCACGCGCACCGTCCTGCCGATGCCCGAGGAGCTGCCGCCGGCCGTCCGCGACGCCTACGCCGGCACGCTCGCGCCGTTCCCGTTCGCGCTCCCCGACGACACGATCGGCTTCATCCGCCTGCACCGGAGCCTCCCGGCGCTCTGGAGCAACCGCGACGCGCTCGTCGCCGAGCGCGAGATCCCGAAGCTCGTCGAATTCGAGACCAACTTCGGCAACCTGACCGGCGGCATGGACTTCGTCGAGCAGTTCCTGCCGAGCCTCAACGGCAACGAGATGGCGTTCCTCGCGACGCGCCGCGCCTGGCCGAAGGACGCGCCCGCGC
>DASUGR010000214.1:0-30040 GCA_036273915.1 Planctomycetota bacterium | reverse complement strand
ATCCGCGACGGCCGGGACGGGGCGTGGCGGCGCGACCCGCGCGCGCTCGCGCTCCTCTGGGTCGCGCTGATCTTCCTCTTCTTCACGGCGGCGACGGGCAAACGCTCCGTCTACCTGCTGCCCGCGTACCCCGCCGCGGCGGCCGCCGTCGGGGTGACGATCGACCGGATCGCGGAGCGGCGCGCGGGGTGGATCCTGTGGCCGCTCCTCGCGGTCCCGGTCCTCGGCTTCGCGGCGACGGCCACCGCGGTCGCGCTCCGGAGCGAGCTCTGGGGCATCGCGCGCGGCGCGGTCATCCTCGTCCTCTGGGCCGCGGGCGTCGGGCTCGCGATCCGCCGCCGGCAGGTGGTCAAGGGCGCGGCGATCACGGCGGCGGCGGGCTGGGCGATCTCGGTCTGGGTCCTTCTCCACATGGGCGCGCTCGAGCCCTACCGGCCGGCGCGCGCGCTCGCCCTGCGCGTCGCGGCGGAGGCGGAGCCGGGCGACCTCTCCGGCCGCTTCGACCTCGGCCTCCAGAGCCTCACCTTCTACGGGAAACGCCCGTTCTTCTCCGAGCGCGATCCCGCCGGGCTCCGTCACCGGTGCCGCGCCTCGCCGCGCACGTTCGTGGTGATGCCGGAGGACGCGCTCCCGGTGCTCGAGGACGACCCGACGCTCAAGGTCGAGGTCCTCGCGTCGCGCCCGTACCTCCAGATCTCGCTGCCGGGCCTGCTCGGGAGAAAGCCGTGGGAGCGGACGGTCGCGCTCGTCCGGGTCACGCAAAAGCGATCCGACGAAACCTGGGGGGGGCCGGGGGCCGGGAGGGGTTAGGGTCCCCCAGCCCCCCCCGTTTCCATGCTAGAGTTTTCGCCCCATGGCTCGCCCGCCGCGCGTGCTCGTCACGGGAGGAGCGGGGTTTCTCGGCTCCCATCTCTCAGAGCGCCTCCTCGAGAGGGGCGCCGAGGTCCTGTGCCTCGACAACTTCTACTCGGGCGCGAAGGAGAACATCGCGCACCTGCTCAAGAGCCCGCGCTTCGAGCTGCTGCGGCAGGACGTGACGCTCCCGATGCAGCTCGTCGTGGACCGGATCTACAACCTCGCGTGCCCGGCGTCGCCCGTCCACTACCGGAAGGACCCGGTGCAGACGGTCCGCACGAACGTGCTCGGCGCGATCAGCGTGCTCGACCTGGCGCGGCGCACCGGCGCGCGCGTGCTGCAGGCGTCCACGAGCGAGGTCTACGGCGATCCCGAGGTAAGCCCGCAGCCCGAGGACTACCGCGGCAAGGTGAACCCGATCGGCCATCGCTCCTGCTACGACGAGGGGAAGCGCGTCGCCGAGACGCTGTTCTTCGACTACCACCGGCAGCACGGCGTGGAGATCAAGGTCGCGCGGATCTTCAACACGTACGGACCGCGGATGCGCTCCGACGACGGCCGCGTGGTCTCGAATTTCGTCGTGCAGGCGCTCTCCGGCACGCCCATCACGATCCACGGCGACGGGTCGCAGACGCGGAGCTTCTGCTACGTGGACGACCTCGTCGAGGGGCTGCTCCTCCTGATGGAGAGCCCGCCGGACGTGACCGGCCCCGTGAACCTCGGCTCGCCCGAGGAGGTGTCGATGCTCGAGCTCGCGCGGCGGATCGTCCAGCTCACCGGCTCGCGCTCCGACATCGTCCACCGCCCGCTGCCGCCCGACGACCCGCGGCGCCGGTGTCCCGACATCCGCATCGCCCGCGAGCGGCTCGGCTGGAGCCCGCGCACGACGCTGGACGCGGGCCTCGCGCGCACGGTCGAGTTCCGCGCGGCGCGGCCGTGAGCCGGCTCCTCGTGTTCAACGCCGACGACCTCGGCCGCTCGGCCGAGGCGAACGAGGGGATCGCCACGGCCGCCGCGGCTGGGTTCGCTCTGGAGGCGAGCCTCATGGTCACCTGCGGGGCCTCTTCGGAGGCGGGCGCGCGGACGGGCCTCGGGACGGGATTGCACTTCTGCCTCACCGAGGGGCGCGCGCTCACGGGGCGGATGCGCGGCCTCACGGATTCCGGCGGGCGCTTCCGGCCGCTGCCGTGGGTGGTCGCGGCGTGCCTCGCGCGGGTGCCTTCTCTGGACGAGGTGCGCCGCGAGCTGCGCGCGCAGCTGGACCGGGCGCGCGCGCTCGGTGCGCGGGTCGGGCACTTGAACGGCCACCATCACGTGCACCTGCTGCCGGTCGTTCGCGACGCGGTGATCGATCTCGCGCGTTCGGAGGGGTTTGCTCACGTGCGCGCCCCGGGAGCGCGGCAGGCCATCGGGGGGCTCCGGGGGCGGGTCGTGGCGTGGCTGGGGCGCGGGTTCCGGCGGGCGGCGCGCGACTCGGGCCTGCGCACGCTGCCGCTCCGCTCCCTGCCCTTGGGCGCCGGCGAGGCGGAGGCGGCCGAGCTCATGCTCCACCCGTGCGCAGGCGGCGAGGAGGTCGCGTTGCTGACCGACCCGTTGTTTCCCGCGCGGCTCTTGGAGCTGGGGATCCGGCCCGCGCGCTACGCCGAGACCGAGGCGGTCTCGGAGATCCTCTGAGGCTCGACGTCGTAGACGCCGCGCCGGGCGTTCGCGCGGATCCGCAGCAGGTCCTTGAACATCCGCGCGCCGTCGCGCAGGGGCCGCAGCGTGCTCTTCTCGCCGCCGTGGACGAAATGCACCGGCACCTCCGCGACGTGGAGGCCGAGCCTCCGCGCGAGGAGGCAGACCTCGACGTCGAAGCAGAAGCGCTCGAGCGTGACGCGGCGGAACAGCCACTCCGCCGCCTCGGCGCGGAACCCCTTGAGGCCCGCCTGCGTGTCCGACACGCCCGTGCGAACGAGCGCCCGCGCGAGCATGCTGAACCCGGGGCCCATCAGGTGCTGCCGGCAGAGCGTGCGGAAGGAGCGTGCTGTCGTGACGTGCTGGCTCTCCGGGTGGACGCGGCTCGCGACAGCGACGTCCGCCCCGGCCTGCAGCGCCTCGACGACGGTCGCGACGTTCTCGATCGGGTAGGTCTCCCCGGCATCGAGGAAGACGCGGAACCGGCCGCGCGCCTGCAGCAGCCCGCGCTGGACGGCGTAGCCCTTGCCGCGGTTGGGCGCGTGGTGGAGGACGCGGATGTCCCTGCCGAAGTTCTCGAGGACGCGGAGCGTGCCGTCCGTGCTGCCGTCGTCCACCACCACGATCTCCGTGGCCCCGCCGAGGGTGCGGAGCCACGCCCGTGCGCGCTCGAGCGAGGCCCGGAGCAGGGGCTCGGCGTTGTAGGCGGGCACTACCAAGGAGACGTCCAAGGTGCCTACACTCTACGGAAATGCGGCGCACGACGCTCCTCTGGGCAGCGGTGGTCCTCGTGGCCGGCGTGTTCGGGTGGGCGGACGTCCGCCAGCGGGCGCGCCTTGACCGGGGGACGCGCTACCACCGGACGGACTTCACGGTCTACCAGGCGGCGGCCTTGGCGCTCCGGACCGGCGAGGACCCGTACGAGGCCCGGAGCCCCAGGGGCTACCGGTACCTGTACCCGCCGCTCCTGGCCGTGCTGCTGATGCCGGTCGCGGGGTGGGCGTCGCAGGATGCGGCGGTGCTCTTCTACGCGCTGTCGGTGGCGGCGCTCGCGTCCGCGGCCGTGGGCACGATGCGCGTGGCGGGCGTGCGCGCGACGGTGCTCGCGGGAATCGTGTGCGCTCCGTTCTTCGTGCAGACGCTCCAGCGCGGCCAGGTGACGATCCTGCTGCTCGCGCTGCAGGTGGGCGCGCTCACGCTGCTGGTCCGGGGGCGGCCGGCGGGCGCGGGGCTCGCTCTGGGGATCGGCGGTGCGCTGCGGCTGACCCCGCTGCTGCCGGGCGCGGCGCTCGTGGCGGGCGCGATCGCGCTGGGACGCGGCGGGCGCGCGACGGTTGGCCGCGTGGCCGGCGGTCTTGCGGCGGGCCTCGTGCTCGGGCTCGTCGTGGTCCCGGTGGCGGCGCTGGGGCCGTCGCAGGCGGCGGAGGTCAGCGGGACGTGGGTCCGGATGACGACGGAGGTGTACGGCCCGAAGATGCGGGAGCTCGACGAGGACGCGATCAACGAGTACCGGTTCAAGAACCAGGCGCCGCGCCGCGTCTTCGCGACGTACGCGGGGTGGGCGACGGGCGCGACCTTCGAGAAGGAGCAGCCGGCCCTCGCGCCCGGCGTGCGGCACGCGGTCGACGCCGCGGCGGGCGTCGTGGCGGCGGCGGCGTGCCTTCTCGCGTTGCTCTTGGGCTGGCGGCGGCTGCGCGATCCGGCGGCGCCGGGCTTCGCGGCGGCGTTCGGCGCGGTGGTGCTGCTGCCGGTGCTGGCGACGCGCTACACGTGGCCGACGCACTACGTGATGGCGCTGCCGGCACTGGCGCTGGCGATCGCGGGCAGCACGCGCGCGGGCGCGATCGTGTTCGCGGCGGGGACGGCGCTCTTCTACGCCGCGCACGCGGCCGCGCTGGAGCCGCTGGGCGCGGCGGGGCCTCTGCTCGCCGGCTGCATGGTGCTGCTCGTGGCGCTGATCCGCCGCACGCTCCTCGGCAGCGCGTGGCCGGGGCCGGAACCGCGTCCGGACGCGCCGCCTGCGATTTCTTCAGCGTGACAGCCGTTCTCACCACGAGGCAGTCTTCGCCGTCGGGCCCGCGAACACGTCCGACGGGGCTCGCCCTCGGCACGAGGGCGTTGAGGTCGGCGAGCGCGACCTCGTACGGCGCGAAGCCGTCCTTGCGAAAGCGGCAGCGGATGTCCGGCGGATCCGCGGACAGGGGCCACACCCAGAGCAGGCTCCAAGCCGTGCCGCCGAACTGCTGCTCCCTCGCCACCTGATGGAACACGCTGCCGGATCCATCGGACCGTACCGGCCCGAACGCGCTCTCGTACGCGGGCCATCCGCCGGTGGTCTTCTTCCGGTGCCGTGTGATGCCGACGACCTGAAGCTCCACGTCCGGCACGGGCCGTCCGTCCTCATCCCTCACGATGAAGAACGGCGAGGGCGATGAGGCTCTCGATCGTCATGTCCGGGGCCTACACGCAGCCTCCTACGAGACTGATCTCTTTGATCCGCCGGATGCCGAGCACAACGCCGAATACACCGCGCGGAATGCGGGGGAGCCTCCGGTTTCCTAGACCCGGCGCTCGTTCGCATCGGGCGGGGACCGCGGGACGGGCGTTCACCGCCGCTCGAGCACGTGCGGCGCCGGCGCCGCGGCCAGCGGGCCGAACTCCTGCTCCGTGCCGTCCGGCCAGCGCACCGTCACCTTGTCCGCGCGCCCCGACTTGCCGAGGCCGAACGTCAGCGCCGGATCGCCCTGGGAGAGGTACGAGCCGCCCGTGTGCACCACGCGCCGCTGCGTCATGCCGCCCGCCGTCACGTGCACCACCGCGCCGACCGCGTCGAGGTTCCTCGTGCCCGGCTGCCGCAGCCGCAGCCGCAGCGCGCGGTTGCTCCCCTTCTCGTCGTTGCGCAGCACCAGCGGGTGCCCGCCGTTCGCCGTCAGCACAAGATCGAGGTCGCCGTCCCCGTCGAGGTCGCCCGTCGCGAGACCGCGCCCCACCACGCGCTCCGAGAGCCCCGCGTCCGCAGACACGTCCGCGAAGCGCCGCCCGTCCACGTTCCGGAAAAGCTGCGGCGACTGCGCGTACTGGAGCTCGGCCTTCAGCCGCGTGATCGTCGGCTCGATGTGGCCGTTCGCGAGCACGAGGTCGCACCAGCCGTCGAGGTCCAAATCCGCCCACGCGACCCCGAACGTGAGCGGCAGGAGCGTCAGGTGGCCGATCCGCGCGTCCTTCGCCGCGTCCTCGAAGAGCACGGCGCCGCCCGCCGTCGCGCGCGCGATCGTGTGGAGCGAGACGGGCTCCTCCGAGAAGTTCCCGATCGCGACCGCGAGCCGCCCGTCGTTCTTCCAGTCGACGGCGTCGATGCCCATCCCGGCGCGCGCGCGGCCGTTGTCGTCGTAGCCGACCGCCGCCGCGACCGCCGTCTCCTCGTAGCGCGCCGGCCCGCGCGCGAGGAAAAGGAAGTTCTGCACCGTGTCGTTCGAGACGAACACGTCCGTCTGCCCGTCGCCGTCGAAGTCGTCGAGGCAGACCGCCATCGACTTCCCGCGCACCTTCGTCGCCGAAAGCCCCGACTCCTGCGTCACGTCGCGGAACGTGCCGTTCTCCTGGAGGTAGAGCCGCGGCCCGTCGCCCTCGTAGAGCTCCGGCCGCGTGTACGCCTTCCTGCCCTCGACGAGCTGCCGCGGGACGTCGGTCTCGACGGTCCAGCGCACGTAGTTGATGACGAGCAGGTCGAGGTCGCCGTCGCCGTCCGCGTCGTACCACGCGGCGGCGGTCGACCACGACGCGTGCGACACGCCCTTCTCGTCCGTCCACGAGCCGCCGTCGGGCCCGTCGGCGACGCGCGCGAACTTCCCGCCGTCGTTCCGGAAGAGCAGGTTTCTCCCGAGCGCCGTGACGTACACGTCCTCGTCGCCGTCCGCGTCGTAGTCCGCGATCGAGAGCCCCATGCCGTAGCACGGCACCTCGAGGCCGCTCCCCTTCGTCGCGTCGACAAACTTCCACGCGCCGTCGTTCCGGTAAAGCCGCATCGTCGGGCCGTCGCCGGTCCACGGCTGCGACTGGATGAACAGGAGGTCGAGGTCGCCGTCGCCGTCGTAGTCGAAGATCCCGACGCCCGAGCCCATCGTCTCGGGGAGGAGCTTCCTCCCCTCGGCGCCGGTGACGTGGAGGAAGTCGATCCCCGCGGCCTCGCGCACGTCGACGAGCCCGATGCCGGGGTCGACGCGCTCGGCGGCCATCGGCTTCCAGTCCGTGGCGAAATCCGAGGTCTTCGGTTTCGGCGGCTCCTCCTTGGCGCACGCCGCGAGCAGCAGCAGCGCCAGCGAGAGCGAAATGAGGGGGTTCCGGGGGCCGCCTCCGCCGAAGCCCCGGCGGGCAAGCCGGGAACCGCGTCTACCGGTGCACATGCCGCGGCTGCGCCTCCTCGTTCACGTTCTCGTTCGCGAGCAGGAAGCGCCGGGCGACCTCGTTCGCCTCCTCGTCGAGCTTGTACTTCTCGAACGCCTTTCGCGCCTCCGCCGCCTCGCGCTCGCGGCCGAGCTGGTTGTAGATGTCCAAGCGCCGCTTGTGCGACTCCACGTCCTCGGGGTCGATGGCGAGTGCTCTCAGGTAGGCGTCCAGCGAGGCCTCGTACTTGTGGAGCTTGTAGCGCACCGCGCCGAGATGCCGCCAGCCGTCGCGGTCGCCCGGGAAGACCGCGAGCGACGCCTCGTACGCCTTCTCCGCCTGCTCGAACTCCTCCGTCTTCTCGTAGAAGACGCCCCAGAAGTAGGGCCGCTGCGGGTCCCTCGGCGCGACCTCGTCCACCTTCACGAGGAACGCGCGCGCCTTCTCCGGCTGCGCGCTCTGGAGCCAGCGCCGCGCCTGGTTTCGGTAGCCGTCGGGGAGGTCGGGCCGGAGCCTGCTGACCTCCTTCCACGACGCCTCGGCGACGTCGAGGGCGCCCTGGAGGAAGTTCGCGATCCCGTGGTCGTTATAGCGCATCCAGAGCGCCGGGTCGCCGACCGGTTCCGCCCCCCCGCGCCCCCCCACCTCCAACCCGACCGCGCTCTCCGCGATCGTCGAGACCGGGAGATCCGGCACGGGCCTCTTCATCCCCGGAAGGTCCGGCACCTTCATCCCCGCCTCGCCGAACACGAACTCGGTGTACTTGCGGTTGAACTTCCGCCATTGCAGCTTCGCCTCGACGTTCACGCGCGTGACGCCCTCGGGCACGCGGAACGCGTAGCGCGCCACGTCGGCGGTGCCGGGCCCGATCACGCGCGCGAACGCGGCGACGTGGAAGTTCTGCGGGTCGCGCTGCGTCGCCTCGCTGCCGTCGTGGCGGAGCATGGTCACCTTGTACGCGTGGGCGCGCGGGTCGAGGTGGCCGTCATCGCCGATCGCGCCGCTCTCGAAGAGCTCCCTGCCGTCCTGGTCGGTCACGCGGAACTCGATCCAGCCCTCGTTCGAGTCGTTCGTGCCGCCGGGGAAGGTGTGGCCGACGCCCTTGTTGCGCACGACGACCTCGAAGACGACCTCCTCGCCGGGTGCGAGCGACGGCTTCGCGCGGTCGATCGCGCGCACCATCGTCCCGTCGGCGCGCTGGAGCGCGAACACGTCGACCGAGAGCTTCCCGTCGCGCAGGAACTCCTCGGTGCGGCGGATCGTCTCGGTGTCGCCGCGCACGAACGGGACCGCGGTGTTGACCGCGAGGAAACGGTGCGAGCGCACCTTGCCCGACTTCGCGGAGACGTCGCCGAGCGGGGCGTCCTCGAGCGGCATGTGGCAGTCGCGGCAGCTCTTGCTCTCCTTCGGCAGGTAGAACGTGCGCGCGGCGTTCTGCGGCACGCCGCTGTCGTCCCACGCGTCGTACTCGTCCTGGCCGCGGAAGTAGCGCCACTTGTTCACCGGCACGTCGAGCGAGACCTTGTGGCACGCGGCGCAGTACTGCGCGGTCGCGAAGAACGGCTTCTTCATGAGCGCCTTGTGCGCCGCGGGCTTCGCCTTGATCATCTGGTCGGCGAGGAAGCGGAGCGGCCCGCTGCTCGCCGCGTCGCCGAGGTAGGGCGACGGCTTCTCGTCGGCGATGTGGTAGCCGCCGTTGCCCTCGATGCCGTGGATCCTGTCGATCGCGTGGCAGGCGAGGCACGTGAGGCCCGCCTGGCTCTCGGGGATCAGGGGCTGGATGTCGTTCGTCATGTTGCCCGCGAGCATGATCGCGGGGTCGTGGCAGCCGGCGCACCACTGGGAGGTCTTCTTGCCGGCGTCCTTCCGGAACTTCTCGACGCCCGCGCGGTAGAACGGGTTGTTGAAGCTCGCGAAGCGGTGCGCGGATCGGGACCACTGCTTCACGATGTCGGGGTGGCAGCGGTTGCAGGTCTCGGCGCCGATCGGCGTCGAGGCGTTGAAGCCGTACTTCTCGACGTCCGCCTTGAGCGCGTCGAAGTCGCCGAGCTCGCCCTTGGTGACGATGCGCGCGGGGAAGAACCTGCCGCTGTCGGTGGTCGTGCGCGAGGGGAAGAACGGGGACTGCTCGGACGGGTAGTTCACCGGCGCGAAGGGAATGAAGGGATCCTTCGGGCGCTCCGCGACCGCGATCGGGGGGGGCTCCGGGGGCCGCGTTACGAAGTGCACGCCGAGCATGACGGCGTAGAGGCCGGCGAGCGCTACCAGCGGGCGCACCACCGCTGCGCGGGCCGGCCTATAGTGGCTGACGAGGCGGTGGACGCCGTAAAGCAGCGGCGCCAGGAGCGCCAGCGCCTGGTGGGAGTGGAAGATCCAGCGGTGCTCGCGCGAGTTGGACTGGTAGAAGATGAAGAGCCCGGACGCGAAGAGGAGGTAGGCGGCGAGCGTGAGGCCGCCGCCGGAGGAGACGGCAGGCCACTTGAGGAGCCGCCGCACGCGCCCCAGGTGCCACACGACGAATACGGTCGCGACGGCGAGGAGCGCGAAGCCCACGACGAGGTGGGAGAGCAGCATCAGCTGATAGAAGACCGGGAGGTCCGCGGCGCGCGGCTCTGCGACGCCCTCGTACCCCGATCCCCCGCCCGCCGTGAAGAGGTAGAGAGAGTTGGCGAGGACGAAGACGGCGAGGGCGAGGAGGAAGCGGAGGAGCCTTGTCTGCCGCGGGGTGAGGACGCTGGCCATGAACCGGTAAGCGTAGCAACCGGGGGACCGCGCGGAGCCCCCCTGAATCCGTTGCCAAATAAGGACTTACGGCGACCCCCGCGTGCGCCCCCGCTCACCCCCCCGTAAAAACTACTAGCCGTACGGCTAGTATCTGCCGAGGGGGGTGATCTTGCGGATCTCGGCGCGGGGGACCACCACGCGGTCGTGCTTCTTGAAGATGCCAAACCGCGCCGCGAACCGCAGGTAGTCGCCCGTGCTCTTCCCGTCCGCGCCGTCGTCGTGGTGATCCGCGTCCAGCAGGATGATCCCCTCGCGCGTCTCCTCGTCGCAGCGGCCGACGTACACCCGCGGACCGTTCGTCTCGACGACGACCGTGATCCCGTGGAGCTCGCCCTTGTCGCTGTGGAAGGTCCCCACGCTCTACTTCTTCGCGCAGAACTCGTCGAACGCGCCCACGAGCTCGAACGCGACGCTCGGCGCATCGCGCCCCTCGATCATGTGGCGCGGCAGGAAGAACACGGGCTCGCCGTCCTTGAAGAGCACCGCGGACGGGCTCGAGGGCGGGAACTGCTTGAAGTGCGCCCGGGCCGCGGCCGTCGCGTCGGTGTCCTGGCCGGCGAAGACGGTCCCGATCCGGTCGGGCTTGTGCTCGCTCGACAGCGCGAGGCGCAGCCCGGGCCGCGCGCTGCCGGCGGCGCACCCGCACACGGAGTTGACGAAGAGCAGCGTCGTGCCCTTCTTCTGGCTGAAGAAGTCCTCGACGGCCTTCGATGTGGTCAGCTCCTTCGCTCCCAAGTCCACCATCTCGCGGCGCATCGGGGCGACGAGCTCAGGGTCATACGGCATCCCTGAATCCTAACCCGCGGATCGAGCGGGGGTCCCTGCCCCCGAGGCCCCCTGACCTCCCCACCAGACCAACCGAACCAATTGAGACCAAACGTATTCCACGATATACGCCGCAAGTTGCTGTCATATAATTACTTATGAGTTTTTACCGGACCAATGCCGCTATTGGTTTGCACTGGTCCGGTGCTGTGGTTCGCTGCGGGTGCAGGCTCAGACAGGTTCCGGACAAGATGGGGAAACTGGACCATCGCGGCGCCTCCCCCCTTGGCAGAGGGCAGGGAAGCGGGTGGGTCCCGCCCCGCCAAACGGCGGGGGGCGACCCTGCGCCCGGGGTACGTCCCGAGGTGCGGCGCATGGGGGGCGCGAACGACCACCGCGTCGTCCGCCTCCTCCGTGCGCTTCTCGCGTTCCCCCGGGTCTTGAAGCTCTATCCCGCCGGCCACGCGCGCGTCGAGGCGCAGGTCGCGGAGCTCTCCCGCTTCCTCGACGACGTGTTCGGCGGGAGGAAGGTCCCGCTCACGTTTCAAGTTCGCGGCGTGCGCGTCGAACTCAACGACGAACCCGTCACCGCAGCTCCCGAGATCACCTCGGACCTGGCCTACAAACTGCGCCGACGGCGCATCCGGAGCCTGATCCTGCTGCCAGGGATCGAGCGCTCGGAGCTGAAGCTCCTCGCGGAGCTACTCTGCCTCGATGCACGGGAACTCGCCCGTTCGGGAGGCGCGCACGCCCTTTTCGCCCGTTCGCCCCACCCCCACCTCCAGCTGTCGACGTTCCGCGGCGACAGCGACGCGGAGGAGTCGGAGGACGACTCGGCGGGCGCCCGGCTCATCCCGGCGCTCGCGGACCAGATGCGGGTGCCGGAGACGATCGCACGGTTCGAGCAACTCCAGCGCACGCTGGAGCGCAGCCTGCGCGCGGAGCCCCAGAGCGTCCAGCACGTGCAGGGCAGCCTCGACCGCCTGCTGCTCGCGTTCTTCGCGCGGCCGGAGTGGGAGGGGCTCGACGCGGAGGCGATCCAGCCCGCGCTCTTCGCCTTCCTCGAGGTCGTCGAGCACACGCTGGACCAGCCCGCGCTCGCGGCGATCCTCAGCGCGCGCGTCGAGAGCCTGCGGTCGTTCTTCCGCGGCGTCACGCCGCAGGACCTGACGCGGGGCAGCGCCGCCGTCCATGCCGGAAACGGCGAGCAGGAGGCCTACTCCACGGAGAAGGTGCGGGAGCTGCTCGCCGCCGAGCAGCCCGACGCGCAGGCCACGCTGGTCTCGATCCGGCGCCACCTCGAGTTCCACTCCGCGGAGGAGACCGCGCTGCTGATCCTCTGCGAGCTGCTCCTCACCGCGGAGACGGCGGAGGAGTTCTACGAGCGCCGGCACATGTTCCTGTCGACGATCGCGGAGGCGCGCTACTCGTCCACGTCGGTCGCGCGCGTGCTCCGGCACATCGCGATCGACATGCCGCCGGTCGTGCACGAGTCGCGCGAGCAGCTGATCCAGGCGGTCTTCGACAACACGCGCGACGAGGAGGCGGTGCTCCTCCTCCTCGCCTCGATGACCGACCGCCCGGAGCTCGCCCGCCCGATCCTGAAGCGGCTGTCCGCGCGAGCGAACCCGTTCCAGATGCTCGTCCGCGTCCTCACGACGCCGCTCCTCCGGCCCTTCCGTCACGTCGCCACGGAGCGGCTCATCGATGTGGCACGGGAGAAGAAGCAGACGCTCGCGCGCTGGGCCAGGCAGAACAGGGAGATGTTCTTCCGGCCCGAGATCTTCGCCCCGCTCTTCGCGCAGGGGTCCGCGATCGTCGGGCCGATCTGCAAGGAGATCCTGACGAAGGGCTCGCCGGCGGACCGGCAGGAGCTGGTCCGGCGGCTGGCGGAGACGGGAAGCGAGTCGGCGCTGCGGCTCCTCCTCCTCGGCCTCGCGTACGGGGACGACGGCGTCGACCAGGAGCTCGTCCGCGCGCTCGGACGGTTCCGTTCGCCGCTCGCGGCCGGGATCCTCGCGGACATCGTGTACCGGGCCAACGTCCGGAAGCGCGGGATCGCCGAGGCGAGCACCGCGATGAAGGCGCTCCAGCAGATGGGGAGCACCGAGAGTGAAGCTTTCCTCCAGAAGGTGGCATACGCGCGCTCCGCCTTCCTGCCGCTCTTCCGCAAGGACCTGCGGCAGATGGCCGCCGGCGCGCTGCAGGAAATCACCGCCGCAAACGGGGAGAACCGCCGATGAGCGACCTCATGACGCACCTCGAGCTGGATCGCGCGGAGCATCTGGCACGCCGGCTGGCCGCCGCGGTGTCGGCGCGCCGCATCTATGCGCCCGACCACGCGCGGACGCAGACGGCGCTCCACGAACTCGCGGGCGACATCCGCGATGCGTTCCGCCAGGGCCACGAACGCGTGCGCTTCACGGTGACGGGCGGCGTCCTGACGCACGAGGGCGTGCCCCTGGTCAACGGGATGACCTCGCACCTCGCGCAGCTCTTCCAGGAGCGCGACAGCGGCGGGGTCGTGTTCCTGAGCGGCATCGACGACGACGAGATCTCGCAGCTCATCGACTGGCTCGCCGGGCGCCGCCCGTCGGGCATCCCCCGGCGGGGCGAGAAGCTCGAGATCCTCGATCCCGGCGCGGGCGAGGAGCTGACCGAGGAGGACGGGAGGAGCCGCATCGCGGAGCGCCTGCCCGAGCTGAAGATGCCCCTCGAGGTGCAGGCGAAGGCGATCGAGATCATGGAGCACGTCCTGGCCGAGGCCCGCGCGGGGCGGCACTTCGACTTCGGCGCCGTGAGCTCCGTGGCCCGATTCGCGGCGGAGGCGGCCCGGTCCAGCGGCACCCAGCTCCTCGCCGCCGCGCAGCTGCCGCGCGAGAGCGCCGCATCGTTCGACCACTCCGTCAACACGTTCCTCATCGCGACGGCGATGATGGAGCCGGTCGCGCACGACGCGAAGGAGCTCGAGATCTTCGCGCAGGCGGCGCTGCTCCACGACATCGGCAAGAGCGCGCTGCCGCGCGAGATCACCGAGAAGGCGGGGCCTCTCACGTCCGAGGAGGAGCGGCTGCTCCGCCGCCACTGCGAGCACGGAGCCAAGCTGCTCGCCCGGATGCCCCACGTCGACCCGCTCGCGGTCGAGGTCGCCTACTGCCACCACATGCGCGACGACGGGCACGGGTACCCGCGGCCGATCCTGCCGATCAAGCCGGGGCCCGTCGCGAGCATGGTCCAGGTGGGCGACCTGTTCGACATGATCGCGGAGGCGCGGCCCGCGCAGCGCGGCCTCTCCGCGGACGAGGCGGTCGACCGCATCCTGCGCATGCCCGGGATGAAGAGCAAGCGCGACCTCCTCCGGCACTTCGTCCGCCGCGCGACGAGCTCGCCGCCGGGCTCCGAGGTCACGATCGAGAGCGGCGAGCGGGGCATCGTGGTCGAGGTGTTCGCCGAGACGCCGCACCATCCGCGCGTGCGCGTGGTGAAGGACAGCGCGGGCAGGGCGGTCGCCGAGCCCTACGTGCTCGACCTGCGGGAGGCGGGACTCGAGACGCGGCCGATCACCGGGATCTACCTGAAGCCGCGGTAGCGCGCGCTTCTCTCCCGGGGACTTGCAGGGGGCTTCGGGGGCAGGGCCCGCGACGATCTTGATCCGCGCATGACCCGAATCGGGATCGGTACTCATTGCGCCCTTCCGATTCGAGGGTAACGTGTGCTGCCTTCCGCCCGAGACCGCACCAGGAGGTACTCCCGAATGTCCGACTCCACGCTTACGCCGTCTGCCTGGCGAGCCGCGCACGCGCGCGGGATCGCTCCAACGATGGTTGGGCCCCGCTTCGGCGACGAGCGGCCCGCGCCGCCGTCACGCGGTCAGGGCTGGCTCTCGTTCCGCGACTTCGCGGCGATCCAGATCGCGGCGGCGATGAAGAGCGGCGGCCGGGACCTCTCCCCGCGGGAGACCGCGGAGGTCGCGTTCGACGTCGCGGCCGCGCTCGAGGAGGAGCGCGCGAAGAGGGCCTGATCAAACACGGGCCCGCCCCGCCGTAGCCCGAAGCGCGCGGGCGGGCTTGCCCGCCGAAGCCCGATGGCGAAGGCGGGCCCCCGGACCCCCTGTCGATCACGTCGTCTGGCGCATGGAACGGGACATCGCTGCCACGCTGCCGAGGTAGACCACGAGGAAGCAGATGAGCCACGAACCCGCGGCCTTGAGCCGCTCCTCGTGGCTGCTGACCAGCCGGCCCGTGCTCTCGGGCACCTCCTCGAACGCCGTCACCATGTAGAAGACGAGCGCTCCGAACGAGACCATCCCGGACACGCACAGGAGCCCGCCGCCGAACAGGCGGCGCGCGATGTCGGCGCCCGCCGGAGGCCGGAGCACGGCGCCGAGCGGCAGGTGGATCAGGAGGAAGATCGCGGCGGCGACGATCAGGCCCCAGCAGACCCGCACCATCGCCGCGTGCTCGTCCCCGGAACGCCACGCGTAGAGGAGCTGCGCGAAGGCCCCCGCGACGAGCAGCAGCGAGATCATGCGGAACGTCAGCACGAGCCCGTACGAGCCGAGGCCCGGTTCCCCCCCGCCCCCCGAACGCCAGCGCAGGATCGCGTAGAGGTAGACGAAGAGCGGGATCGAGCTGATGGCCATCACGGGCAGCAGGATGGCGGAGGTCAGGAGGGACTCCATCCCGCTATCCACGCACGGGGGGCCGACGCGATCGGGGGGGGCACCGCGGATGGCAGGGCCAAGGGGCCGGTGTTACGCTCCCCCCATGTTCGAGCCCGCACCGCCCGACGTGTCGTTCCCCGCGCTCGAGCGCGACCTCCTCGCGTTCTGGAAGAAGGACCGGATCTTCGAGCGGTCGATCGAAGAGGCCCGGGGGCGGCCGCGGTTCACGTTCTACGAAGGCCCGCCGACCGCCAACGGCATCCCGCACTGGGGCCACGTCTTGACCCGCGTCGCGAAGGACGTCTTCCTCCGCTACAAGACGATGTGCGGCTTCCTGGTCCCGCGCCGGAGCGGCTGGGACACGCACGGCCTCCCCGTGGAGGTCGAGGTGCAGAAGGAGCTGAAGCTCCCCGGCAAGGCCGAGGTCGAGGCGTTCGGCGTCGAGGCGTTCACCCGCCGCTGCGTCGAGAGCGTCTGGCGCTACATCGGCGAGTGGGAGCGCATGTCCGACCGCGTCGGCTTCTGGCTCGACCCCGGGGGCTACGCCACCTACCACCGCTCCTACGTCGAGAGCGTCTGGTGGGCGCTCTCCGAGCTCTTCAGGAAGGGGCTCCTCTACCAGGACTACAAGAGCGTCTGGTGGTGGCCGCAGGGCAACACGGCGCTTTCCGCCGGCGAGGTCGGCGAGGGCTACCGCGCGGTCGACGACCCGTCCGTCATCGTCCGCTTCGCGGTACAGGGCAAGCCGAATACGTTCCTCCTCGCGTGGACGACCACGCCGTGGACGCTCCCGAGCAACGTCGCGCTCGCCGTCGGCCCCGACGTCACCTACCGGGAGATGAAGTCGCCGAAGGAGACGCTGATCGTCGCGGACGCGCTCGCCGATTCCGTCTTCAAGGACCAGGGGTACGAGAAGGGCAGGGGGTTCGGGGGCAGGGAGATGCTCGGCTGGAAGTACGAGCCCCTCTTCTCGTTCCGGAAGCTCGAGGGCAAGGCGCACGAGGTCGTCGCCGCGGACTTCGTCACGCTCGACACCGGCACCGGCATCGTCCACATCGCGCCGGCCTTCGGCGAGGACGACAACCGCCTGGCGAAGGAGCAGGGCCTCGCGTTCCTCCAGCTCGTCGAGCCGGACGGCCGCTTCGCGGGCGACGCGGGCGACTTCAAGGGCCTCAGGTTCAAGGAGGCCGACAAGCCGATCGCGCGCAACCTGAAGGAGCGCGGCCTCCTCTTCAGCCAGGCGACCTACCGCCACGACTACCCCTTCTCCCCCCGCGCCCCCGATGATCCCCTGATGCAGTACGCGCGCCGCTCCTGGTTCATCCGCACGAGCGGCGAGAAGGACAAGGTCGTCGCCAACAATGGCAAGGTCCGCTGGCAGCCCGAGCACATCCGCGACGGGCGCATGGGCGACTTCCTCAGGAACAACGTGGACTGGGCGATCAGCCGCGAGCGCTGGTGGGGCACGCCGCTCCCGATCTGGGTGAACGACGTGACCGGGAAGATGGAGTCCGTCGCGTCGGTCGCGGAGATCCTCGCGAAGAACCCGCGCGCGTTCGCCGGCTTCGAGGAGGCGAAGAGGAGGGAGCCGTCGCTCGACGACGCCCTGATGGTCCACAAGCCGTGGATCGACGAGGTCACGTGGACGAACCCCGGCGAGAAGGGGACCTACCGCCGCGTGCCCGAGGTGATCGACTGCTGGTTCGACGCCGGGTCGATGCCGTTCGCGCAGTGGGGCTACCCGCACAAGGGCCGCGCGGAGTTCGAGGCGGCGTTCCCCGCGGATTTCATCACCGAGGCGATCGACCAGACGCGAGGCTGGTGGAACGCGCTCCTCCAGATCTCGACGCTGCTGTTCCCCGACGCGAAGGCGCCGCACCCGTTCAAGAGCTGCGTGTGCCTCGGCCACATCACGGACGAGGAAGGCAAGAAGCTCTCGAAGCGGCTCAAGAACTACGTGCCTCCGATGGAGGCGCTCGAGAAGCAGGGCGCCGACGCGGTCCGCTGGGCGCTCCTCTCGTCGAGCGTGCCGGGACAGAACTGCAAGTTCGGCCCGCACGCGGCGAACGACGCCACCAAGGAGCTGCTGCTCAAGGTCTGGAACGTCTTCTCGTTCCTCGCGAACTACGGGAACATCGACAAGTGGGGGCCCGGGGGCGCGGCGCCGAGGGAGCGCGCGATCTTCGACCGTTGGATCCTCGCGGAGCTCGACGCGACCGTCCGGGACGTGCGCGCGGCGTTCGAGAACCTCGAGAGCCACGTGGCCGCGCGGCGCCTCTCCGCGTTCGTGGACGCGCTGTCGAACTGGTACGTGCGGCGGAGCCGGCCGCGGTTCTGGGCCGGCGGCGACGGCGACGACAAGCGCGCCGCGTTCGCGACGCTCTACGAGACTCTGGACGAGCTGGCGCGGCTGCTCGCGCCGCTGACGCCGTTCCTCTCGGACGTCCTCTACCGGCGGCTCGTGCCGCCGTTTTTCCCCGACGCCCCGCCGTCGGTCCACCTCGTGCCGTACCCGGCGCCGCGGAAGGAGCGGCAGGACGAGGAGCTGCGGCGGTCGATGGGGCTCGCGCGCGATCTCGTGGCGCTCGGGCTGCGCGTGCGCAACGAGAGCCGGCTCAAGGTGCGGCAGCCGCTGCGCGAGGCGCTGGTCGTGCTCGCGGGCGGCGAGAGGCTCGACCGCTTCACCGACGCGATCGCGGACGAGCTGAACGTGAAGGAGGTGCGGACGACCGACGAGCCTGCGAAGTACGTCCACTTCACGGTGGCGCCGAACTTCAAGGCGCTCGGCCCGAAGCTCGGCAAGGCGGTGCCGCACTGCAAGAAGGCGCTCGAGCAGGCGGACGGCGCCGCGCTCTACGCCGCGCTCGAGGAGAAGGGCGAGATCAGGGTCGACCTGCCGGACGGGCCGGTGACGCTGACGCGCGACGAGGTGCAGGTGCGGCTCGTGGCGCGCGACGGCTACGCGGCGGCGAGCGAGCGCGGCCGCGTGGTGGTGCTCGACACGCGCGTGACGGACGAGCTCCGCCGCGAGGGGCTCGCGCGCGAGGTGCTCTCCCGGCTCCAGAACGCGCGCAAGGAGATGAAGCTCCCCTACGAGGCGCGGATCGAAGTCGCCTACGAGGCCGAGGGAGAGCTCGCGAAGGCGATCGGGGAGCATCGCGCGTGGATCATGGGCGAGGCGCTCGGCGTGAAGCTCGAAGCCGGCACCCCGTCGGGCGCGCCCCACGAGGCGGACATCGACGGGATGAAACTCCGGTTCGGCGTCACGCCGGTGAAGGCACGGTGAAGGGCGCCGTCCCGGCGCGCTCCGGGAGCCGAGGCGCAGGGGGTCCGGGGGCACGGCACTTGAGATGCACCGTGCCATGGCCCGAAGAGGGGATACAATGCTCGCGGGCACTCAGGGGGGGCACGGTACGGCCTTCCTCCGGCGGGTTTTCCTTTCGCTTGCGGCGGCGGCCCTCGCAATGTGCGCCGGAGGTGCGCCCGGGTCCGGCACGCCCGTCGAGGTGCCGTCGATCGTCCTCCAGCCGAAGGACGGCGCGTGGACCGCGGAGCCCACGAGCAGCCGCCTCGACCGCGTCTCGAACAACGGCCTCGGCTACACGGGCCAGATCGACCGGTACGAGATCGTCGCCCCCGCCACGGGGCGCCTGCAGGTCTCGCTCAGCTGGGACCACGACGCCAACTTCGACCTCGTCCTCGCGAGCGACGACCTGGGCGAGCTCCGGCTCGCGGACGGCATCGAGAACGGGGACGCGCCCGAGTACGTGGGCATCGACGTGGTGGAGGGCCAGCAGATCTTCGTGTTCGTCGCGGGCTGGGCCGGCGACCCGGGCCCCTACCTGCTCGAGATCCTCCTGCTGCCCCCCGAAGCCCCCCTCTTCGGCGTCGAGACGATCCCCTCGTTCACGGATCCGTGGCCGGCCGACCAGCCGATGACCTTCACCTTCACGACCGACCTCGACCCCGACCAGGACCTCGACGGCCGCGTCAGCATCGCGCACGCCGGCGGCCCGGCCGACGGGACCTGGTGCGTCGACGGCAACACCCTCACGTTCTACCCGCACCTCGCGCAGAAGGCGGGCGACAAGAAGGCGCTCCTCCCGGGAGAGCTGCACGTGCTGACGTTCCCGCGCGCCGCGGCCGGCCTCCGGGCGGCGACGGGCGAGTACCTGACCGACCTCGAGGGGATCGCGTTCTACGCGGGCCCGCCGGTCGACCTCTGGCCGCTGGCGCCGCAGGTGACCGGGGTCACGCCCTCCCCCGCGGCCCCGTACGGCGGCCAGGAGATCACGGTCGCGATCTCGGAGCCGCTCGATCCCGCGGCGCTCGCGCCGACGCTCGTCTCGGTGGCGACCGACGGCACCACGACGCCGATCCCGTTCCAGTACCAGCTGTCGCAGACCTACCTCTGCGGCGGCAACGTCGAGGTGCGCCTCTTCCTGTTCCCGACCGCGGCGCCGCCCGCGGGGACGGTGACGAGGCTCACGCTGCCGGCCGGGACGCCGGCGCTCGGCGGCGGGCTCGCGCTCAACCACGGATTGCCGGTCACGGTGGACTTCGCGCCACCGTAGGTTAGGCTCGATGGCGACCGCGTCGCTGGCGGTCGCGAAGGGCTAGGTCGTGCGTTCGTTCCGCTCCTCCCCGGGAGACCATCCCGTGACCCGCATGCTCCGGCACATGGAGCGGGGCCGCGTCGCGGACGCCGGGAGCGCGCTCGAGGAGTACGAGGGCGGATTCGTGCCCCCGCCCCATGTCCTCTGGCACCTCGGCCGCCAGCTCTTCCGGCGGGGGGAGGCCCGGCAGGCGAAGCTCGCGCTGAAGCTGTTCCTGGACCTCTACCCCGGCCACGCCGACCGGCCGCAGGTCCTCCACGACCTCGCCCGCGTCCTCGCCGGGCTGGGCGAGCGGGAGGAGGCGCGGGCCATCCTCGACGAGGCCCGCCGCATCGCCGCTCGCGCGTAGCGCCCGGCCCCCGGACCCCCCCGGTTTGCCCGCCGTAGCCCCGACGCGAAGGCGGGATTGGTTGTCCGCACAGGTAGGCTTTGGGCTTCGTGGCGAGCGATCTCTTCCTCCGGGCCCTCCGCGAGGAGCCCGTCGACCGGCTGCCCGTCTGGATGATGCGGCAGGCCGGGCGGTATCTCCCGGAGTACCGGGAGACGAAGGACCGCGCCGGCGGCTTCCTCGCGCTGTGCCGGAACCCCGATCTCGCCGCCGAGGTCACGCTCCAGCCCGTGCGGCGGCTCGGCGTCGACGCGGCGATCCTCTTCAGCGACATCATGGTGCCGCTCCTGCCGGCGGTTCCCGGGCTCGACTTCGCGCCGGGGCCGAAGCTGCCGCGCGCGATCACGTCGGCCGAGGGGCTCGCGCCGCCGGAGTCCGCCGACGAGCTCACGTTCGTCTACGACACGATCCGGATCCTCCGCCGCGAACTGAAGGTGCCGCTGATCGGCTTCGCGGGCACGCCCGCGACCGTCGCGACCTACCTCGCGGAGGGCGGCTCGGCGAAAAAGGAGTTCACGGCCTTGCGGCGGCTGCTCCACGCGGCGCCCGAGCAGGCGCAGGGGCTCCTCGACTGGCTCGAGAAGCTCGTGCTGCGCTACCTGACGCGCCAGGTCGAGGCGGGCGCGCAGGCGATCCAGCTCTTCGACTCCTGGGGCGGCGAGCTGTCGCCCGCCGACTTCGAGCGGTTCTGCGCGCCGGGCCTAAGCCGCATGGTCCGGAAGCTCAGGGGGCTGGGGGCGCCGGTCATCTACTTCGCCAAGGGGCCCCTCCGCGACGTGGGCGCCACCGCGAACGGCGTCGACTGGACGGTCGACCTCAAGACGGCGCGCGCGCGCGGCCCCGTGCAGGGCAACCTCGACCCCGCGATCCTCCTCTCGACGCCCGCCGAGGTGAAGCGCGCGGTCCTGGAGATGGCGGCGCCCGTCGCCCGCACGGGGTACGTCGTCAACCTCGGCCACGGCATCTGGCCCGACACGCCGATCGGGAACGCGGAGGCGTTCGTCGAGGCGGCCCGCGCGGTGAAGGTCGCCCGATGAGGATCGCCGTCCTCGGGGCCGGGATCTCCGGCCTCGCGATCGCCCACCGCCTCTCGAAGGAGCACGAGGTCACCGTCTTCGAGGCCCGCGATCGCTGCGGCGGGAACATCCGGACGGAGGAGATCGAGGCGTGCCGCGTCGAGTGGGGCCCGAACGGCTGGCTCGACAACGAGCCGGCGACGCTCGAGCTGGTGCGCGCGCTCGGCCTCGAGCCGCGGCTCGTGCGCGCGCGCGACGCGGCGGCGCGCCGTTACGTCTGGCGCGCGGGAAAGCTCCGGCTGCTGCCGGCGAAGCCGCCGCGGTTCCTGACGAGCGACTGCCTGCCGCTGCGCGCCCGGCTGCGCGTGCTGCTCGAGCCGTTCGCGAAGCCGCCGCCGAAGGGCGACGAGTCGGTCTACGACTTCGCCGCGCGACGGATCGGGGCGGGCGCGGCCGACGTGCTCGTCGACGCGTTCGTGACCGGCGTCTACGCAGGCGACCCCCGGCGCCTGTCGGTCAAGAGCGCGTTCCCGCGGCTCAAGGCGCTCGAGAGCGAGCACGGATCGCTGCTCCGGGGGGCGCGCGGGAAGGGGTTCGGGCCGAAGGGCACGCTCACGTCGATGGACCAGGGGCTGCAGGTGCTCGTGGACGAGCTCGCGCGGCGCGTCGACGTGAAGCTCAAGACGCCGTGGGACCATCTCGAGGCGAGGAATTTCGACCGCGTGATCTCGACCGTGCCCGCGCCGGTCGCGGCGGAGATGGCGGACGGGCTCCTCGGCCGGCTGCTGCGGCAGATCCCGACCGCGCCGGTCGCGGTCGTCCCGCTGATCTTCGACGAGCCGCTCGACGTGCCCGACGCCTTCGGGTTCCTCGTGCCGCGCGGGCAGGGGCTCCGCATCCTCGGGGCGCTCTACGACTCGTCGATCTTTCTGGGTCGCGCGCCGGCGGGGCTTCGTCTCGTCCGGGTCATGGTCGGCGGGCGCCGCGACCCGGAGGCGCTCGACCTCGAGAACGGCGCGCTGCTCGAGGCGGTGGCCCGCGACCTGCGGACGGCGTGGGGCTTCTGGAAGGAGCCGCGGGTGGCGAAGGTGGTCCGGCACCCGCTCGGGATCGCGCAGTACGAGCGCGGCCACGGCGAGGTGCTCTCGCGGCTCGCGAAGGCGACGCCGCCGTGGTTGAGGCTCCTCGGCTCGAGCTACGCCGGGGTCTCGATCAACGCCTGCGTGAAGGAAGCGCTCGAGACGCCGGTGTGAGGGGGGGGTTCCGGGGGCCGCATCGCCCCCGGACCCCCTGAAGATCCGCACCGCGGTAGACTCATGGCCATGCGGGGGGCCTTGATCCTCCTCCTTCTCGCCGTCGCGGCGGCCGCCGATCCCTTCGCCCCGTCGCGCGAGGATCTCGGGGTCGACGAGGCCGCCTACGCGCGCTACGTCGAGACGCTCGCGATCCTCCAGGAGTCGCTCGACCGGGATCCGGCGGGCTCGCTCGACCGCGCGCTCCAGATCCTCGAGCAGTTCGGCATCGGCGACCGGCTCGAGGACGCGATCGCGAAGGCGCTCGCCGGCGCCAAGGAGGCGGGCCCGGCGCGCGGCACGCTGCTCGCGCTCAGCGCGCACCTCCTGGTCCAGAAGGCGGACGGGATGGCCAACGTCTGGGTCTTCGGGCCCAACGGCGTCGTGCGGCGCGAGGGCGTCGACGACGAGAAGCTGCTCGACAAGGCGATCGACACGCTGCGCGAGGCGATCGAGCTGTGCCCGAAGGATCCGCGCGCCAAAGAGGACCTCGCGACCGCGCTCGACCTCGTCGATGCCGCGAAGAACGCCGACGAGGTGGCGCAACTCCGGACGGAGGCCGCAGTGCTGCGGATGGGCCGGGCCGCGGCGCCCGAGCAGCAGCCGCCCGCGGCGGACGATGCGGCGAGGCTCCGCCGCGAGGCGGAGGCGCTGGAGCAACGGGAGACCGACCCCGACCACGCGAAGGCGCTCCTCCTGCGAAAGGAGGCGCTGGTCCGCGACTTCTCCGCGCACACGATCCCCTTCGAGTACGACCCCACGCTGTACGGCCCGGTGTCGCTGCTCGCGACGGAGGATCTCGTCGTCCAGAACCTCACCCGGACCTACCGGAAGCGGGACGGCACGGTGGACAGCGTGCCGCCGACCTACCATCCGGCGAAGCCCGCCCAGCGGATCCAGCTCATCGAGGGGCTCGGGCGGCAGCCGGGCGCCGCCGCGGGGGCCGCGCTGCTGAAACTCCTCGCGACGGCGAACGCGCGCGACGCGACGACGGACGCGGCGATGAAGGCCCTCGTCGCGGTCGACCGGGAGGACGTGCGGCGCCACCTCCCCGCGCTCCTCGCGGGAAGCATCTACCGGGAGGACATCCTCGGCGCGCTTTCCCAGCAGCTGAACGAGCTCCGCCGCCAGCTGCGGGCGCTCGGCGTCAACGACGCCCCCGTGGCGGGGCTGGATGGATGGGGCTACAGTCCGCTCGGCCAGGCGCTCCTGGTGGAGGCGGCGGTCGCGCTCAAGGTGCGCGAGGCGGCGCCGATCCTCGGGAAGCTCCTGCCGCTCGAGTACGACCTCAGCTTCCCGCGCGGGATCGCGTTGGCGATCGGGGAGCTCGGCGGGCCGGAGCAGGCGGATGCGCTGCTCACGATCGTGCGCGATCCGTCAAGGGACGTCTACTTCCGGCGCGAGGCGATCCTCGCGCTCGGGCGCGTCGCCCCGGCGCGGCTCTCGGAGGTGCCCGCGGAACCGCGTCTGGAGATCGCGCTCGCCGCGGCGCGCTACCGCTCGGAGCCCTCCGAGGCGCTCAAGGGGCGCCTGCTCCAGGGCCTCGGCACGCCGCACGAGGTCGACGAGGCGGCGCGCTACATGACGGACCTGGGCATCCGCGAGGCCGTCCCCGAGATCGAGCGCTTCCTCGAGGAACACCCCGACCACTACGCGGTCCCGCTGCTCCGGGCGCTGAAGACGAGTTCGTAGCGTCCCCTCCGCGGCGGCGCGGGGCCTACGAGCCGGTCGCCAGGAAGACGTAGGCGAACGCGCCCGCCGTGCCCAGCACGAAGAACCAGGCGATCCGGCGGTTCCGGCGCGACGGGCGCCAGCGGTACGCGTGGAGAAGCATGAACACGAGCAGCACGACCGACGCGCCGGCGAAGTGCCAGCGGTGGGCGCTCCAGAACGCGGTCGAGAGGACGCTCCCCAGACCGAGGAGCGCAAGCAACGGCGGCATCGTTCATCAGGTGCCCTGGAGCAGCGCGGCGAAGACCGCCGCGATCCCCGCGAGCGCCGTCGTGCGCGATCCCTTCGGACGTCCGTCCTCCGCCATCGGGCGCGAGTGTACCCTCCCTCCCCCGGGCCCCCTCCCTTCCCGCGGCAGAGGGCTCAGAGCTTGTGAACAAATCCCCGCTGGCTTCGGCCGGCTGCGGCGGCGTGATGCTTCGTCAGGCCTCCTCACCGTATCGCTCCGCTGATACGGCTCGTCGGCCTTCCTCGCCTGACGCCACTTCGCTCGGCCTCGGGCCGACGCCGGGATTTCTTCACGAGCTCTCAGAAGAAGAGCTGGTCGTAGTAGAACGCGGCGGAGTAGGACGCGCAGCAACCGACCGGCCCCGAGGCGCCGAACAGGTCGGTCGTGTAGTCGATGTCCACGTTGAAGATGTCGATCACGTCGGGGTCGTCGATGTAGCCGGCGCCGTCGCCGCCCGCGTAGACGCCGGCGCTCGGCGGGCCGGGCGCCTCGAAGCGCGTGTTGAAGTCGCAGTAGGTCGTGCCGAAGAACGCGGTCCCGCCGATGACGTACTCGACGACGAACGGGTCGGCGAGCGATGCGCGGGTCGCGTGGAGCGTGGCGCGGAACGCGACGTCGGTCTCGCGCGCGCCGTCGGTGAAGCCGAGGTAGCGGAGGTCGTAGACGAGGTCGACCGCGAGCGCCGTCGTCGTCGCGAACGAGAAGAGCAGCGGGTCCACGTTGGGCACGCCGTCCTCCGTCACCTGGAGCGCGACGTCGCCGCTGCCCTGTCCCAGTCCGGGACGGAACGCATCGGGCAGCAGGTAGACGGCGGTGTACTGGTTGCTGGCGTCGGCGATCTGCGTCACGTCCGCGGGCAGCGGCGCGTCCCCGTCGAAAGCGTGCTCTCCCGTGGCGAAGACGTTGGTCATGAGGTCCGTCACGTCCTCGGCGAGGTAGGCCTCCTCGTAGGGGTAGAGACCGCCGTTGTCGTCGCAGCAATCGCTGTCGCAGGCCGCAACGGTCGCGACAAGGGCAAGGAGGGTGGCGCGCCGCAGGGACATGGTGTCTCCTCCATTCGAATCCGAGGGGGTCCGGGGGCCGGAAAGCGGCCCGCGGAGCCTCTTCCGGTGTGGGAAGTGCACACCGCGTGCCCCTCAAGCCGCCGGGCTCGCCTCCGATCATACGGGCGTGCGGGCGCGTGTCATCCTGATCCTCCTCGGGGGCATCGTTGCGGCCTGCGGGCCCTCCCCCAAGGCCGGCCGGAACCCGAAGGAGACCGTCCGGAACCTCGAGGTCGCGCTCCGGCACGCGGACATCGGCGCGGTCTATGACATGCTCTCCGCGCGCGGCCAGCGGGAGCTCGCGGCGCCGCTCGTCGGCTTCAAGGCCGCGATCGCCACGGTGCCCGACGCGCAGCTCAAGGCCGCCGGGCTCGCCCGCTTCAAGAAGATGGAGCCGCGCGAGATGCTTGTCGCCGCCGTCGAGAAGGCGCGGGACGAGAACCCGAAGGCGCTCGATCCGCTGAAGTCCCTGACGATCGTCGTCGCGGACGTGACGCAACGGGACGATCGCGCGACGGTCAAGGCGACGTTCCTCCTGCGGGGCCGTTCGCGCGACCAGACGCTGCGGCTCGTGCGCGAGGGCGGCCTCTGGAAGCTCGACGGCGGCGAGGCCGTGCAGGGGCTGCCCGTGCCCACCGCGATGGCGATCCCGGACTGCTCCGGGCCGGCGCCATGAGACTAGAGGTGCGGCCGTCGGTCGACGGCTGCCCCCTCCGCACGTCCCGCTCGTCCCGCCGGCCGGGATTCCAAGCCGGGGCCCTTGTCCCGACGGCCCCGTTCGCCGCGCTGACCCTCCGATCGCACTCAGCCGGAGCCGCCCCTGAACGACCGGACCTGCGCCAGCGCTGGCGCAGGTCCGGAAACACAACTCCTTGCTGCGCGGGCGGTTGCGCCGTCCACGCAGGTCAACCGTTGACCTACATCATGCCGGGCATGCCGCCGGGCATGCCGCCGCCGGCCGGCGCCTTCTCCTTCTTCTCCGGGATCTCGGCGACCATCGCCTCCGTCGTCAGGAGGAGCGAAGCCACCGACGCCGCGTTCTCGACCGCGCAGCGCACGACCTTCGTCGGGTCGATCACGCCCGACTTCGTGAGGTCCTCGTACTCGCCCGACATCGCGTTGTAGCCGTAGGCGCCCTTCTCCTTCCGGACGCGCTCGAGCACGATCGAGCCGTCGACGCCCGCGTTCTCCGCGATCATGCGGATGGGCGCCTCGAGCGCGCGCCGGACGATGCCGGTGCCGATCAGCTCGTCCTCGTCCTCGCTCTTGATCTTGCCCACCTTGTCGATGCAGCGCACGAGCGCGGTGCCGCCGCCGGGGAGGATGCCCTCCTCGACCGCGGCGCGCGTCGCGTGGAGCGCGTCCTCGACGCGGGCCTTCTTCTCCTTCATCTCGACCTCGGTAGCCGCGCCGACGTTGATCTGCGCGACGCCGCCGCTGAGCTTCGCGAGCCTCTCCTGCAGCTTCTCGCGGTCGTAGTCGGAGGTGGTCTCCTCGATCTGGCGCTTGATCTGGGCGATGCGGCCCTGGATGTCCGTCTTCTTGCCCGCGCCCTCGATGATCGTCGTGTTGTCCTTGTCGATGATCACCTTCTTGGCCTGGCCGAGCTGCTTCATCGTGACGTTCTTGAGCTCGGTGCCGATCGCCTCCATGATCGCCTCGCCGCCGGTCAGGACCGCGATGTCCTCGAGCATCTCCTTGCGGCGGTCGCCGAAGCCCGGCGCCTTGACCGCGCAGCAGTCGAAGATGCCGCGCAGCTTGTTGAGCACGAGCGTCGCGAGCGCCTCGCCCTCGACCTCCTCGGCGATGACGAGCAGCGGGCGGCGCGCCTGGGCGATCTGCTCGAGGAGCGGCAGGATGTCGCGCACCGACGAGATCTTCTTCTCGTGGACCAAGATGAACGGGTTCACGAGGACGCACTCCATCGCCTGCCGGTCGCTCGCGAAGTGCGGGGAGAGGTAGCCCTTGTCGAACTGCATCCCCTCGACCCAGTCGATCTCGGTCGTCAGGGACTTGCCCTCCTCGACCGTGATGACGCCGTCCTTGCCGACGCGTTCCATCGCCTCGGCGATCTTGTTGCCGATCTCGGCGTCGTTGTTGGCGGCGATCGTGCCGACCTGGGCGATCTCCTTCGGCCCGGAGATCTTCCGGCTCTGCTCCTTGAGCTCGCCGATCACGGTCTGCACGGCCTTCTCGATGCCGCGCTTGATCGAGATCGGGTTCGCGCCCGCGGCGACGGAGCGGAGGCCCTCCTCGAAGATCGCCTCGGCGAGCACGGTCGCCGTCGTGGTGCCGTCGCCGGCGACGTCGGAGGTCTTCGAAGCGACCTCCTTCACCATCTGGGCGCCCATGTTCTCGTAGGGATCCTCGAGCTCGATCTCCTTGGCGACGGTCACGCCGTCCTTCGTCACCGTGGGGCTGCCGAACGACTTCGCGATCACGACGTTGCGGCCGCGGGGCCCGAGGGTCACTTTCACCGCCTTCGCGAGGCGCCGCACGCCCGTGCGGATCTTCTCGCGGGCTTCCTGGTCGAAGAGGATTCGTTTCGCGCCCATCTCGCTACGCCTCCACCACGCCGAGGATGTCGTCCTCGGACAGGATCAGGTACTCCTCCCCGTCGAGCTTGACCTCGGTTCCCGCGTAGGAGGAGAAGATCACGCGGTCGCCCTTCTTCACCTGGAAGTCCTTGCGCTTCCCGTTCTTGTCCAGCTCGCCCTCGCCGAGCGCGAGGACCTCGCCCTCCTTGGGCTTCTCCTTGGCCGTGTCGGGGAGGATGATGCCCCCCTTGGTCTTCTCTTCCGCCTCCAGCCGGCGCAGAAGCACGTTCTGCCCGAGAGGCTTGATCTTCGGCGTCTTCGCCATCCCTCGATCTCCCTGCGTCAGTTCTAGGCCGGCAAGCCGCCGGCGCCCTTGGTTCCGTCGTTCCGGGGCGCCGCACGGTCGCGCCGCCCTTCGTTCTCGCTCTCGAGACGGTGGTCGAGCAGCCGCACCGCCGCCAGCAGCCAGTCCAGCCGCGGCGGCTTGTCGAGGACCGTGAAGGCCCCGGCGTCGAGCAGTCGCACCATCGTCTCCTTCGTCCGTTCCCGCGTGAGGAAGATGCCCTGCACGTCCCGGAACCCGCTGATCAGCTCGAACGTCTCGATGCCCGACAGGTCGGGCAGGAGCACGTCGAGGATCGTGATCCTCACGAGCGGGCTCTTCGCGAGCTCGACCGCCTCCGCCCCCGTGCTGGCGGGGACGGTCTCGTACCCCTCCCGCCGGAGCGCGCGCAGGAGCCGGGAGCGCGAATCGCTCTCCTGGTCCGCGACGAGGATGGACGTCGTAGCCCGCACCACGTAGCTAGGGTTCCTCCGCTGGAAAGCCTTCCCGATTCCAAGTAGGGTGCCAATCGTCGCCGCCGTGCGTAAGTCGTTGCCAGGAAAAGGGTTCCCCCTCCCCGGAGCCCCTTCCCTTCGTGCCAAATTGGCGGGGGGTCCGGGGGCGGCCCTTACGCCTTCTGACAAAATGACAGGAGCGTGCAAGGCCCCCTCGGGCCGCGTTTCCAGAGGTCGACAGCGATGTGCAGAACATGCCTCATCCCGCTCCTCATCGTCGCCGCCTCGGCCACGGCGGACGAGCTCCACCTGAAGGACGGCCGGGTCCTCTCCGGGCGCGTCCTCGAGGACGGCGACCGCTACGCGGTCGTCGACCGAGACGGCAAGTACGTCGTCAGGAAGTCCGAGGTCACGGAGCTCGTGAAGAAGAAGAGCTTCATGGACGACTTCGACGACCGCCTCGCGAGCCTCCCGGCCGACGACGCCGAGGCGATCTTCGAGTTCGGCCGCTGGCTCGAGGAGAACGACTGGGCGAGCCGCGCCAAGCTCGCGTACGCCGAGGTCCTCGACCTCGACCCCGACCACCGCGGCGCGCGGCGCGCGCTCGGCTACTCGCTCTACGAGGGCGCCTGGGTCTCGCCGGACGAGCTCAACCGCAGGAAGGGGCTCGTCGAGTTCGAGGGTCGCTGGTACACGAAGCATGATCTCGAGGAGCTGAAGCGGCAGATCGAGGGCGACGAGAAGCTCCGCAAGAGCTACGACGAGCGGCGCAGGATCAACGACAACATCAACAAGATCATGCGGCGCTTCGCGACGCTCGACAAGAAGCAGCGGCAGGGCGCCTACGACGACCTCGTGCGCTACGCGGAGGACCTCAACTCCCCCGAGGTCAGGAAGCTCGCGGACGACTCCAAGGCCTGGTACGACGAGCAGGCGCGGGTCATCTGCGCGAGCTACCTCGCGCGCACCGAGATCCACGCGGTGCACACGAAGCTGAAGCAGCCGATCGAGTCGTTCACGACGAACCTCGGCGCGGCCATCGCGCTCGGCGCCGCGCAGAACCCCGTGACGATCCAGCTCCCGGAGCTCAAGATCGCCGAGGTCCACACGACCGTCGACATCCCCGTCGGCTGCAGGTAGCGGGCTTTCCGTCGCGGGGGCGCAGAAGCCCCCGCGCTTGTCGTTGGGGGAGTCTCGAGGGCCTTAGTCGTCGTGCGAGAACAAATGCGTCAAACACCGAGGCCGAGCGAGACGGCGCGAGGCAAGGAGGGACGACGACGCGTA
>DASUGR010000213.1:0-18108 GCA_036273915.1 Planctomycetota bacterium | reverse complement strand
GTCTCCTTCAACGGTGGCGGCCATGCGCAATCGACCTATTCTTCCTCCTCGTCCAACATTTCGCGGACGACCTGCTCGTAGGTCGCCTCCTCCTGCTCCCGAGGGACGGGGGACGAGTCCGAGATCCGCGTCCGGTCGCGGTGCGCCTTGAGCCGCGCGTGGAAGCGGCGGATCTGCTTCTGCAGCTTCGCCTCCGCCGCGTCGATGGCCTGCATCATGTCGTTCCCGTCGCCGCGGCCGAGGAGCCGCGTGCCGTGGCCGAGGGTCACCGAGGCCTCCACCTCGTGGCGGCGCTGCTGCCCGTGACCGTCGATCGCCATGATCACGTCGGCGTGCTGGATCCCCGCGAAGTACTTCCCGAGCTTCCCGAACTTGTCGCGGGCGTAGGTTTCCGCGTCCTCGGGGACCTTGATCTGGCGACCGACGATGTTGACCTTCATGCGTTCCCTCCGATCGGGTCGTCGTAAAAGACCTCCATCAGGCACAGCCCGTGGGCAGGAAGGATGGGGCCGGCGCTTCCCCGGCGGGGATGCGCGATCCACGTAGAGACGGCGGCGGCGTCGAATCCCCGCTCCCCCACGCGGAGCAGCGAACCCGCGAGGTTCCGCGCCATGCCGTACAGGAAGCCGTTGGCCAAGAGGTCGATGTGAATGTATTCACCGTTCTCCACGACGTCAAGGCGAGAGAGCGTGCGGACGGTGTGCTCGCGCGGCGAGCCCGCCTTCTCGAACGAGCGGAAGTCGTGCGTGCCGACGAGGAGGGCGGCCGCCGCGCGCATCGCGTCGGCATCGGGCCTCCGCGCGATGCGGAGCGCGTACCGCCGGGTGAAGGGATCCTCGACCCTGGCCACCCGGAGACTGTACCTGTAGAGCTTGCCGCGCGCGTCCTTCACGGGGTGGAACCCGGGGGGGGCATCCGCGGCCGCCGTGACCACGACGTCGTCCGGCAGGAAGCCGTTGAGCGCGCGGGGAACGCGCCCCGCGGGGAGATCGTGGGGTGTCGCGAACCGGCAGGCTTGGCCGCGCGCGTGGACCCCGGCGTCGGTGCGGCTGGCGCCCGTCACCTGCGTCGGCTCGCCGTTGAGGCGCGCGGCGGCCTCCTCGAGCGCCCCTTGGACGGTGGCCCGGCCCTTCTGCAGCTGCCACCCCGCGTAGGCGGTGCCGTCGTAGGCCACCGTGAGCCGGAAGACGCGGCTCACCGGCGCGTCCCCGGGGAGGGGAAGCCGGAGGGCCGCTGCGCCGCGGAGCCCGCGCGCGCCGCCTCGTGCATCGCTCCCTGGGCTCCCTCCCGCGCGGCGCTATTCCCACTCGCGGCGCTGCCTGCTGGACGGGATCTTGAGCGCCTTCCGGTACTTGGTCACCGTCCGCCGGGCGATGTCGAGCCCGTGCTGCTTGAGCACGTCGGCGACCTGCTCGTCGGACAAGGGGTTCCTCCGGTCCTCGCCCTGGATGATGTCCCTCACCCGCTGCTTGACCGAGAGCCGGGACATCGTCTCCCCGTCGTTCGTCTCCGCGCCGCCCGTGAAGAAGTACTTGAGGGGGACGATCCCGCGGGGCGTCTGCACCCACTTGTCCGCGATCGCGCGGCTGACCGTGGAGACGTGGATGCCCACGCGGTCGGCGATCTCCTGCATCTTGAGCGGCCGCAGGTGCGTCTCGCCGTAGTCGAGGTAGTCGCGCTGGACGCGGAACACCTCCTCGCAGACGCGGTACAGCGTGTTCTGGCGCTGCTGGATCGCGTCGACGAGCCACTTCGCGCTCTCGAGCTTCTTCCGGACGTAGTCCTTCACCCGCGGGTCGTCGCTGTTCGAGAGCAGCTCCTTGTACTGCGGGCTCACGCGGATCCGCGGGAAGAAGCTGTCCTCGAGGACGATCTCGTAGCGCCCGTCGCGCCACTCGACGACGACGTCGGGGTGGATGTAGGCGTTCCGGTCGCCGCCGATCTTGCGGCCGGGCCGCGGGTCGAGCGCCGCGATCTCGTCGACGAGCTCCCGCACCCTGGTGACCGGGACGTTCAGGTCGCGCGCGATCTTCGGCAGCTTGTTCTTGCCGGCGTCCTCGAGATAGTCCCGGATGATCCGCTCCTTGAGCTCGCGATCGGGGTCCTTCCGGTCGAGCTGGAGGAGCAGCGCCTCGCGCAGGTTCCGCGCTCCGACGCCCTTCGGCTCGAGCCGCTGGACCATCGCGAGCACGCGCTCGAGGTCCGCGAGCGCGAACCGGCTGCGCAGCTCGGGCGTCTCGAGGACCTCCTCGAGCGGATAGGCGAGGAACCCGTTCTCGTCGAGGCTGAAGATGATCTGGCGGCCGATCGCCCGGTCGTCCTCGTCGGGATCGAGGAGGATGAACTGCTCGTAGAGGCTGTCCTGCAGCGACGTGGTGGCCGCCGCCGTGTTGTTCATGGCCTCGAACTTCGGATCCTCGGTGCCGCTCGCGACGCGGCGTCTCCCGAAGTCCTGCCAGTCCCGGTCTGCCGCCGCCTCGAGGCGCTCGAGCCGGTCGAGGGTGTCGGCGATGGCGTCCACCTCCTCGCCGTCGCGGCCGTTGGATTCGGAGGGGGTCTCGGGGGCCGCCTCCTCCGCCGCCGCCGCGTCGGGCGTCGCCTCGTCGACGCGCTCGAGCGCGTCGTTTTCGGAGAGCGCCGTCTCGACCAGCTCCTGGAGGCTCAGCGCCGGGAGCTGCAGGATCTCGATGGACTGGATGATCTGCGGCGCGAGCTTGAGCTGGAGGCTGAGCTTCTGCGCTAGCGAGACTTCAAGCCGCATTGCAAATCCGGTTCCATGCGCATTATAGGCCGGCGCGCGTGCGCGGCAAGCAAGGAGCGCGCCAATCGGCTCACGGTGATGCGAAGCGGTCTTGTCAAGACATATCGGAGCGACCGCGCAAAGCCTCGGCGAGCACCGCGCCGTTCATGTGGACGATCTCCCCGCCGCTCGGGATGCCGCGTGCGATGCGCGTCACACGCACGCCGCGCGCCTTGAGCTCGCGCCAGAGCATCGCGGAGGTCGCCTCCCCCTCGAAGGTCGGGTTCGTGGCGAGCACGACCTCGGTGACCCCCTTCTCCACGCGGTCGAGAAGCGTCGCGACGTTCAGGTCCTCGAGGCCGACGCCCTCGGGCGGGGAGACGTGTCCCCCGAGGACGTGGTACCGGCCGCGGAACTCCCCCGAGGACTCGAGCGCCTCCAGGTCGCGGGAGGTCTCGACGACGCACAGGACGCCCGTGGCCCGCGCCGGGTCCGCGCAGATGGGGCAGGGATCGGTCTCCGCGATGTGGCTGCAGATGCTGCACGGGCGGAGGCTCTCGGCCGCGTGGAGGATGGCCTCCGCGAGCGCCCGGCTCTCGTCGGGCGGCCGCCGGACGAGATAGTGCGCGATCCGCTCGGCGCTCTTGGGCCCGATGCCCGGGAGGTCGAGAAGCCGCTCGACGAGGGTCTGGAGGACGGACACGGCCTCTCCGGTTCCGGCCGCTACATGCCGAGGGCGCCGCCGAGGCCGCCGGTGACCCGGTTGGTCTCCTCCTCGGACATCTTGCGCGCCTCCTCGAGCGCCGCGCGCACGGCCGCGACGACGAGATCCTCGAGCTCCTCGATGTCGTCCGGGTCAACGGTCCCGGGCTTGATCTTCACCTGGAGGAGCTCCTGGGCGCCGTTCGCGTAGGCGATCACGGCGTCGCCGCCGGCCCGCCCCTCCACGACGCGCTCCTTCAGGTCGGCCTGAATCCGCTTCAGGTCCGCCTGCATCTTCTGGGCCTGCTTCATGAGGCCCGAGAGGTCACCGAACGACTTCGCCATCTTCCGTCCGCCCTACCTGCTCGATGAAACCGCCGAAGATCCGCAGCGCCTCGCGCACCTGCGGGAGGGCTCGGACCCGGTCCAGCTCCTCCCCCGTGAACGTCGCTCCTGGAGAAGGAAGGGACGCTTCATTCTCAGGCCGGGCGGGCCGGGCCTCAAGGGGCTCCTTCCGGCCGGGCAGCTCGAGCCGCAGGCCGGGCCGCGCCGTCCCCGCCCGTCCCGGCCCCACGGTCGCGGGTGCCGCGGAGGACGGCGGGGGCGCCGTCCGCGCGGGCGGAGGCGCCGGGGCCCCGGGGGTTGCGGGCCGCGGCAGGCGCCGCTCCGGCCCCCGGACCCCCCCCGCGTCGTCCGCGGCGGGGGCGCCGCCCGAGAGGCGCTCGAGCCGCTCCACCATCTCCTCGAGGTCGCGCACGTCGCCGAGCCGCGCGACGGAGAGCAGTGCGAGGTCGAGCGTCGCCCGCGGCGCGCGCGACCGCTCGGCGAGCGCCACGTGCCGCGCCACGATCTCGGCGGCGGCGAGGCACCACTCGAGGCCGGGCTCGCCCTCCTCGCCGCAGGCGCGCGCGACCGCGATGCCGTGCAGGTCGCCGTAGAGGTCGCGCAGGAGCCCGAGCGCGTCGGCCCCGCGCCCCACGATCTCCTCCGCCACCGCGAGCGTCTCGCGCATCGCGCCCCGGTGCGCCTGCTCGAGGATGCGGCGGCGCACGTCGCGCGGCGTGTCGCCGAGGAGCGCGACGAGATCGGCCACCTCGACGGGGACTCCCGGCGCGGCGGCGCTCCCGAGCTGGTCGAGGAGCGACTCCGCGTCGCGCAGCCCGCCGGTCGAGCGGGCCGCGATCTCCGCGAGCACCCCCTCCCCCAGCACGAGCCCCTCCGCGTCGGCGATCCGATGGAGCTTCCGCTCGATGTCGGCCGCGCCGATGCTCCGGAAGTCGAAGCACTGGCAGCGGGAGCGGACGGTCGGGAGCACCTTCTCGGGCTCGGTCGTGGCGAAGATGAAGAGGACGTGCGGCGGCGGCTCCTCGAGCGTCTTCAGCAGCGCGTTCCACGCGTGCTTGCTGAGCATGTGCGCCTCGTCCACGATGAAGACCTTCTTGGGCGAGCGCTGCGGCAGGTAGCGCGCGGCGTCGATCAGCGGCTCGACCTCCTCCACCTTGCGGTTGCTGGCCGCGTCGATCTCGAGCACGTCGACGTCGCCGCCCGCCGCGATCCCCTTGCAGGCCTCGCACTGCCCGCACGGGTTCGCGCCCGGGCTCACGAGGCAGTTGACCGCCTTCGCGAGGAGCCGCGCCATGGTCGTCTTGCCCACGCCGCGCGGGCCGCTGAAGAGGTACGCGTGGCCGAGCCGGCCGTGCGCGAGCGCGTTCTTCAGCGTGGTCGCGACGTGCTCCTGGCCGTAGACGTCCTCGAAGGACTGCGGGCGGTACTTGCGGGCGAAGACGAGGTAGCTCACGGAACGTAGAGGTTACTCGATACGGCCGACTTGCCCGGCAACGGCGGCCGCCCCCGGACCCCCTCCGTTTCCGACGAGAAAACCCGGGGGCAAAGGCTCCGGCCACGCTGACCACGGCACCCGGACGCCATCCCTTAGGGCTGCTTCCTTCCGGACCTGACCCGATTCGGGAGACACCGCTGCATGGGGCGCGGCCATCGACGCCTCCGCCCGCCGGGCCGTCCAGTATAGCGGGCGCCGGGAGTTTCCCCCACGACGCGGGCGTAGACGTGGAGGTCCCGGAGGATTGCCATGCTCGAACGCCTCGCCCTTGTCCTCCTCCTTCTTGCCGCCGCGGCCCGCGCGCAGGAGCCGGTCGCGGAGGACCCGAACGTGCTTCTCTCCCGCGCGTTCCAGAGGCTCCAGGTCGCGGACAACGTCGTCGCCTCGGTCGACGTGAAGCACGAGCCGCCGGAACAGCCCGCGGTGGGAGGCCAGGGGGGTCCGGGGGGCATGATCATCATGCAGACGAGGATCGCGGGGCAGGAGGATCCGTTCGAGGGCCGCGTGGAGGCCGCGCGGGCCGCGGACGGCAAGCTGATCCTTCTCTCCGAGAGCGAGCTGCCCGGCTTCGCGCTCTTCGTCGACGGGGAGCGCGCGATCGAGCGCACGACGTTCGAGGAGCAGCGGTTCTCGCTCCACCAGCTCCGGGCGGAGCTGACCGCGCTGCTCGAACCGAAGGCGTTCGCGCGGCGCATCTTCGACGCGAAGCTCGTTCCCGCGCGCGACGCCGTGACGGGCGACGTCGTGTTCCGCGGCAAGGTGGACCGGGACGTCGTGCCGCCGAGCGACAGCCCGACGGCGTTCGCCGAGGGGCGCGTGCTCGACGTGGAGGCGACGGTGGTCGTGCGGCCGGACGGCACCCTCAAGAGCGCCGCGGTGAAGATCACCCGCAGCGATCCCGTGCGCGAGATGATGCGCGGCGACATGCGCCGGATCGTGATCGCCGGCGGCGCGCCGCCGCCCGCCCTCCCGCCCCAGGACGACGACAGGAAGCACGACATCCCCGGCGGGTCGACGACCTACGCGATCTCGTTCCGGGAGGGCGGCCTCCCGGAGCGCGCGCAGGCGTTCAAGGCGGAGGCGGAGCGGCTTCTCGGGGCCCCGCAGGCTGGCGATCCGCCGCCCCCGGGCCCGGAGCGCGGCCCGCTCGAGAAGCGGCCGGCCCGCAAGGAGGAGCCCGGAGGCGACGGCCGCTGAGGCCGTTTGACGGTCGGCCGACCGGGCGGGCCATGCCCGCCCGCGGCTGGCTCGGGTACTGGCGGAGAGGGTGGGATTCGAACCCACGGTGACATTTCTGCCACACACGACTTCCAATCGTGCTCCTTCAACCACTCGGACACCTCTCCGTGGGGAAGTCGGGGGATTGTACCCGCCCCGACGAAGGGTCCAGCGGCCCTCGCGCCCCGCTACCCCGCGCCAGGCTCCACGCCCGGCAGCGGCGGCGGCGTCCCGAGCCGCACGCGCTTCACGTTGAACGCCTTCGTCGCCACGAGATCGCCGCTCGCGAACACCTGGAACTCGTAGACGCCGGGGTTGCGGAACACGAGGTTCTGGATCTGCAGCGCGAACTCGCAGGTCCGGAGCGGGTTGTCGATCTGCACCTCGGGCGTCTTGCCGCTCCCGATCACGCTGTTGTCCGCGCTGTTCACGAGCCGCAGCTCGAGCACGTACTTCCCGTGGGCGTCCGTCAGGTTCACGTACACGGCGATCCGCGGGTAGCTGTGCGGGAACGCCGTGATGTGGATGTCCTCGAAGATGCCGATGAGGCTCTTCTTGTTCGTGCCGAACTCGTGGATGATCTGGTCGCAGATCAGGATCGCCTTGACATTCGGCCGCGGCGCCACGCGGAAGAGTCTACCGCTTCCGCCCCCCGGCCCCCCCGCTTTCCATCTGCGATACTCTCCCCATGCACATGTTCGGTTCCTACCGTCCCCCCTACCCGGGCGTCGAGGTCACGTCGGGCGCCGAGCGCGCGCAGGCCAAGGCCGAGAGCGTCGAGCAGCGCCTCGACCGGGCGCTCGTCACCATGGAGGCGATGTGGACGCTCCTGCGCGAGCGGCTCCAGGTCACCGACGAGGAGCTCGCGAAGCGCATCGTCGAGGTGGACGAGAGCGACGGCGTCCTCGACGGCAGGGTGCGCCGCCCGCCGCGCAGCTGCCCGCACTGCAACAAGACGATCCCGGGCCGGTTCTCCCGGTGCCTCTACTGCGGCGGGCTCGTGACCCCCGAGCCCTTCGCCTGATCGCGCGGCCCCCGGACCCCCTAGTCGTCCTTCCTCCAGAAGCGGCGCTTGACCTCCACGTCGAGCGTCTTCGCGAGGAACGAGAGGCGGTCGGTCGCCTCGTCGATGAGCTTTCCGGTCGGCGTGCCGGCGCCGTGGCCCGCCTTCGTCTCGATGCGGATGAGGACCGGTGCCTTCCCTCCCTGGCACGCCTGCAGCCTGGCTGCGAACTTGAAGCTGTGGAGCGGCACGACGCGGTCGTCGTGGTCCGCGGTCATCACGAGGGTCGCGGGGTAGTGCGTGCCCTTCCGGAGGTTCGCGTAGGGCGAGTACTTGTAGAGGACCTTGAACATCTCCGGGTCGTCGCTCGACCCGTACTCGGGGATCCAGGAGTACCCGATCGTGAACTTGTGGTACCGCAGCATGTCCATCACCCCGACCTCGGGGAGGCACGCCGCGAAGAGGTCGGGGCGCTGCGTCATGCAGGCGCCGACGAGCAGGCCGCCGTTGCTGCCCCCGCGGATCGCGATCCGCTTGGGGTTCGAGATCCCGTTCGGCTCGAGGCTCTCCGCCGCCGCGATGAAGTCGTCGAAGACGTTCTGCTTCCGCTCGCGCATCCCGCCCTCGTGCCAGGCCTTGCCGTACTCGCCGCCGCCCCGGAGGTTCGGCACCGCGAGGATCCCCCCCATCTCCATCCAGACGAGGTCCTCGACGCTGAACTGGGGGGTGATCGCGATGTCGAACCCGCCGTACCCTTCGAGCAGCACCGGCAGGTCGGGCTTCTTGCTCGCGAGGTTCCTCCGCTTCGTCAGGAACATCGTGACGGCCGTGCCGTCCTTGCTCTGGTACACGACCTGGGTGGTCTCGAAGCGGTCCGCGTCGAACTCCACCTTCGGGCGCTTGAAGGCCGCGAGCGCGCCTCGGTCGAAGTCGTAGCGGTAGATCGTCGGGGGATCCACGAAGCTGCTGAACGCGAAGAACAGCTCGCGGTCGGCGCGGCGCCCGACGACGTCGCTCCGGAAGCTCGCGGAGCCCGCCCGCGGCAGCACGATCGAGCGGTCGGGCGACCCGTCGAGCTGGTAGAGCTCGATCTGGCTCTGCGCGCGCCGCAGGTAGTGGACGACGATCCGGTCGCCGACGACGTACGCGCCCTCGATGGCGTACGCCCTCTCGTGGACGATCGTCTTCCAAGCGTCGCGCGCGGGGTTCGCGAGGTCGACGGCGATGATCCGCCGCAGCGGCGCGTCCAGGTCCGTCACGAACCAGAAGACCGAGCCGTCGTTCCCGACGGGCCAGTACTGGGCATCGATGTCCTTGAGCAGCTCGATCACCGGCCCGTCGCTCGCGAGGTCCTTGAGGAATACGCCGTTGTTGTTCGACTCGTTCGTGTCGACCCAGATCACGAGGTAGCGCCCGTCGTCCGTGACCCCCGGATAGAGCCCCCACTGGGGATGGTCCGGCCGCTCGTAGACGACCTTGTCCTCCTCCTGCGGCGTGCCGACCGCGTGGTAGAGGATCTTGCCGTTCTCGCTCACGGCCTTGAGCGCCTCGCCCTCCTTGGGTTCGGGGAACTTCACGTAGAAGAAGCCCTTGCTGTCCGCGGTCCACGCAGCGTCCGAGAACTTCGTCCAGCGGACGTGGTCGACGAGGTCGGTGCCGGTGTCGACGTCGCGCACGAAGATCTCGCGCAGGTCGGATCCGCCCTTCGAGAGCGCGTAGGCGAGCAGCTTGCCGTCGGGGCTCGGCCAGCGCCCGGAGAGCGAGACCGTGCCGTCGGGCGAGAACGCGTTCGGGTCGAGGAGGATGCGCGGCTCCGCGTCGACCGCCTCGGCGACGAGGAGCACGTACTGGTTCTGGAGGCCGTCGTTCCGGGCGTAGAAGTAGCGGCCGCCCGCCACGCTCGGGACGCCGAAGCGCTCGAAGTTCCAGAGCGTCTCGAGCCGCTCGCGGATGCGCGACCGGCCGGGCAGGTCGTCGAGGTACTTCCGCGTCATCTTGTTCTGCGCCTCGATCCACGCGCGGGTCTCGGGCGAGTTCTCGTCCTCGAGCCAGCGGTAGGGGTCGGCGACGGCGGTGCCGTGGTAGGTGTCGACGACGGCGCCCTCGGCGGCCGCGGGATAGGCCCGCGGGCCCTGGGCGCTGCGGTGCCCCTTGCAGCCGGCCAGCGCGAGGAGAAGAAGGACGATGGCCTTGCGTCGCATGCCCCCGGAGCCCCCTCTCTTGGTCGTCGTGCGTGTTTGACGCATCTGTCCTCGCACGGCTCCTTAGTCCTTGCCCCAGTCGAGCAGCTCGAGGATGACGCTCCCCGCGCGCTCGTGGCGGACGACCCCGGTCACGGGCACCTCGTTGCAGAACCAGGCCTTCTCCTCCGCCCCCGCGCGGGTGAAGGTCATCACGACGCAGTCGAGCTCATGCCCGTTGACGGTGAGCGGCTCGTGGCCGTAGGTCGCGGGCGACCCGTCGACCGGGGCGAGCAGGCGCGTGCGGGGCCGCCGCTCCTCCTGCTCCTGTCCGTTGATGTTCAGGAGGATCGCCACCTCGTCGTCCGACACCGAGACCACGCGCCGCGTCATCTCGACGCTCTGGCCGCGCATCGTCAGCCGCACCTTCACCCACTCGCCCGTCTGCGCGTCGAACAGCGGGTTCTCCGGCGCCGCCGGAGCCGCGGGCGCGCCCCACTCGATCGCCTCCACGATGACGCGGTTGCCCGCCTCGACGCGCACGAGGCCGTACGCGGGGACCGCGTTGCTGAAGCGGAGCGTGATCTCGGCGCCCTCGGGCCACTTCACGCGCGCCTCGACGACCTCCGCGTCGGCGTCCCCCACCCTCGCGCGGGTCACCGAGTGGCCGAGGACCTCGCCGAACTGCGGCAGCACGTCGAGGAGCGCCTTCTGCGCCGCCCGCTCGGGGAACGGGGCCTGCGTGGCCGGCCCGTGCTCGATCTCCTTGGTGAAGAAGACCTCGCCTCCCTCCACGCGGGACACCGTGACCTTGATCGTCGTCTCCGTGCCGTCGTCGCCGGTGATCTTGTAGCGGACCCACTCGCCCGCGCGCGCGTCGGCGAGCGGGTTCATCGCGCCCGCGGTGGGATCGGGAGGGGGCGCGGGGGAGGGGCTCGGCGCGGCCGGCTGCGGCTGCGCTTCCGGCTTCTTCGGCGCGCTCTTCTCGCGCTCCGCGACCTCCGCCATGACGACCTCGATCGCCTTCGTGAGCTGCGGATCGCGGCCCTCGATGCGGTCCTCGGGCGTCTCCACGACGAGGTAGTCGGGCGGGATCCCCATGCCCTCGAGGTCTCGCCCGTCGAGGGTCCGGAACTCCGTGCGCGGCACGCGGAACGTGCTCCCGTCGGAGAGGGTGATGTCGTTCGTGCCGATCACGCCGCCCGCGGTCGGGACGCCGACGATCTTGCCGCAGCGGGCCTCGCGGAACATGAAGGGGAACACCTCCGCGTCGCTGAAGGAGCGCTCGTTGATGAGGAGCGTCACCGGGCGGTCCCAGTAGGTGTCGGGCTGCACGCCGGGGTCGCGGCCGCGCACGGTCACCCGCGCGAGCGGGCGCGCCGTGAGGATCTGGATCAGCGGCTGGTGGATGTTGCCGCCGCCGTTGTTGCGGACGTCGAGGATCATCCCCTTGATCTTGGGGTTGCTGGCCCACTGCTGGACGGTCTGGATGAAGCGCTGGAGGTTCGGTCCGTTCATCTGGTCCAGGTGGATGTAGCCGACCTCGCCGTCCTTCGTCTTCGTGGCCTCCTCGACGCGGCGCTTGCAGGTCTCGACCCAATCGTCGTACAGGAGCTCGCTCACCTTCCCGGCCGGGAAGGGGACGATCTGGACCGCCCTCTCCGCCTCGAGGCCCGCGGCGGTGCGCGGCCGGTAGGACACCGGGAGCGCCTTGCCGACGGTGCCCGACAGCAGCTTGTCGAGGTTGGTGTCCGGCTTCAGCTCCGTGTCGCCGATCCTCGTGACGAGGTCGCCGACGCGCAGCCCCGCGCTGTCCGCGGGACCGTGCGCGAGGACGTGCACGATGCGGCGGGCCCCGGACGGCTCCGGATCCGGCGCGAAGTCCGCGCCCAGGTAGCCGGTGGGCGCCACCGCGGGCGTGACCCTCGAGCGGGGCCCTCCGCCGATGCCCAAGTGGCTCGCGCCGAGCTCCGCGAGCATCTGGCGGATGATGTTGAAGAACTCGTCCTTGTTCTCCGCGTCGATCGCCCAGGCGCGGTACTTCTTCCGCATGGCCTCCCAGTCGACGCCGTGCATCTTGGGGTCGTAAAAGCCGTTCCGGAGCGTCGTCCACGCCTCGTCGAACAGGTTCTCGAGCTCCTTCCTGAGATCGACCTGGATGCGTCCGATGAACGGGATCCGCTCGCCCGCGAACACGCCCTTCGGCGCCGCGACGCGGTAGGCGCCCGCCTCGCCGCCGCGCTCGGCGGCGAAGTAGATGTAGTCGCCGAGCGGGCCCCAGGAGGCGCCGGAGCCGTCCTCCGAGATCTGCATCGTCTGGCCGCCGGTGACCCCGGCCACGTAGAGGCCGCCGGAGGTGCCGGTGCCCGGGTTCATCGACTCGAACACGATCATCCGCCCGTCCGGCGAGAACGACGGCACCTGGAAGAAGCCGCCGCCGCCGGAGACCCGGCGCACGTCGCTCCCGTCGGCGTTCATGACGTAGATGGCCTGCGACCCGCCGCGTCCGGAGTCGAAGGCGATGAGCTTGCCGTCCGGCGAGAAGGAGGGATCGTCATCCGCGGCCTCGTCCCTCGTCAGCTGCGTCTGCTGCCCGCTCTCGATGTCGACGACCCAGATCTCCTTGTTGTTCGTGCGGTCCGAGGTGAAGACGAGCCGCTTCCCGTCCGGCGACCAGTTCTGGAAGAAGTCGTCGTTCGGGGAGTTGGTGGCCTGCGCGGTCGCGCCCGTCCTCAGGTCGACGACGTAGATGTCGTTGCCGTTCCTGCCCGCCTTGTCGGAGAAATAGGCGATCCTCCCGCCGTCGGGGCTGAAGCGCGGCCACTGGTCGTTGCCGGGGCCGGACGTGACCTGGCGTCCCTCCCCCCCGTTGGCGGGCATGATCCAGATGTCGCCGTGGAGCGAGAAGGCGAGCTGGCGGCCGTCCGGGCTCACGTGGACGTGCTCGCCGCCCGACGTGATGGTCCGCAGCTCGAGGCCGCTGTCGCGGACGTCGCTCTGGACCTTGAGCGGGAGCGGCGTCGGCTTCTCCGCCGGGGCGTCGAGGTCCGCGACGTACAGCCGGCCCACGAGCTCGAAGGCGACGGTCTTCCAGTCCCAGGCCAGGTCCGGCCGCTGGACGTCGTCGGTGTACTTCGTGAGCTGCTTGCGTTCGCCCCCCTCGGCCGGCATCTCGTAGAAGTTCGCGACCCCCTTCTCCTCCGCCGTGAACCGGATCCGGCGCCCGTCCGCGCTGAAGAACGGCCACCGCTCGTTGCCGGGCGTGTCCGTCAGGCGGAGCGGCGTCCCTCCCTTCACGTCGAGCACGTAGAGGTCGAAGTTGGCCGATCCGGCGTAGTTGTCCCAGTAGATCGTGTTGGAGCCGCGCGCGTAGACGATGCGCGTCCCGTCGGGCGAGTAGCTCGCCTCGCGGGCGCCGTCGACGGTCAGCCGGCGGGGCGTGCCGCCCGCCAGGTTGACCTCGTAGAGGTCGAGCTCCTGGCCGCCGAGGTCGCGGTTCGACGCGATGAGGAGCCGCTTCCCGTCGGGCGACCAGTCGCAGAGGATGTCGACGCCCGAGTGGAAGGTAGCCTGCTTCGGCTCGCCGCCGGTCACGGGCATGACGTAGACCTCGTAGTTCCCGCTGCGGCTCGACGTGAACGCGATCTCCTGCCCGTCCGGACTGACCCTGGAGAGCGTGTCCTGCTCCTCGTGGATCGTGAGCCGTTGGGCCGGGCCCTTGCCGTCGCGCGGCGCGATCCACACGTCCCCGCGGTAGCAGAACGCGATCGACTTGCCGTCGGGCGTCAGGCTCGGGTAGCGGAGCCCCTGCGTCGACTCGTCCGCCGCCGCGGCGGCCGGCGCGAGCAGGAGCGGGAACAGGAGCGCGAGCGCGCGAGCGGGCTTCTTGTGCATCGGGGGCCTCCACACGCCGGCACTTCCCGGCGTCGCGACCGCCGCGACAACAGGGAGAGCCGGGGCGCGGCCCGTCCCCGGGCCGTGCCGAACCCCGCGATTGTATGCGGGCGGGGGAGGCCCTCAAGCCCCGCCGTACGCGGCCCCCCCCGGCCCCCCCCGCGACTCCCCCCGAAAAAAGTGGGCGCCCCCCGTTGCGGTGGGGCGCCCGATCCGAGAGAGAGCGACGACGGGTGGCGCCGTCGCTTTGGAGTCGCTAGTCCGCGCTCGTTGCGTCGTCGTCCAGCTTCCTGCCTCCCGACAGGACCGCGTAGGTCGACTTGGTGGCGTCGAGCGTGGCCGGGATGGCCCCCGCCACGAGCGGCACCGCCTTGAGGTTGCGCTGGGCCCACTGCGAGTTCGAGGTGCCCGACGGGGCAGCGCTGTAGATGAGCGCCTGCGGGCCGGCCGGCGTCACGTCGCCGACGAAGGCGACCGTGGAGCCGTGCGACTGCCCGGCGCTCACCACGATCGCGTTGGGCGTCGCGCCCGCGAGCACGTCGTGGATGTTGGTCACGACGAAGATGTCGGAGTTGTTGTTGAGCTGGATGCGGGTCGTGGCGCTGCTGGCCCCGTACTTCGATACCTGGCCGGCGAGCATGTTGCCGTCCGCCGACAGGTACAGGTGGTTGATCGCGTTCCCCGAGCCGGACGTCACCGAGGACGTCAGGACCGCGAGGTTCGTCCCGAGGTTCGTGTCCATCACGTAGACCTCGAGGTCGGTCGCGCTTCCCGCGCCGGCGCTCGCGTCGCTCCCGATGACGCACAGGATGCCCCTCGCGTCGCGGCCGTTGAAGAACACGCCGCCCGGCGCGGCCGCGAAGCGGTTCTCGTAGTTCCACGCGTTGCAGTCGAACTGCTCGAAGCCGATCGTGCTCGGGTGCGTGGTGAAGGGCGTGAACGGGTTGCGGACCGGCGAGAACGTCGTGCCGAGCCCGATCGGCCCCGCCGAGATGTTGAACCCCACCATCAGGTTGCGGTTCGCGCTCGTGAAGCTCAAGCTCGAGTCGATCTCGTCGGAGATGTAGTAGAGGAAGTTCCCGTCCTCGCTGCGGAACGTCGCCCAGAAGCACTGCTGGGACGTCGTCTCCCCGATCGGGAACGACGTCTGGCCGACCGAGCTGACGCCGGTCAGGCCCTGCAGGTTGTTCTTCAGGTTCGACGTGGAGGAGAAGGACGTGGCGGCGCCGCTTGAGTTGCGGAAGGCCAGGCTCACGCTGATCTCGTCGCCCACGCCGTAGGAGGTGTAGCACGGGTTGAACGGCTGCCAGTTCGTCGTGGTGCCGTAGCCGGAGGCCGGGTTGTAGTAGCTGCCGCCCGCGTAGTTGATGATCAGCCGCTGGCCGTCCGGCGCGAACTGGAGGCCGTGGATGCGGCGGCCTTCGGCGTTGAAGTGGGCCGCCTGCACGGCGTACGTGGGCATGCCGCCCTTGGCGGTGGTCGTCTGCGTGCCGGTCCCGAGGAAGAGGACGTGCTGCGTGCCGGAGGTGCCCGAGTCCATGTCCGCGCCGCTCGTGGAGACGACGAGAAGGTCCTGCGTGGAGAACCACGAGTCGTAGGACGACTGCGGGGTCAGGATGTACGGGTAGTAGCAGGCGAAACCGCCGTAGTAGCCGTAAAGCGTCGACGGGAAGTAGCCGTTCACCGAGATCTCGCGCACGACCGCCGCGTAGGCGCCGTCGTCGGAGAGCACGAGACGGTCCAGCTCCTCGCCGAACCGGCCCGGGGTGAGCAGGTCGCCGTAGACGTTCGAGTTGTTGCCGGTCAGGTCGCGCAGCGTCGAGGACGCGAGATCGAGCCCGGTCCCGCCCGCCGTGGAGAGCGAAATGTAGAGCAGCGACTTGTTGGCGTTCCCGGCCGATACGTAGCCCTGCCGCGGGTAGTTGCCGGCGAGGTCCGTCAGCGCGGCGCGATACATGTTGGTGCCGGCGACGAACGCGACCTGGTTCGGACCCTCCTCGCCCGTCTTCGGCTTGTTGCCGGCAAACGCGAACTGGGTGCCCACGGTCTGGGGCGCCGCGGCGCCCACGAGCATGTCGGTGTCCGGGACGTACTGCCCCATGGTCGCGTCGACCGTCGGGCCGGTCCCGGCGCCGTTCACGCCGCTCCGCGAGTTGAGGTTGATGCTCGACAGGTGGCCGTCGAGGAGGCTCACGCCGAAGACGTAGCCCAGCTGCGGCTCGTTGAGGAACAGGATGCCGTTCTCGACGAACATGAGCGAGTCGGGCAGGAGGTAGCGCTGGTTCTGCGAGATCGTGACGCCGCTCGCCGCCTGGCCGCCGACCTTCACGATGACCGCCCGCGGGTTGTCGTTGTACGCGTGGACAGCCCATGACTCGTCCACCCACGGCACGCCCTCCGTGTAGCCGAGGCTGTTCGCCCACGGGATCGGCTGGTTGTCCGTCCTCCAGAGGAGGAACTTCTGCTGGTCCGGGCCCTTGGCGGCGATGCCCACGAGGGCCGTCGCGCACCACTTGCCGTCCGCGGACATCGCGACCGACGTCTCCGTCCGGCCGAGGCTCTGCATGTAGTACCCGGAGCTCGACACGTTGGTCGTGTTGTACGTCTGGATGTACGTCCCGCCGCCGTGGATGTGCGCCATGCGGTCGTGTCGCGTGTCCGTCTGGCTGTAGTAGTAGACCTTCGTATAGAAGCAGCCCTCGATGTAGCCGTAGGTGCCCGTCGTTGCGGTGCTGCGGCCGCCGACGACGGCCTCGGCCCCGAAGAGGACGCCGTGGTCCCCGTCCGAGGTCGGGTCGAGCAGCGCCGGGACGTGGACCTTGCCCGTCGCGGGGTTGAGGATCATCACGCCGCGCTTCTTCGCCGCGTCGAGCTGCTGGAACCGCTGGTTCCAGTTCGAGGAGTTCCACGCGGTGACCGTCGTGCCCTCCGCCCACATGTAGACGCGTCGCTGCTCGGCGTCCGGGCACTGGAGCCACGTGAACTCCTGCTGGAGGTGCTTCCACGCCTGGTCCGTGCCGAGGCTCGGGTAGTAGAACCACTGCACCTCGCGGTCCGACTCCGCCGGCCAGAAGCCGCGGACCTGCGGCTGCGACATCCGGTTGTGCGTGTCGGTGCCGCCGTTCGGCATCAGCACCGGGAGGATGTCGAAGGTCGCAGGCAGCTGGGCGTTCCGTTGCGGCGTCTTGCCGGTGTCGACCGAGAAGAGGCCGACCCCGAGCATGATCGGGACCATCCGCGGCTCGCTCATCTGCGCGGAATCCGCGAGGCCGTCGGGCGTGCCGCCGCTCGCCTCCGAGGTCTGCACGCCCCGGAGGTACACCGCCTCGTCCGGCGAGACCGACAGCGCGAGCGTCTTTTCGAACTGCGTCTGGTACGCGGTCGCGTGCGGCGGCGCCGCCGCGATGTTGCCGACGTAATAGTCGTGCCCCATGAAGCGGCACGGGTGGAAGCCCCGGTCGAACGTCGTCCCCGTGATGGTGCCGTTCGTCGCCAAGGCCGAGCTCGTCACCATCGTCAGGTTGTACGGGAGCCCCGGAACCACCGCCCCCGGCGTGTTCTGCGGGCTCGTGTCCTGCGTGTACTCGGAGCTCCACTCGTACGCGCGCTGCGCCGAAGCGCTCGGATAGGGCGTGTCGGGCGAGGCGTCGAAGAAGCCGACCGGATAGGGCGCGAGCAGCGGCACGCCGCCGGTGCCCACGATCCGGTCGCCCGGATACGCCTGGCCGTCGATGCCGGGCTTCAGCGAGCTGTTCGTGATCAGGGGGATCGTCGGAAGCTCGAAGTTCACCTGGTAGGTGCGGTGGCGCCCCGCCTTCGCCGGCGCGGGGCCCGCGCCATCCGGATCGAGCGTGCCGTCACGCTCCCCGGTGTTCCCCGTCGGGACGAGCGCCACGCCCGACTGCGTCGGGTTCATGACCTGCGCCCACGCCCGGACCGTCAGCTCCACGGAGGGGCCGTCCGCCGTGATCGTCGACGGGTCCGCGTCCGGCGCGGCCGCGCGCGGCGCGCCGATGAACTGCCACGTCTTCGGGTTGAGCTCGATCCCGAGGAGGTCCTTCGTGAGCGGGGTCCCGGGCGTCGCCTGCAGGTCGTCCGCCGAGTCGACCCACTCGAGGTCCGTGAAGAGCGGCGGCACACCGCCGCTGAGCGCGACCTGCACGCTGTAGAGCACGCCCGCCTGGCCCGCGGGGAGGACGCCGGTGTCGATCGCGATGTCCGGGATCTGGACGCGCACGATGTACGCCTTGCGCGCGATCACGTCGTCGGTCCTGTCCGTCGGCGTCCCGCGGGTGTCGGTCGCCTCCACGATCAGACGGAAGCTGAGCGGCGTGAGGTCGACGCCCACCCTGTAGGGCACGAAGAACGCGTTCAGGTACTGATCCTCCGTGAACGGGTACTTCGCCTCGATGTCCGGCGTCGGCGTCGTCGACTTGAAGGCGACGTCGAAGTAGTCGCTGAACATCACCGGCTGCTCCGTCCCGAGCGTGTTGTCGCCGCCCGAGAGGTTCAGCGTGTCCGCGAGGTCGCG
>DASUGR010000212.1:0-5393 GCA_036273915.1 Planctomycetota bacterium | reverse complement strand
AGGAGTGGCTGCTTTCGCCGCGGCGCCAGCTGACAGAGGAGCCGAGGGATAGGCCAGCCGCGCCTGCGTCGCCGGGCGAAGGGGTGGCCGCGGTCCGCGCGCGACACCTCAAGCGTGAGATCGAGGTACTTGAAGAGGCTGCGGCCCCTGACCTCGCGATCTTGCGTCTGCTGCTGCGTGCCCGGCTCGGAGACGTGTCCTTCCAAGTTGCCCGCGCGGAAGCGAAGCGGCAACTCGACAGCGCGCCTCCGGCGACCCGCGCTGAGACGGAGGCGCTCGTCGCCCTCTTCGACTGGTACGGGTGGGCGCGGGTTCGGGAACTCGACGCCGAGGAGAGGTAGCGCACGCCGAGTGCACGACATGAGCACGCGAGAGCGCGAGAGTGCGCGCGACGTCATGCTTGCGCTTGCCGCGCCGGGCATGCCCGGTAGAATCGGCCAAGGTAATGCCGCATCGCGCATTCGGAGCGCTTCGCGTCGGGCCCGCCTGGGCGGATCGACAACCACGGGGTCGCTGGTTTGCGCCACACGCCACTGCGCAGGGTCCGTGACGCTGCTTCCGCGGTGACCGCGCGGGCTCGCTGCCCCCCGGACCCCCCCACTTCCCGCCCGATGGCGCGAATAGCGCGGCCGCTCGGGCGATAGAATCCTGTCTTGGCGTCGTCGGAGCTTCTTGTCCTCATCCTCGCGGGCATCGCCGCGTGCGCACGATGGCACATTTGGGCGCGTGAGGCCAGTCGCGTCGCCAGACTCGCCGCCGTCCCCGCGCTCCGCAGGTCGCTCCTCCTCGCGCCCCTCGCCTGCCTCGCCGTCCTCGTCGCCGTGCTCGTGCTCTTCGCGTCCTTCGACGTCCGCGTCGACCTCTTCTACATCTTCTACTACGCCGTCATGGGCGCCGCATGGGTCGGGCTCGCGATGAGCCTCGTCCCCTACCTGGGCGTCAGCGCGCGCGACGACGTCATCGAGCGCGGCAACCGCGCCGCCCTCTGGCCCGTCCTCGGCGCGCTTTTGGGACTCACCCTCTGCTTCGCCGGCGGCAACATCGGCGACGGACCCGGCTGGTGGGTCGTCGTCTTCTGCGGCCTCCTCTCCACCGGCGCGCTCTTCGGCCTCTGGTGGCTCCTCGAGGTGACCGTCGCGCCGTCCGAAGCGGTCACCGTCGACCGCGATCCCGCCTCCGGCGTCCGGCTCGGCGCGTTCCTCCTTGCCATCGGACTCGTCCTCGGCCGCGCCGTCGCGGGCGACTGGCACTCCTTCGACGCGACGATCCGCGACTTCTTTGTCGCCGGATGGCCCGCCGGCGCCATCGCGCTTCTCGCCATCGGCTTCGAGTGGGCGTTCGCGCCGACCGCGGAGACGCCCTCGCGAAGCGCGCTCGCTGGCCTCCCGCCCGCGCTCGTCTACCTCGGCACCGCGGTCGCGTGGGTCTCGCACCTCGGGGACTTCCGGTGATCGCGAGCCTGCCGCCGCTTGACGACGCCGCGCGCGAGGCCGTGCGGCGCCGCGCCATCTTCGACTGCTGCAAGTGGGACCCGCAGGTCGGCGACGCCTCGGCGTTGGCGCCCTTCCCGCTCGCGCTCGAGCCGCGGGCGTGGGACGAGCTCGCCGGCGCCGCAGAGGCGCTCGCGCGGGAGACGCTCGCCGCCGAGGCGGAGCTGCTCGCGCGCCCCGACCTCCACGGCCGGCTCGGCCTCCCGCGCGAGCTGCGCCGCCGGGTCGCCGAGGTCCCGCGGCTCGGCGCCACACCCGGCGCTGCGCGCGTGATGCGCTTCGACTTCCACCCGACCGCGGAGGGCTGGCGCGTCTCCGAGGTGAACAGCGACGTCCCCGGCGGCTTCATCGAGTCCTCCGGCATCGCGCGGCTCGTCGCGGCGCACTACGCGGGCTTCGCGCCGGCCGGCGACCCGACCCGCGCGCTCGCCGACGCGGTCGCGCGCGCGACGGCGCCGAAGGCGCTCGTCGGCCTCGTGCACGCGACCGCGTACACCGACGACCGGCAGGTCATGGCGTACCTCGCGAAGGCTCTCGAGGCGCGCGGGCTCAGGACGTGCCTCGTGAGCCCCGCGCATCTCCGCTGGGAGGACGGCCGCGCGCGCATTGCGTGCGACTGGCTCGACGCGCCCGCGGATCTCCTCCTCCGCTTCTTCCCCGCGGAGTGGCTGCCGGAGACGCCGGCCGCCTGCGGGTGGCCGCACCTCCTCCGCGGCGGGAGGACGCCCGTCGGCAACCCCGCGTACGCGATCCTCACGCAGAGCAAGCGGCTGCCGCTCGCGTGGGACGCGCTCGAGACGCCGCTCGACGCGTGGCGCGCGCTGCTGCCGGAGACGCGCTCGCCGCGCGACGCGCCCGCGCCCGACGGCGCATGGATCCTGAAGCCCGCGCTCGGGCGGGTGGGCGAGGCGATCGGCCTCTACGGCGTCGCCGAGCCGAAGGAGCTCCGCGCCGCCGTGCGCGACGCGCGCTGGCATCCCGGCCGCTGGGTGTCGCAGCGCCGGTTCGAGTCCGTGCCCGTCGAGACGGCCGCGGGCGCCGTCCACGCGTGCGTCGGCGTGTTCACGGTCGACGGGCGCGCGGCCGGCGCCTACGGGCGGGTCGCGCCGCGGCCGCTCATCGACGGGCGCGCGCAGGACGCCGCGGTGCTCGTGCGGGAGGGGAGCCATGTCGTCTGAAGGCGAGAGCCTCTTCGGGATCTGGGCGCCGGCCGGCTCGCCGTGGTCGCCGTGGGCGAAGCCGGTGCTGTTCGCGTCGGCGGGGCGCCTCGAGCGGACCGTCACGCTCCCGGCGACAGAAGTGGGGTGGGCGCGGGAGGGGTCGGTCGTGGTCGTCGACCTTCCGGGGATCATGTCGGTCGCCGCGGGCGTCGCGCTCGCGGCGAAGGGGCACCGGCCCGTGCCGCTCTACAACGGGGTGCACGGGGCGGGCGCGGGCGTCGACCAGGAGCCGCTGCTCGCGGCGCTCGCGGCGGGCGCGGAGACGCTTCAGGGCATGCGCCTCCCCGCGTCCGCGCCGCCCGCGTTCCTGCTCGACGCGCGGAGGTTCCCGCCGGGGCGGGCGGCGGCGCCGGGCAAGCTCGACAACCGCTGGATGGTGTTCCCGCAGGACCTCCCGTCCGCAAACCTGCTCCTCTCGCACGGGCTCCGCCACGCCGTCGTGCTCCGCGAGGACCCGTTGATGGACGACCTCGCGCACGTGCTGCGCCGGTGGCAGGAGGCCGGCATCGGAATCGAGGAGAAGCTCGCGAAGGAGAGCGACCCGCCGCGGCCGATCGAGGTGAGGAAGCCCTCGCGCTATCGGACGGCGTGGTACCGCGCGCTCGCGATCCTCGGCCTCGGCCGGAGCGACGCGGGCGGTTTCGGGATGCGCGTGCCGATCCCCGCGCCGCCGTCGCCGGGCGGAGGCGGCGGCTTCCGCGGCGGCGGCTTCTTCGGCTGACGGCCGCGAGGAACAGCCCGGGTCAGCCGGCGGCCTTGACGCGCGCGACGCGGCGGCGCGGCCGTGCATTCGCGAGATCGTGCGCGGTCTGCAGGTTGATCCAGAAGTCCGGCGTCGTTCCGAACGCCTGCGAGAGCAGCCAGGCGGTCTCGGGCGTCACTCCTCGCCTCCCTCGCACGATCTCGTTGACGCGCTGGAGCGGGATCCCGAGATGCGCCGCGAGGCGCACCTGCGATAGCTTCATCGGCCGCAGGAAATGCTCGCGGAGGATCTTGCCGGGGTGCGTGGGGATCCTGTTCTTCGGAAGCATGGACACCTCAGTGGTGGTCGATCAAGGACACGTCGTGGGCGCCGTCGTCCTTCCATCGGAAGACGGCACGCCACTGGCGGTTCACGCGGATGCTGTGGAACCCTTGGCGGTCGCCCCGAAGGACCTCAAGGCGGTTGCCGGGGGGCGACCTGAGGTCCCGCAGCTCCCTCGCGGCGTGGATCATGTCGAGCTTCTCGATCGCCGGCTCTGCGACGTCAGCCGGGAACCTACGGACGCGCGCCGACCGCACGTTGTGGTAGAGATCCTCGGTCGCTGCGTCGCCGAACGAGACGATCACCGCGGGTATTGTACACGTTGCATGGATTCCGTGCAATCGTGTTTGCGCGCGGCACGTTGGCGCGCCCGGCCGGCTACCGCGCGTAGAGCCCCCCGCAGGTGGTCGTCGGCCAGATCGCGGACTCGAGCGTGAACCTCTACGTCCGGCCGTGGTCGACGGGAGGCGACTACTGGGACGTCCTCTTCGACGTCAACGAGCAGGTCAAGAGGGCATTCGACAAGGAGGGCGTCACGATCCCGTTCCCGCAACGGGACGTGCACCTGCACCAAGTCGCGTAGGGGTTCGGGGGTTCGGGCCCGCCGGCTCGGCGGGCCCCCGAAGCCCCCCCGCTTTACCCCGCCGGCGGGATGTCGAGCTGGTTCACCACCTCGCGGATCCGCGCGAGGTCGCTCTCCGTCGCGACGACGACGATCGCGTTGCGCGGCTCGTACGCCGCGATGCGCGGGAGCACGCCCGTGCGCGACGGCATCTGCTGCTGGCGGGGGTCGGGCTTCGGGACCTCGCCCATGAAGAGCTCCTTGAGCGTCGCCGCGAGCGCCGACGCCTCGGCGTGCTGGAGGACGATCGTCTGCGTGACGACCGGCTGCGGCTCGACGTCCAGCTCCTTCACGAGGCGCGCCATCGCCACGACGGTCGGCGCGTAGTCCATGACCACGATCCGGTTCGAGCCCGGCACCTCGTGCACGCGGCCGATGCCCGCGGGCGTGACCATCGTCGAGAGCGCCGTGCGGAGCAGGGTCAGGTTCTCCACGTAGCGCACGGGGATCGACGTCATGATGTAGAAGCCGTCGCGGTCCGCGTGCTGCTCGAGGTTCTCGTACGGCACGAACTCCGCCTTGTTCTTGACGAGGTTGTTCGTCGAGCGCGAGTCGATCGCGAGGTACATCTCGTAGCCCTTCGGGCCGATCGGGACGAGCGTGATCTCGTAGAACGCGAGGATCGCGCGGACGAGATCGAGCTCCTTCCCCGGCGGCACGGCGTGGATCACGTCCACGCCCATCGTCGAGCCCCTCTGCAGCTTCTGGCTGACCGGGTCGTAGAGGATCGGCTTGCCGACGAGGAGCGCCGCGGCATCGAGGAACTGCGACACCTGCTCGTCCTTCGTGATCGTGATCGTCACCTGCTTCACCTCGGGCGTCTGCGCCGACGACGAGACGCAGGCGAAGAGCACGAGCGAGAGAACGAGAACCGGCAACCGCATGGGAACCTCCTTGGTTCATGAGACGCGCGGGGGCGCGCCGCTCTTCCAGAGGGCGAGGACCTGGGCCCAGTCGGCCGCCACCGCGCCGGAAACGAGGGGGGCCGGGGGGCCGCCGAGCCAGACCGGGAAGAGCCCGGCGTCCGCGGCGCCGCG
>DASUGR010000211.1:0-10400 GCA_036273915.1 Planctomycetota bacterium | reverse complement strand
CGCGAGGCCGTGAACGCCGCGCGCCTCCTCGCGGAGAAGAGCAACCACCAGGAGCTTTCGCCGGAGCACCTGCTCTTCGCGCTGCTGGAGGACCGCGAAGGAGTCGTGCCGAGCGTGCTGGAGCGGCTCGGTGCGAACATCACCGCGCTCCGGGCAGGCGCGACCACCGCGCTCGCGCGCGCGCCCGCGGTGACGGGAGGGGGCGCGGGGGAGGTGCGCCTGTCGCGCCGCCTCTCGCGCGTCCTCGACGAGGCCGTCGAGACCGCGAAAAAGCTCACCGACGAGTACGTCTCGGTCGAGCACCTGCTCCTCGCGCTGCTCGCCGACAAGGAATCGAAGGAGCTGCTCGGCAAGGCGGGGGTCACCCGCGAGGGCTTCCTCGCCGCGCTGAAGGAGATCCGCGGGGCGCAGCGCGTCACGGACGAGGAGCCCGAATCGAAGTACAAGGTGCTCGAGCGCTACTGCCGCGACCTCACCGCGCTCGCCCGGCAGAACAAGATCGACCCGGTGATCGGCCGCGACGCGGAGATCCGCCGCGTGATGCAGGTGCTGTCGCGCCGCACGAAGAACAACCCCGTCCTGCTCGGGGACCCGGGCGTGGGCAAGACCGCGATCGTCGAGGGGCTCGCGCGGCGGATCGTCGCCGGCGACGTTCCGGAGGGGCTCAAGGGCAAGCGCGTGCTGGCGCTTGACGTCGGCGCGCTGCTTGCCGGCACCAAGTACCGCGGCGAATTCGAGGAGCGGCTGAAGGCGCTCCTGAAGGAGCTTCAGGCGGGCGCGGGCGAGGTCATCCTGTTCATCGACGAGCTGCACACGATCGTCGGCGCGGGGGCAACCGAGGGGGCTTCGGGGGCAGGCGACCTGATCAAGCCACCGCTCGCGCGCGGCGAGCTGCACTGCATCGGCGCGACCACGCTCGACGAGTACAGGAAGAACGTCGAGAAGGACAAGGCGCTCGAGCGCCGCTTCCAGCCGATCTTCGTCGGCCAGCCGAGCGTCGAGGACACGATCGCGATCCTGCGCGGCCTGAAGGAGCGCTACGAGGTGCACCACCGCGTACGGATCCAGGATGCCGCGCTCGTGGCGGCGGCGCGCCTCTCGAGCCGCTACATCTCCGACCGCTTCCAGCCGGACAAGTCGATCGACCTCGTGGACGAGGCGGCGAGCCGCCTCCGCATCGAGATCGACTCGATGCCGACCGAGCTCGACCAGGTCGTCCGGAAGATCCGGCAGCTCGAGGTCGAGCGCGCAGCCCTCCAGAAGGAGAAGGACCGCGGCTCGCAGGAGCGTCTCGAGCAGCTCGAGAAGGAGCTCGCGGACCTCCAGTCCGAGGCCGACCGGCTCACCGCGCAGTGGAAGAAGGAGAAGGGGCAGATGCAGCGCGTGGGCGACGTGAAGGAGAAGCTCGAGCGCGCCCGCGAGGACGAGAAGCGGTGCGAGCGCGAGGGCGACTTCGAACGCGCCGCGCAGCTGCGCTACGACACGATCCCGGGCCTCGAGCGCGAGCTGGAGCGGCTCCAGTCCGACATGGCGAGCGGCCCGCGCCTCCTCCGCGAGGAGATCACGCCGGAGGAGATCGCGGAGGTGGTGGGGAGCTGGACCGGGATCCCGGTCAACAAGCTCATGGAGGGCGAGGTCGAGCGGCTCCAGAAGATGGAGGAGGCGCTCGGCAAGCGCGTCGTCGGCCAGGAGGAGGCGGTGCGCGCGGTCTCGGACGCGGTCCGCCGCGCCCGCGCCGGGTTGTCCGACCCCCGCCGCCCCCTCGGCGTCTTCCTCTTCCTCGGCCCGACGGGCGTCGGGAAGACGGAGCTCTCGAAGGCGCTCGCGGAGTTCCTCTTCGACGACGAGAACGCGGTCGTCCGCGTCGACATGAGCGAGTACTCCGAGAAGCACTCGGTCGCGCGGCTCATCGGCGCGCCGCCGGGCTACGTCGGCTACGAGGAGGGCGGCCAGCTGACCGAGCGCGTCCGCCGGCGCCCGCACAGCGTGATCCTGCTCGACGAGATCGAGAAGGCGCACCCCGAGGTGTTCAGCGTCCTGCTGCAGCTCTTCGACGAGGGGCGGTTGACGGACGGCCAGGGGCGCACCGTCGACTTCAAGAACGCGGTCCTCATCATGACGAGCAACCTCGGCTCGCAGTTCATGGACGAGCCGGAGGAGCGGATGCGCGAGCACATGATGGAGGCGCTGCGGCAGGCGTTCCGCCCGGAGCTCCTGAACCGCATCGACGAGGTGCTCGTGTTCCGCCGCCTGACGCAGGACCAGCTGGTCCGCATCGCGGCGATCCAGTTCGACCAGCTCGCGAAGCGCCTCCTGGAGCGCGGGATCATGATCCGCGCCACGGACCGCGCGATGGGATGGCTCGCGGAGCGCGGCTACGACCCCGCGTTCGGCGCGCGGCCGCTGAAGCGGCTCCTGCAGAAGGAGATCGAGAACCCGCTCGCCCGCGAGATCCTCGCCGGCCGCTTCGGCGAAGGCGACAGGGTAACGGTTGACCTGTCGGGCGACGGCAACTTCAAGTTCGAAAAGGAGTTATGACCGCCGCGGTGCGCCACCGCTGGCGCACCGCGCATCCCTCCCCCGCGCCCCCTCCCTTCCCCTTACGATGGCGCAGTGGAATTCGACAAGCTCTGGAACTACAGCGACCCCGCGACCACGGAGAGGAAGTTCCGCGAGGTCCTGCCCGAGGCTCGCGACCCGGACACGCGCCTCCAGCTCTTAACCCAGATCGCGCGCACGCTCAGCCTGCGGCGGATGTGCGACGAGGCGCACGCGGTGCTCGACGGGGTCGAGCGCGAGCTCACGCCCGATCTCCCCGCGGTGCGCGTCCGCTACCTGCTCGAGCGCGGGCGCACGCTCAACACCTCGAAGCAGCCCGAGCGTGCGCGCCCGCTGTTCCTCGAGGCATGGGAGCTCGGGCGCGCGGCGGGGCTCGACTTCCACGCGATCGACGCGGCACACATGATGGCGATCGTCGACCCGCCGGAGCGAAAGCTCGCGTGGAATGAGAAGGCGATGGCAGCCGCCGAGGCGTCGACCGATCCCCGCGCGCGCGGCTGGCTCGGCACGCTCTACAACAACATCGGGTGGGACTACCACGCCGAGGGCCGCTACGAGGACGCGCTCGAGGTGCACGGGAAGGCGCTCCGCTGGTTCCGCGAGAACCGGCCGGGCACCGAGCAGGAGCGCATCGCGCGCTGGTCGGTCGCGCGGCAGCTCCGCGCGGTCGGGCGCGTCGACGAGGCGCTCGCGGAGCAGCGGCGGCTTGCGGAGCTGAAGGAGGACGGCTTCGTCGAGGAGGAGCTGGGCGAGTGCCTGCTGCTCCTCGGGCGCGAGGGCGAGGCGAGGCCGCACTTCCGTCGCGCGCACGAGATGCTCGGGAAGATCGACTGGGTGGCCGAGGACACGGCCCGGATCGCGAGGCTCGCCCGGCTCGGAGGCGAAGGGGCTCCGGGGACCGGGAGCTGATGCGCGCCGCATTCGCGCCGATCGCGACGGCGGTTGGCGCGAGGGGGCTCCCGCCCGCGCGCCGCGTTGCGCGCCAGCCGCTCGCGAGCGTTGCAGCGCCGCACGACCGCGCGGCGGGCGGGCGCGGGCGAAAACCCCGATGCGTGCGCGGTTCGTGAAGGCGCACGCGGTGGCGGCACGCCCTTGCCCCGCGACTTGCGGGGCAGGCGCGCATGGCCGCCCCGCAGACCCCCCGGCACGAAGCCCTCCTGCGCCACCTCGCCGAGCTGCGCCGCTGGTGCCTGCGGAAGAGCGGCGACCCCGACCTCGTCGACGACGTCGTGCAGGAGACCGCGCTCCACGCGCTCCTCCGGATGCCGCTGCTCCGCGAGCCCGCGCGCATGCGCGGCTGGCTCTTCCGCATCATGCAGCGCCGCCTCGCGGAGATCTCGCGCGACCGGCCGCCGTGGCTCTCGCTGACGATCGACCCCGTCGTGCCGCCGCGGGTGTACCCGGACCCCCAGACCGTCCGGCTCATCCGCCGCGCGCTCCGCGCCCTGCCGGCGCGGCTGCGAAAGCCGGTGCGTCTCCACTACCTCGAGGGCCAGCCGATCCGGGACGTGGCGGTGTCGCTGCGCACGTCGGTCAACAGCGTGAAGGCGCGCCTCTACCGCGCCCGCCGCAAGCTCCGCGAGTCGGAGAAGGGCGGGGCCGGGGCATGAGGCTCCTGATCCTCGCCCTTCTCCTCGCCACGCCGGCCGAGGAGGCCCTCGAGAAGGCCGACAAGCTCGCGGCCGCCGCGAGGGCGGCGCCCTTGGACCGCCAGGCGAAGGCGGTCGACGAGGCGCTCGCGGCGTACGACGCCGTGATCGCGATGCGGCCGAAGGACGAGAAGCTCGTGCCGCGAGTCCGCCGCCGCCGCGCGTCGCTTCTCCGCATCGCGGGCCGGCCGAAGGAGGCGATCGCCGAGTACGATCGCATCCTGGACGGCCGCGCGCGGAGGAAGGACAAGGCGCGCGCGCTCCGCGACGCCGCCGCGCTCCTCGAGAGGGGGGGCGACTTCGCGGCCGCCGAGGCGAGGCTCGCACGCGTGCTCGACGAGTACGGCGACGACATCCGGGCGTGCGCCGCGGCGGGCCTCGCGCGGGGCCGCGTGCTCGAGAAGATGGCGCGGCCGGCCGATGCCGCGAAGTGCTACCGGTTCGTCGTCGAGAAGTGCCGGGACGAGGCGGAAGCCATGATCGCGTCCTACGACGCCCTGGCCCTCCTCGCGATCGCGCGCAAGGATCTCGCCGAGGCGGAGGGTTGGCTCCGGAGTTGCCGGAAACAGTTCGAGAAACGGGCGACCCGCGGGGACCGCTACGGCGCCTTCGTAAGCCGTTTGCTCGGCTCCATGAAGGCTCCGGCGGCCCTCGCGAAGGCGAGGACGGAGGGCGGCTGACCCGGGGAGCGCCGCCGCCGGCGGGGCCGCCGCCGCTCCGACGGAGCGAGGGCGGGAGCCCCCCGCCTCCTCCCGGGATGCGCTTTCGCCGATCGCCCCAAGGTGCCGAAAGTTAAGGGGAGGACAGGGCCCCGGTGGCGTTTCTCGTCTCAAGACGGTCGGTGCATTTCGCCCCGCGCGAGGATCGAGCGGTGGCGTGCGGACCGCTGTAGACTCCGGGGGCATCTCGGAAAAATGCTGCGCCGCCTGCTCTTCATCGTGCCGTGGTTCCTCTACCCGGCGAGCACCGGCGGCCGCATCCGCACGCTGCAGATCCTCCGCGGCCTGAAGGGCGGCGCGTTCTCGGTCACGCTGGCGAGCCCGGTCACCCGAGGAGGCGCGGAGCGCTTCGGCGAGGAGCTGAAGTCGGTGTGCGACCGGTTCGTCTCCTGGCCCTCGCGCCGCGGCAGCCGGTGGCGCCGCTTCTTGCGCATCGTCCACCTCGCCGGCCTGCTGCCGATGGCCGTCGAGTGCGACCGCTCCGTGAAGGGCGCGCGCGTGATCGGCGAAGAGATCGAGGCGCGGCCGGACCTTGTCGTCGTGGACTTCCCCCACGCCGCGGTGCTGCTGCCGCCGAGGCTCGACGTGCCGTCGGTCCTCTTCACGCACAACGTCGAGTCGGAGATCTACCGTCGCCAGGTCGAGGCGGCGGAGAACCCGATCTTCCGCCACATCTGGCGCGACCAGATGGAGAAGATGGAGAGATACGAGCGGGAGACGCTCGGCCGGTTCGACCGCGTCATCGCCGTCAGCGACCGCGACGCGAAGCAGTTCCGCGAGCGGTACGGCACGAAGGACGTCGTCTCGATCCCCACGGGCGTCGATCTCGACTACTTCTCGTTCGTGCCCCCCGCGGCGGGGCCGTGCGTCATCTTCTCGGGCTCGATGGACTGGCAGCCGAACGCGGAGGGCGTCGAGTGGCTCCTCCGCGACGTGTGGCCGGCGGTCGCGAAGCGCATCCCGCAGGCGTCGCTCAAGATCATCGGCCGCGACCCCCCCGCCCACCTCGTTCGCTCGGCGCGCGGCATGAACGTCGAGTTCACCGGTTTCGTCGACGACGTCCGCCCGCACATGCGGGGCGCGGCGGCCTCCGTGATCCCGCTGCACATCGGCGGCGGCACGCGGATCAAGGCGTACGAGGCCATGGCGCAGGGCATCCCGATCGTCTCGACGACGATCGGCATGGAGGGGCTGCCGGCCGAGGCGGGGCGGCACTACCTGCTCGCCGACGACCCGCAGGAGTTCGCGGGCGCGATCGTGCAGCTCCTCACCGACCACGGTCGGTGCACGGGCATGGCGACCGCGGCGCGGCAGTTCGTCGAGGCGAGCTTCTCGAGCGCGCGGGTCGCCGCGGAGTTCGAGCGCATCTGCCTCGGCGTGCTCAACGGCCGGGCCTGAACCGGGGGGGGTCGGGGGGCCGCGGGGCTCCCGCATTCGTCAAGGCTGCGCCCTCTGCCTCCGGCAAGGCTGCGGCGGGAGGTCATCGGGCGGGCCGGGGGCCGCCGAAGAGGCGCGCGAGCGTCCTTGCGGCACGCCCGACCTCCGCCAGATCTTCCGGCGCGAGCGCTGCGAGCTCCCGCGCGAGCCTTTCCACACGCCGCCGGCGGCCCTCCTGGAGAAGTGCCTTCCCGCGAGCGGTCGCGCGCAGCCGCTGCACGCGGCGATCAGCCGTGTTCGCGACGCGCTCGACGAGTCCCATCTGCTCGAGGCTCCGTGCGAGACGGGAGATCGTCGGGAGGCGGACCTGCTCGGCCTCCGCGAGCGCGCTCAGCGAGACCGGGCCGCCGAACACGACCACGGAGAGCGCGGACAGCCGCGGCCCGCTCAGCTCCGACGCGCGATCCTCCGCGCGCAGGCGCCGCAGGAGGCGGATGGCCACGGAGTGCAGGCGGTCGGCAGTCTCCAGCGCGCGTGCGGACGGCCGCGGCCCCGTCGCATCCTCGTCGCGCCCGCCCTGCCCTTGACGGCCTCGTGCGCCTGCCATATGCTTAGCTTAGCTTAGCTAAGTTCCGGTGGCAAGGGGGCGCGGAAGCGCTCCCGCGGAGGATCCCATGGAGCTCGCCCAGGTGGCCGTCAACGTGAAGGACCTCGAACGGGCGACGGCCTTCTACCGCGACGTGCTCGGCCTGACGTTCCTGTTCGCGGCGCCGCCAGGGCTCGCGTTCTTCGACGCCGGCGGCGCGCGCATCATGCTCGCCCGGGCCGAGCGGCCCGAGGACGACCACCCGGCGTCGCTCCTCTACTACCAGGTCGACGACATCGAGCGCGCCTACGAGGACGTGAAGGCCCGCGGCGCGACGTTCCTCGGCCCGCCGCACATCGTCCACCGCGACCCGGCGTACGACCTCTGGATGGCCGCGCTGCGCGACCCCGAGGGGAACACGCTCCAGCTGATGTGCCCGAAGCCTACCGGACCACGAAGTCCGCGATGAAGTTGCCGTCCGCGTCGAGGTTCGCCGGCGGCACCGTGCCGCCGAACGTGAGGTCGTAGGGATCCCCGGCGATGTCCTGCACCGCGGGCCACGCGGTCGACACGATGCGCTGGGGGTCGTCCGCGTCCGCGGCCGCGTCCGCGCCGAGCGTCCCCGTGTTCCCGAACGGCGAGGCGTCGACCAGATCCTGGCCGGTGCCCTCGTCGAACGACCACGCGCCGCGGAGGCCAGGCTCGGTGCCGACGATGCGCAGGAACCGGCCCGTCGCGATCTCGTCTTGCGTCCGCGCGGTCGACCACAGGCGCAGTTCGTCGATCCGGAGCGCGCCGGAGTCCGCGCCGAGCCGGCCGACGAGCAGGTCCGCCGCCGGCGTCACCGAGGCGGGCGCCGAGCCCGAGGTGTCGATGCCCTCGAGGAGCCCGTCGACGTAGAAGCGCGTCTCGCCGGCCGCCGCGTCGAAGACGCCCGCGAGGTGGAACCAGCGGTCCTGCGCGAGCGCGGGGCCGAGCGCGAACATGCTGTCGCCCGCCGCGTCCCCCGCGATCTGGAAGTAGGCCCGCTCGTCGAACGGCGACGCGCCCTCCTTCTGGATGCGCCAGCCGTTGTCGAAGTCGCCGCTGCCGCACGAGACGACCGGGTTCTTCCGGCCGAGCGCCGTGAAGAGGACCCAGCACTCGACGGTCCAGCTCCCGGCGCCGGGCGCGAGGGCCGCGTCCGCCGGCACGCGCGCGACGTCGTCCGTGCCGTCGAGCTCGAGCGCGCCGCCCGCGTGGTGGCCGCCGAGCACGATGCGGTAGGTCTCCGGCGGGAGCGTCGCGTCCGGGAGGAACCGGAAGACGCCGGGCGTCGCCTCGGTGACGGATTCCGGGGCGACGTCCGTCTCGTTGCCGTCGCCGAACGTCCCGTCCCCGCCCGACGCGACGAGCCGGAACGTGGTGCCGTTCACCGTCGCAGGGTCCGCGTCGGGCAGCAGCGCCTCGACGTAGCGCGGCGGAAGATCGAGCGCGCTGCCGTGCGGCGGCGACACCACCTGCGCGGCCGGGATCGTGACCACGCCCGCGCCGGCGGCGACGCGCGTGTTCTGCCCGTCGTCCGACCGCGCGACGACCGTGTAGGCGCCGGGAGCCATGGCGGCCGTGTCCCAAGGCACCACCTGCACGACGCCGAAGCCGCCCGGGCGCGGCCCGGAGATCGGGGTCTCGTCGGCCGCGGTGGCGGGGTCGCCGTCCGCGTCCGCGAAGAGCTCGGTCGTGACGCCGCGGACCTGGCTGTAGTCGATGTACTGGACGGGCACGATGGTGCCGGCCGCGACCGTGAGGGGTGCCGCGGGCGCGAGCACCTCGATGGCGAAGGTCATGTTGCCGCCGCTGCCGCCGCACGCGAACGCGAAAAGGGGCAGGGCGAGGGAGCCGAGGAGACGAAGGTTCATGAGTCTCTCCCGGCCCGTTCCCGGCCCTAGGATGATCGGTGGGGGCTCCGGGGGCCTTGACCGTCCCGTGTTGGAACCGGAGAGACGGATCGTGTTGGGGCACCCCTCTGCCCCCGGCGCCCCCTCACACCCCGATGCCGTAGTAGGAGAGGCCGAACGACTCGACGAAGCTCCGCTCCCAGATGTTCCTGCCGTCGAAGACGACCTTCGTCTTCATGAGGTCGCGGATCCGCTCGAAGTCGGGCGAGCGATAGGCGTTCCATTCGGTGACGAGCAGGAGCCCGTCCGCGCCCTCGAGGATCGCGTAGGGGTCCTCGCCGAACTCCGCGCCGGGCACGCCGCGCGCGACCGGGTCGTGCGCGCGCACGTGCGCGCCGGCCTGCGCGAGGCCCTTGACGATCTCGATCGACGGCGCCTCGCGGATGTCGTCGGTGCCCGGCTTGAACGCGAGGCCCCAGAGCGCGAGCGTCCTCCCCTTGATGTCGCCGCCGAAGTGCGCCTTCACCTTCTCGACGAGGGCGCGCTTCTGGTCGCGGTTGACCGACGTCACGGCCTCGAGCACGCGCATCCTCACGCCCGCCTCCTCGCCCGTGTGCTGGAGCGCCATCAGGTCCTTCGGGAAGCAGGAGCCGCCGAAGCCGACGCCGGGGAAGAGGAAGTGGCCGCCGATGCGCACGTCGGCCGCCATGCCGTGACGCACGTGGTTCACGTTCGCGCCGACGCGCTCGCACAGCGCCGCGACCTCGTTCATGAACGAGATGCGCGTCGCGAGCATGCAGTTCGACGCGTACTTCGTCATCTCCGCGCTCTCGACGTCCATGACGAGCAGCCGGTCGCTCCGGCGCATGTAGGGCGCGTAGAGCTGCCGCATCGTCTCGATCGCGTCGCTGTCCTCCGCGCCGACGATCACGCGGTCGGGCTTCATGAAGTCCTCGACCGCCGCGCCCTCCTTCAGGAACTCGGGGTTCGAGACCACCGCGAACGGGTGCTTCGTGGCGCCTGCGAGGATCCGCCGCACGCGCGCGCCGGTGCCGACGGGGACGGTCGACTTGTTGACGATGATCTTCCTGCCGTTCATCACGCGGGCGATGCCGCTCGCGACCTCGTCCACCTGCGAGAGGTCCGCGCTGCCGTCGTCGCGCGGCGGCGTGCCGACCGCGATGAAGACGATCCGCGCCGCGCGCACGGCGGCGTCGAAGTCCGTCGTGAACTCGAGCCGGTGCGCCTTGACGTTGGTCGCGACGACGCCGTCGAGGCCGGGCTCGTGGATCGGGATCTGGCCGCGCCGGAGCGCCTCGATCTTTCTCGCGTCCTTGTCGACGCAGGTGACGTGGTTGCCGGTCTCCGCGAGGCAGGCGCCGGTGACGAGGCCCACGTACCCGGTGCCGATGACGGTGATGCGCATGGTGCTAGAGGATAGCCGCGGGCCCTACACAGGAGGCGAAAGGAGGGCGGATCCTAGCGGCGGCTTGCCCGCGCCGTGGGCATTCCGTCGGAACGGCTGTCCCCGGCCGTGCGATCCGTGGGGGCTTCGGGGGCTGGGTCCAGGAGGTCCGCGAAACGCGCCCGCTCCTCGCTCGTGAAGTCGCGGAGCGCTCGCTCGTCCGCGAGG
>DASUGR010000210.1:0-4957 GCA_036273915.1 Planctomycetota bacterium | reverse complement strand
GGTCCATCCGGCGTTCCTCCAGGCGCTCGATCTCGAGATCGCCCTTCGCGAACTTCATCTGGATGTTGCCCGGCTCCTTCGCGATCGCGCGGTCGGCGGCCGCGAGCGCCTCGTCCCACTGCCTCATCTTCTTCAATGCCTGCGCGTACTCGATCAGGAGGTCCCCGGTCTCCTCCTTCGCGAGGCGCTCCTCGATGTCGCGCTTCGTCGACTCGAGGTCCTCCTCCGTGCGGTGGAGACGCGCATCCTGCTCGATCTTTCCGAGGGCGCCCTTGTCCTTCACGAGATCGCGCGAGGAGCGCGCCGTCTCGAACCCGGTCTCCTTCAGCGAGGCCTCGGCGGCGAGGTTCTTGCGCGCCTTGACCGCGTCCTGGTCGTGCGGGTCGATCTTCACGGCGCGGTCGAAGACCTCGTGCGCCTTGCGGATCTCCCCCGCCTTCCAGAGGAGGTTGCCGAGCTTCTTCAGCACCCCCGTGTCCGCGGCGTGGTGCTCCGCGGCGGTCTCGTACGCGAAGATCGCGGCCTGGACGTGCCCGGCGGCCGCGGCCGCGTCGCCCAGCGCGAGGTTGACGCCCTTGTTCTTCGGGTCCTTGGTGAGGAATTTCTCGCAGGCCATCATGTAGCCCTCGGGATTCCCCTTCTTCCCGAGGCCGGCCACGAACATGCCGAGGCGGGCCGGGATGCCGAAGACCGCGACCATTCCCGCCCCGGGGTAGGAGTGCTCGTACTTCTTGAGCTCCGCCTTCCGGAGCAGCTCCCGCGCCGCGCGGTTGTTCGGGTCGAACGAGACCGCCTGGAGGAGGATCTCGATCGCGTAGTCGAAGCTCTTCTTCTTGAGGGCGTCTTCGCCCTTCTCGATCAGCTTGGCGATATTCATCGGCGGGAACTCCACCTTGTAGCGCGGGACCTCCGCCCCGTCAAATGCGCCCCCTCCCGGGGCCGGAAGCAGGGGGGGCCGGGGGGCGGCCCCTCCGCCTTCGCCGAGCCTTTAGACTCTTGGGAAGCCGATGCGAATCGTGTTCTACCCCGATCCCGTGCTCCGCAAGCGTGCCCTGGACGTCGACCCGCGCAGGGAGGGTCTCAGGGATCTCGTGGACGAGATGCTCCGGACCATGAAGGAGGCGAGCGGGGTCGGCCTCGCCGCGCCGCAGGTGGGGCAGAGCGTCCGCGTCTTCGTCGCGAGCGACACGGGCGAGATCGACGACGCGATGGTGTGCTTGAACCCGAAGCTGGAGCCTTTCGGCCCGGTCGTGCCGATGGAGGAGGGTTGCCTCTCCGTGCCGGGGGTCCGGCGCGAGATCCGGCGCTCCGAGAGCGTGCGCCTCAAGTGGACCGACCTCGACGGCGCGCCGCAGGAGGGGGAGTTCCACGGCCTTCTCGCGCGGATCATCCAGCACGAGTGCGATCATCTCGACGGCATCCTCTTCTTCGAACGCATGAACGAGGCCGACCGGCTCTCGATCCGCGACGACCTGAGGGGCCTCGAGGAGCAGTACCGGCCCTGAGGCGCCTCGGGCTCGACCGCGTCCGGAAGGGCGACCTCGAGGATCCCGTCGCGACGATCGGCGTTTTCGACGGCGTCCACCGGGGCCACCGGCAGCTTCTCTACGAGCTCTCGGTGTGGGCCCGCGCCATGGGCGGGGAGAGCGTGGTGCTGACGTTTCTCCAGCACCCGCTGGAGGTCCTCCGGGGCGAGAAGGTCCCGCCGATCCTGACGCTCGAGAACCGCCTCCTCGAGTTCGAGCGTCACGGGATCGACGCGACCGTGCTCCTCGACTTCGCCGCGATCCGGAACCTCGGCCCACGGGAGTTCCTCGAGAAGGTCCTCCTTGGGCGCCTCGGGTGCCGGCGGCTCCTGCTCGGCTTCGACAGCCGCATCGGGAAGGACCGCTCGGGCGACGCCGCGCGGGTGCGCGAGGAGGGCAGGGCGCTGGGGATCGACGTTCGCGTCGCGAGCCCGGTGCTCGACAAGGACGGTCGGAAGATCGGGTCGAGCGCGATCCGCGAGGCCGTGAAGAGCGGGGACCTCGACCGCGCGGCGAACCTCCTCGGCCGCCCGATGACGATCCGGGGGCACGTCGTGCACGGCGCGGGGCGCGGCAGGGGCCTCGGGATCCCGACCGCGAACGTGGACACGGGGGAGCAGATCCTCCCGCCCGACGGCGTCTACCTCGCGCGCGTCTTCCGCGGCGCGGACACGGCGCCCGCCGTCATGAACCTCGGCGTGCGCCCGACGTTTGGGGGGGCCGGGGGCAGGGTCCTCGAGGTCCACGTGCCCGGGTGGCAGGGGGATTTCACCGGCGAGGCGCTCGAGGTGCGGCCCGTCCGCTTCCTCCGCCCGGAGCGGAAGTTCGACGGCCCGGAGGCGCTGAAGGCGCAGATCGGGGCCGATCTCGAGGCCCTCGCGCAAGCCGTGGCGAAGGGCGAAATCTGATGCTACGGTAATCCGCCACCACGCTGGGGGGGTAGCTCAGGTGGTAGAGCACACGACTGAAAATCGTGGTGTCGCCAGTTCAACTCTGGCCCTCCCCACCAGATCCCCGGGGGCCGTGCCGCGGCCCCCGGAACCCCCCCGCCTGCGGATCGCGGACCCTCCCGCCGATCTTCTTCCTCTGGCATGACGCAGGACGCCGCCTACCACGAGGGATACCGCCAGGCGCTGGAGGAGGTCGCGCACCTCGTGACCGGCTTGCAGGACGCGGAGCTCGACACCCTCGCGGGCCTGCTCGAGGAGCTCGACAAGCGGATCGAGCGCGCGCGCTGCTTCGGCCGCTCCTCGCTCGCCTCGCGCGCGACCGGCGACCGCGGATTCTAGGTAGACTCGCCGCGCCTTGCAGCGGCGGATCTCGGTCGTCCTTCCGTGCCTCGACGAGGAGAGGACCGTCGCCGCGTGCGTGGAGGAGGCGCGCCGGGGCGTCGAGGCGCTCGGCGCAGAGCCGGAGGTCGTCGTCGTCGACAACGGCTCGCGCGACGGATCGGTGGGGGCTGCGGGGGCCGCGGGCGCGCGCGTCATCGCCGAGCGCCGCCGCGGCTACGGGTTCGCGCTCTGGCGCGGCATCCGCGAGGCGACCGGCGACGTCATCCTCCTCGGCGACGCGGACGGATCCTACCGGTTCGACGACCTGGGGCCGCTCGTCGCCGCCGCCGACGCGGGCGCGGACCTCGTGATGGGCTCGCGCCTGCGCGGGCGGATCGAGAGGGGCGCGATGCCCTGGCTGCACCGGCACGTCGGGACGCCCGTGCTCACGAAGCTCGTGAACGTGCTCTTCCGCGCGCGCATCAGCGACGTGAACTGCGGGCAGCGCGCGCTGCGCCGCGAGGCCGTCGAGCGGCTCGACCTCCGCGCCGGCGGGATGGAGTTCGCGTCGGAGATGGTGATCAAGGCCGCGCTCGCGGGGCTCCGGATCGCGGACGTGCCGGTCGACTTCCGCCGCGACCGCCGCGACCGGCCGCCGCACCTGCGGACCTGGCGGGACGGCTGGCGCCACCTCCGGTTCCTGCTGCTGTTCGCCCCGAACCTCGTGCTGCTCGCGCCCGGCGCGGCGTTCCTGCTCTTCGGCGCGTTCCTCGCGGGGCCCTCGCTGATCGGGCGCGAGGGGCTGGGGTGGGCGCGGCCGTTCACGGGTGCGGCGTTCGTGCTGCTCGGCGCGCAGCTCGTCCAGGTCGGGCTCATCGCGAAGACCTGGTACCACGTCGAGGGGTTCTACCGGCGCCCCTACATGGACCGGCTCTTCCGCTACGTCGGGCTCGAGACGGGGCTCCTCCTGGGGCTCGGGCTGCTCGCCGTCGGCGTGGTCACCGGCGTGCCGCTCGTCGAGCAATGGCGCGAGGCCCTGCCGGCGGACCCGGGGCGGATCGCGAGCGCGATCACGTTCCTCGCGCTGGGCGCGCAGGTGATCGCATCCTCCGTGATCCTGAGCGTCCTCGGCATCCGCCGCCGGTAGGCCAACGGTTGACCTGCGTCGCGGACACAAGTCAGTATGTGGCAATGGGTTACGTTGTCCAGCGTGCGCCACTGGTGGCGCACCGCCTAGCGTCGGTGGTAGTGGCGCCGAAGCGCGAGAATCAGCGTCAGGCCGCAGACGAAGAGCAGGAGGGTCGTGAACAGGAAGGGCCTACTTCTGGTTGGTCCCCCCGGCCCCCCCCGCATCCTCCTCCTCGGGAGGCACGAGCACCAGCCAGAGCTGGCCTTCCCTCACGATGAACTTGCCCTCGAAGACGTTCTCGATCTGCAGCAGGATCGACAGGAGCGACATCTCCCCGCTGAGCGACATCGTGCGCCGCCGGTCCATCTCCCCGCCGATGTTGATGGGCACGCCGTAGGTCTGCGAGATCTCGCCCAGCATGAGGTCGAGCTCCTCGTCGTTCCACCCGACGGTGACGATCTGGTCGAGCGCCTTGCCGTACACGCGGCGCAGCGGGTCGACGGCGCTCTTCCCGCTCGCGGCGGCGTCGAGGATCTCGAGGACCTCGAGCGTGTCGTTCCGGAACCGCTCCATGAAGATGTGGAAGTCCTCGCGGCCCTGCCGCTCCATCTTCTTCTCCTCGTCGTTCAGCACGTACTCGCCGCTCTCGCGCATCTTGCGGATCTCGAGCACGTCCTTGCAGGCCTGCTCGATCTTCGAGAGGTCCTTCAGGAGCAGGTCCTCGTGGTCTTCCAGCTGCCGGACGGCGTCGGCGTTCCCGTCGCCCCGGGCGAGGTGCGCCCCGCCGAGGAACGCGGCGGCCACGGAGAGAGGGAGGAGGAAGCGCCTCATTTCTCGTCCTCCTCGAGCGCCTTCCGCTCCGCCTCCTTGCGCGCGGCCTCGAGCGCGTCGTGGCGCACCTTCCAAGCCGCCTTCTTCTTGCGGATCCAATCGCCCCCGAAGAGGATCTCGTTGCGCTCCGTGTAGACGTAGAGCGTGTCGCCGCGCACGACCCACTTGAACTCGAGGTTGTCCGACAGGATCTGGAGCAT
>DASUGR010000209.1:0-8746 GCA_036273915.1 Planctomycetota bacterium | reverse complement strand
CGACGTCGCGTTGCCTCGACGCGATCCTGCGCGCCCAGGGCCTCCGCACCGGGCGCTACCTGTCGCCGCACCTCGAGAGCGTGCGCGAGCGCATCGCCGTCGACGGCGAGCTCATCGGCGAGGCCGACTTCGCGGCGCACGTCGACGCCGTCCTCGCCGCGAGCGCGCCCGCGACGACCTTCTTCGAGGCGATCACCGCGGCTGCGTGCCTCCACTTCGCCGCCGCGCGCACCGACGCCGTGGTCCTCGAGGTGGGCCTCGGCGGGAGGCTCGACGCGACGACCGCCGTGCCGACGACCCACACGGTGATCACCGAGATCTCCTTCGACCACATGGAGCTCCTGGGCTCCACGCTCGAGGCGATCGCCGCGGAGAAGGCGGCGACGATCCGCACGGGCGTGCCGGTCTTTACCGGCGTCGATCCCGCGACCGGACCCGGCCGCGTGATCCGCGAGGCGGCGGCGCGCCTCGACGCGCCCTTCCGGTACGTGCCGCCGCCCCGCGACGCCAAGCCGGAGGGCCTCGGCGTGCGATGGGGCGACGTGCTCCTCCCGGTGCTCGGGCGCCACCAGGCGCACAACGCCGCGCTGGCCGCGGCGGCGACCGGCGACCTCCCGTGGGAAACGGTCGCGCGCGGCCTCGCGGCGGCGCGCCACCCCGGCTGCGCGGAGCCGCGCGGCGGGGAGCCCGCGGTCGTCGTCGACGGGGCGCACACGGTCTCGAGCATCAAGGCGACGGTCGGGGCGATCCGCGACCACTTCCCCGACCAACGCCCGCACCTCGTCTTCGCCCTCGCGCAGGACAAGGACCTCGACGGCATCGCGGCCGTGCTCGCGCCCGCCGTCGCACGGGCATTCTGCACGCGCGCGGACGCGAAGCGGGGGCGCGATGCGGAGGCGCTCGCGGCGCACCCCGCGTGGCAGGGGCGGGCCGGGGCGGTGCCGGACGCGGCGGATGCCCTTGGCCGGGCGAGGGCGGCGGCGGGCCCCAGGGGCCTCGTGCTCGTGACGGGCTCTTTTTATCTTGCAGGCGCTCTCCGCCCGCTCACCTAGCGGGTTTTCCCCCTGCCCCCGCGCCCCCTCACCCCCAAATTTGTGACACCACCTCCCGACTTATAGGTGGATGTTTTCGTGCAACGCCTGCGGCGCCGAGACGCCGCGCTGGGCCGGCCGCTGTCCGCGGTGCGGCGACTGGGGCTCGCTCGCGGAGGCCGGGCCCGTGCGCGCCCGTGCGCGCGCGCCGCCGCGCCCGCGACCGCTCACCGCGTACGCAGCCGAACGGCCCGCGCGCCGGTCCTCGGGCCTCCCCGAGCTCGACCGCGCGCTCGGGGGCGGCTTCGTGCCCGGAGCGGCCGTCCTCGTCGGGGGGGAGCCCGGCATCGGCAAATCGACGCTCCTGCTCGCGGTCTCGGCGTGCGCGGGCGCGGGGGCGCTCTACGTGGCGGGCGAGGAATCGCCGACGCAGGTGGCGCTCCGCGCCGAGCGGCTCGGCCTCGACGCGGGCGGGCTCTTCGTTGTCGAGACGACCGACACGGCGGAGCTCGGCGAGCTGATCGTTGCGGGACGGCCCGAGCTCTGCGTCGTGGACAGCGTGCAGACGCTCCGGACGCCGGGAATCGAGGGGGCTCCGGGGGGCCCGGCGCAACTGCGCGCCGCCGCCGAGGCGCTCGTGCCGGCCGCGCGCGCGGCGCGGACGGCGCTCGTCCTCGTCGGCCAGGTGACGAAGGAGGGTGGGCTCGCCGGGCCCCGGTTCCTCGAGCACGCGGTCGACGCCGTCCTGCTCTTCGAGGGGGACCGGCACGCGACGCTCCGCGCGCTGCGGCCGGTGAAGAACCGGTACGGCCCGACCGACGAGATCGGGCTCTTCGAGATGCGGGCGGACGGGCTCGCGGAGGTGGCCGACCCCTCGCGGCTGCTGCTCGCCGAGCGGGCGAGCGGGCCGGGGACGGCGGTCGCGGCGATCGTCGAGGGCCGCCGCCCCCTCTGCGTCGAAGTGCAGGCGCTGCTCATCGGGGACAACCGCACGGTCGTGCGGCGGCGCGCGAGCGGCATCGACCCGCGCCGGCTGGAGATGCTCGTGGGCGCCGTCCACGAGGTGGCGCCGCAGATCGGGAAGAGCGACGTGTACGTGAACGTCGTCGGGGGGCTCACGGTCAAGGACACCGGCATCGACCTCGCCGTCGTGACCGCGGTCCTCTGTCTCGCCGCGTGCCGCGAGCTGGATGCGGACGCCGTCCTCGCGGGCGAGGTGGGGCTCCGCGGAGAGGTGAAGCCCGCGCCGCGGATGGAGGCCCGGCTGAAGGAGGCGAAGGCGATGGGCTTCCGGCGCGCGTTCGTGCCGTGCGGCACGGCGCCCCTTCCCGGCGTCGACCTCGTCGAGGTGTCCCACGTGCGGGAGGTCGTGGCCGCGGCGCGCGGGGCGGAGTCCGGGCAGCCGGGCGGCTGGGCGGAGCCGGACGCGCGCGGGCCACCCGCGCGTCGGGCTCGCGACGATCAGGACTCCCGCGCCTCGCGCAGGCTGGCGAGGAGGCGCAGGTACGACTCGTACCGGCAGGGTGCGATCGCGCCCGCGGCGGCGGCCTTCTTCACGGCGCACCCGGGCTCGCGCTCGTGCAGGCAGTCGGTGAAGCGGCAGCCCCCGGCGAGCACCGCCATCTCGCGGTAGGCGTGGCGGAGCTCGCGCGGATCCATGGCCCAGAGGCCGAACTCGCGGATGCCCGGGGTGTCCACGAGATATCCCCCCCATGGCAGCCGGAGGAGGGAGACCGTGGTGGTCGTGTGCGTGCCGAGGCCCGTGCCCTCCTGGACCGGCCCCACGCGCAGCCGCAGCGAGGGATCGAGCGCGTTCGCGAGCGACGACTTCCCGACGCCGCTGTGGCCGAGGAGCGCGGTCGTGCGGTCGCGCAGGAAGTCTCGGACGGCCTCGAGCCCCTCGCCCGTCACGGACGACACGGCGAGCACGTCGTAGCCGAGTCCCTTGTAGAGCGTCGCCATCTCCCCGGACGACGCCTCCGGCGCGAGGTCGATCTTCGTGAGGGCGATGCCGGCGACGAGGCCGCGGCTCTCCGCGTCGACGAGGAAGCGGTCGACGAGCGCCGGCACGAGGTCGGGATCGCGCGCCGCGGCGACCACGAGCACCGCGTCGATGTTCGCGACGAGGATCTGCTCGCGGCGCGGGCGACTCGGGTCCGGGCGCGAGATCGCCGACCGCCGCGGGTCCACCGCGACGACGGCCAGCCCCTCGCCGCTCGCCTCGACGCGGACGCGATCGCCGACCGCGACCGCCTTTGCCGGGTTCCGGGCACGGTGCACGAAGCCTTTCCGCACGATGCAGCGCGCCTCCTCGCCGTCGAGGTCGACGATGACGCAGCTGCCCTCGTCGCGGATGACGACGCCCCGGCGGGGCCCGCTCACGCGGGCACCACGGGCAGCACCCGGATCGCGTGGAGGAGGATCCCGGCCGCCACGGCGACGTTCAGGCTCTCGACGCCCGCCTCGAGAGGGATGCCCACGGCTCCCGCGGCGAGCGCGCGCACCCCCGCGTCGATCCCGCGCGGCTCGTTGCCGACGGCGAGCGCGAGCCGCGCCGGCCGCGTGCGCCAGGACGAGACGGGCTCCCCGCCCGCATCCGCGACGCGGAGCGAGAATCCCATCCCGACGAGGTCCGCCGCCTCGCCGTTGAGCACCGGGATCCGGAAGAGCGCGCCCGCGGTCGCGCGCACGACCTTCGGGTTCATGGGCTCGACCGTCCCCGCCGTGGCGACCACGGCCGCCGCGCCCAGCGCCGCCGCGGTGCGGATGAGCGTGCCGAGGTTGCCCGGATCGGCGACGCCCGCGGCGACGAGCACGAGCGCGGTCGCGGGGAGCCGCGCGCCCGCGAGCGGGCGGCAGGGGTCGCGCACGAGCGCGAAGATGCCGGAGGGCGTGCGCGTCTCCGCCAGCTGCCGGACGTCCGCGGCCCCGAGACGGTGCGCCGGGAGCCCGCGCGCGAGCAGCTCCCGCACGCGCGGCAGCCCCTCGGCCTGCTCGCCCAGGAGGAGCTCCTCCGCGTGCCCGGAAGCGACCGCCTCCTCGACGACGTTCAGCCCCTCGGCAAGGAGCAGCCCCTCGCGCAGGCGGTTCTTCCGGAGCCGCAGCGAACGGAGGTACTTCAGCCGGGCCCGGGGGATCACTTGGCGACGTAGGCGAGGATGTGCTTCAGCGCGTCGTCGGGAAGGCGGTCGTTCGTGAAGTACGACATCGACCCCTCCTCGGGCTTGAACGCGTTCTTCGCGTCGTACCCGCGGACCTTCCGCGCCACCTGATCGAGCTTGCGCTTGTTCGGCTCGAACGGGAACGAGAGGGCGTCCTCCGCCTCGTTGTGGCAGGCCACGCACCAGATCGTCACGAGCCGCCTGCCCTCCGCGGGGTCCCCGCCGGCGAGATCCTTCCCGAGCTTCGGCTGCCGCTGCACCTCGCGCTTCGGCAGCGTCCCCTCCGGGGCGTGTTTCCCGAGGAACGCGGCGAGATCCGCGCGCTGCGCCGCGTTGAGGCCGCGCTCGCGCTTCTGCCACGACTTCGCGCACTTCTGGGACGCGTCCCCCACGTCCTTATACGTGTTCATGTTGCGCCAGCCCTCCCGGACGGCCGCGCCGAAGAGCGTGGCGCCGGGGCCGCGGTGCTCCGCCTCCGCCTCCTTGTCCTCGGGAAGCAGGCTGTGGCAGTCGGCGCACGACGGGTAGAGCCCCTCCTGCCGGTCGTGGAAGAGCCTCTCCCCGCGCGCGGCGGGGTCGTCCCCCTCCGCGAGCGCGAGGCCGAGGATCATGGATCCGAGCGCGAGGCCGGCGAACGCACGCATGCGGCGCCCGATTCTACCCGGCCAGGTACGCCATGGCCGCCCGGAAGGGCTCCGGCAGCGGCGCCTCGATCGCCGTCTCCTCCCGCGTGAGCGGGTGCACGAAGCGGACCCGCCGCGCGTGGAGCGCGAACCGCTCGAAGCCCGGCAGCGCGATCCCGTCCCCGTAGAGGTGGTCGCCGAGGAGCGGGTGGCCGAGGTGCGCGGCGTGCACGCGGATCTGGTGCGTCCGCCCCGTACCGATGCTCACGCGCGCGTGCGTCGCGAACGGGAAGCGGGCGATCACCTCGAAACGGCTCCGGGCGGGCTTGCCGCGCTCCGGGTCGACGCGGTTCAGGATCCGCGAGTCGAGCACGGGCCCGAGCGGCGCCCCCTCCTCGCGCTCCTCCCACTTCGGGCTGCCGAGCAGCAGCGCCTCATAGGTCTTCTGCACCTCGCCCCGCTCCAGCATCTCCCCCATCGCCGCCCGCACGTCGTCGCGCTTCGCGACGAGCAGCACGCCCGACGTGTGCTGGTCGAGGCGGTGGATCAGGTGCGGCAGCGGCCCCTTGCCCGCGCGCCGGTGCAGCTCCTGCAGCAGCGTGCCCTGCTGGTGGTGGCCGACCGGGTGCACGACGATGCCTCCCTCCTTGTCGAGGGCGATCATGTGCTCGTCCTCGAAGAGCACGCGGATGGGAAGAGGGGGGGCTTCGGGGGCCGGCGCGCCCTCGCCTTCGCGCCGCACGTCGACCGTGACCAGATCGCCAAGCCGCACCCGCGCCGCGGGCTTTCTCCGCTCGCCGTTCACGAGCGCGCGCCCCTCCTCGATCAGCGCCTGCACGCCCGCGCGCGACCGCCAGCGGAGCCGCTTCGCGAGGAAGAGGTCGAGCCGCCCCTCGTCCGGCTTCTCCACGCGGAGCTCGACACGCTCCAGCGGCTGCGAGAGGTCGCGGTTCCTCGGGTAGAGGCGGCTCACGTCGTCACCGTGGAGAGGCGGGCCACGCCCAGCGAGAGCAGGAGCGCGAGCGGCGAGTAGGCGGCGAGGAACGGCGGCAGGTCGCCCCGGTCGCCGAGGCTCGTGAAGAAGATGTCCAGGAAGTAGTAGGCCATCGACAGGGCGAACGCGAGCGCGCCCCCGGCGAAGTACGCGCGGCCCGCGCCGAGCAGCAGCGGCACGCCGAGGAGGAGCATCGCGAAGCTCGCGAGCGGCCGCGCGACCTGCTTGTGGAGCGCGACGCGCAGGTGGCGCCGGCCGGGGAAGCGGTCGACGAGGCCCTTCAGCTGCGAGAGCGAGAGGCCCGCGATGCCCCGTTTGGTCACGAGCGCGTCGACGTCGTCCGGGGCGACGCCGATGTCGACCTCCGCGCCCTCGGGCATCCGCCGCGGGAGCGAGTCGACGCCCGGCGGCTGGATCTCGACGCCCTCCGGCGCGCGCCAGTGGTCGCCGAGGGGCTCGAGGCGCGGCGCCTTCCAGATCTCGAAGCCGCCCGTCTGCCACGGCCGCTGCACGACCACGGACGTGAGCGCGCCGTCGGAGAAGCCGTACCAGCTCGCGCGCGTGACCGTGCCCCTCCCGTCGCGGATGTGCGGCGGGTCGCGCACGCCCGTCTGGTCGGCGGAGAAGAACCGCTTGATCGCCATCTGCTCCTTCGACAGCGCGGGCACGAGGAACTGCTGGAACGCGACGTGCCCGACCGAGACGAGGAGGCCCGCCGCGAACAGCGGGAGGAAGAGCCGCCGGACGCTCGTGCCCGCCGCGACGACCGGCGCCACCTCGTTGCCGTGGAGCATGTGCGCCACCGAGAAGAGGCCGGCCGAGACGGTGACGAACGGCAGCACCTGCTGCAGCAGGAAGGGGACGTAGACGGCGTAGAAGAGGAAGACGCGCCGCGTCGTCGAGTAGCCCTCGGCGAAGGTCCCGTCGACGCGGTCGGCGTCGAGGAAGTAGCCGAGCCGGCCGAAGAAGTCGATCGCCACGAGCAGCACGCCGAACGAGACGAGCGCGACGAGGAAGACCCTCAGGAAGACGAAGAGGACGTATCGGTCGAGCAGCCTCATCGCCGCGCGAGCCTCGCGTACATCGCGACCCCGGCGAGGAGCAGCAGCCCGTTCGCGGCCCAGAGCGCCGGGAACGACGGCAGCTTCCCCTTGCGGGCGAGGCCGCTCATGGCCACGACGAACGGCAGGTAGATGGCGAGCACGGGCGCGATCGCGAATAGGAAGGCCCCGATCCGCCCGCCGCGCGCCGCGAAGATGCCGAGCGGGATCCCGACGAGCGCGTAGAAGAAGGCGGACCCCGCCAGCGCGCTGCGCCGCGCGAGCTCCTCGTTCGCCGAGTTGGAGCCGGCTCCCCCCCGCGCGCCCACGTAGGCCAGCTCGGCGGCCGTCATGCTCGTGCGCGCCCGCCGGGCGGACGCGCGGACGAGGTCGGCAAGCGAGCGGTCGACGACCACGCTGCGCGCCGCGGGGAAGAGCTCCGCCTCTTCGCGCTGCCAGGGCAGCACCCGCTGCACGCCCCTGAGCGCGATCACCACGCGATCGTCCGGCGTGATCGCGATCGAGCCGCGCTCCGCACGCCAGAGCTCCACGTTGTCCTCCGCGCGCCACTCCACGCACAGGTCGTTGAAGTCGCCGCCGCGGAAGCTCTCGAAGGAGATGCGCCCCTTGCCGAGGTCGAGGTCGCAGAGCCCGGACCGGACGGCGGTCTTCAGCTGCTCCGGGAGGTCGCGCTGCGCGGCGCGCAGCCGCGACGCGGCGAACGGGGACGCGACGTCCGTGAGCAGGAAGGCGAGGAGCGCCACGACCGCCGCGAGCGCGAGCACCGGGCGGGCGACGGCCCGGAGGGGAACGCCGCTCGCGTACAGCGCGGCGAGCTCCCCGTCGGCCGCCATCCGGCTGAACGTCATCACCGTCCCCGCGAGCATCGCCAGGGGCACCGTGAACTGGAGCGCGAGCGGGAAGAAGAGGGGGAAGATCTCGACGAGGAACCCGAGGCCGACGCCGGGCGACCGCTCGAGGAACCGGACGGACAGGAAGAAGAACGCCATCCCGGTCGTCACCGCCAGCGCGGCGGCGAGGTTCCGGAGCACCTCTCCGAGCACCGTGCGGGCGATCAGCATGTCGCCCGGGAAGTGTATAGTGCGGGCATACCCGTGCAACTCGCCGGATACGCGCGCGTTACATCGTCCGAATTCCGCGGGGACCCGAGCCGGCCCGAGACCTGGCTCGATCGCCGCGGCGACGTCCTGCGGGAGATGCCCGGCCGCCGGGTCTTCCGCGCCGACATCTCGGGGCAGCCGGTCGTGATCAAGGAGTTCACGCCGCGAAAGCTCCGCCACTGGCTCCGCTCCTACGCCGCCACCGAGGCGGAGAACGCGATCGCGCTCCGGGCGCGCGGCGTCGCCGTCGTCGAGCCGCTCGCGATCGCGCGCCTCCGCGACGGGCGGCAGTTGGTCGTGCTGCGCGAGGAGGAGGGCGCCCTCTCCCTGCACCACCTCGTGCTCGGGGGCGCGTGCCGCGGCCGTGCGCGGCACGGGCTCGCGCGCCGCGTCGGCGAGCTCTTCGCGCTGCTGCAGAACGCCGGCGTCCGCAACCGCGACCCGCACGCGGGCAACGTCCTCGTGCGGCCGGACGGCTCGGTGCTCTTCGCGGACGCCTCCGGGCTCGAGCCGGGAGACTACCTCTCCCCCGCGGAGCGCGCCGACGCGCTCGCCGCCTTCTCGCTCTTCTTCGAGACGCACGGCAACGCCGTCGACCGCCTGCTCTTCTGGGGCGCCTACGGGCGCGCGGCCCGGTGCACGCCGGAGGAGCTGGAGGACCTGCGGCGGCGGGTGGCGGTGCGGATGCCCGCGGCGTTTCGGCGGCTCGTGCGCGCGCGGTCGCGCCGGCGGCGCCGGCTCGGGACGCACGTGGAGGCGGGGAGCTTTCTGGGGCG
>DASUGR010000208.1:0-5050 GCA_036273915.1 Planctomycetota bacterium | reverse complement strand
AAGCGGCTTCCCCCGCGTACCTCCTCGACCGCCGTCGCCCGGGCGACCGCCGATGGATCGTCGTATGCGAGGAGGCCCATGCCGCGTGATCCGTGCCGTCCCCCGGACCCCCTTGGCCTCGCGGTGCGAGCGGGCGTGAACGACGCCCGTCGCGCGCCGACGGTCTTGGCGACGTCCGGATCCCTTGCGGACCGTTTGCTCCGTCTCAGCTCGCGCCCCACGGCAGGACCGTCTTCCTCACCTCGGCCTCCGCCACCGCGGAGTACGGGTCGGGCGACGTCACGTCCTCCCAGTGGTCGGGATCGGGCGAGGAGTAGGGCCATGCCTTCGGCAGGACCGCCTTGAGCGCCTCCGCGTCGCCGCCCGGCAGCGGCGGGTCGAGCTCGCCCACCGCGCGGTAGCCCGCGAGGAGCTGTGTCAGCTGCCAGTGCGGGACGAGCGTCGCGCCTTCGGGGCGCTGCGTCTCGACGCACACCACCTGGCCGGCGCCGATGCGGATCGCCCACGTCCCCGCGGTCGTCGCGAGGCGGACCGTCGCCTCGAGCCCGCGCGCGGGGCCCGCGAGGCGCCGGCGGAAGTGGGGGCCCAATTCCGACACGAGCCGCTGCGGGTCGACGAGGTGGAGCATCTCCTCGTCGCGGAAGGGGTCGTGCGAGATGCCCTTCACGACCGCGCGCCCGCCGAGCTCGAGGCAGAGCCGCGAGAACGGGTGGCTCGGACCGAGCGGGAAGTGCATCTCCGCGATGCCGAGCTTCTTCGCCTCTCCCGCGCAGTGGCGGAGCACCGTGCGCGCGGCGTCGCGGTCCTCCACCTCGACCTCGGGCACGAAGAGCTTCGGCTGCCACCTCGAGTCGAGGTTCACCTCGAGGCTCAGGTACCCCCGGATCACGCGGCCCGGCCCCTCGACGCAGAAGTGGTGGAACCGCGGCACGCCGCTCGCGAACACGAGCGGCTTCGAGCGCAGGTTCCGCGCGTGGAGCGCGGGCAGGCGTCGCGCGTCCTCGGTCTTCAAGTGCCGCACGCGGTACGTCGCGGGCTGGCGGAGCGCGGTCTCGACGTCGATCGTGACCCGCGGGTGGTAGAAGCAGGGGACGAAGCCGTGCGCCGGGTAGAGCGCCAGCTCGCCGTGCACGAACACCAGCGGGTAGCGCCGCACCCACGCGTAGCCGAGCGCCTCCTCGAGGATCAGCTGGAAGAGATCGCGCTCGCCGGTGCGGCGGAAGCGCCTCCGGCCATCCTCGCCGCCGGTCTCGAGGATGCGGAGGCAGGGGACCGCGACGCCGCGCAGCCGCAGCGGCCGCGGGTCGAGGACGAGGGCCGCGACGAGCTGCCCGTCGATCTCGCAGAGGCGGACGGCGCCCCGCTCCTCGGGGTGCGCGAGCGCGATGTCTCTCGCCAGCGGGGCTTTCAGGAACTCCGCGGCGCGCGCCACCTCCTCCGGCGTGCGCGCCGGCCGGATCCGGGCGCGGCTCAGGTCCACGGCCTACCCGGCGCTCGCCTCGCCGCCGCCGCCGCCCGCGGGAGGAGGCTCCTCCTTCGGCGGCGTCCCCACCCAGCGAGCCTCGCCCGCGGGCGCCGCGTCGGCCTCGCTCTCGGGATAGATCTCCTCCTCGTCGGTGCCGTCGACCTCGCGCCGGAGCTGGAGGTAGAGCGACACGGTGCCCCCGAGGAAGAGGTAGAGCGCGTAGCCGCAGATGCCGAGCTTGAACGCCGACAGCAGGAGCCACATCCAGAAGAAGCCGGCGTACTCCGTCCAGTCCGCGCGCTCGATGTTGCGGATGTCGGCGATGCCCTCCTCCTCCCGCTGGGGGCGCTCGGCCTTCTTGAACGCGTCCACGAGGACCGAGGGCTCCTCGGGCTTCTGCGAGATCAGGGCGTCGAGGTTGTCGTTCCACACGCCGAGCTTGAGCGTCTCCTTGACGGTCCGCTCGAAATGGCTGCCCGCCACCACGACGACGCTCATCACGACGAAGACGAGGAAGTACCCGAAGAAGAAGCGGAAGGGGCGCGCGAAGATGTAGCTGAAGGAGCGCGACAGCGCCTCGAGCGGCCCGTTCTGCTCGATCGCGATCCCCGCCCACATGAGCGGCAGCCCGACGAAGCCGCCGAGCAGCGCGAGCACGATGAGGAGCGAGAAGATCAGGGCGAACGGGAAGAGGACGAGCGCGAGCAGCGACGAGCCGACGAACGGGATGCTCATCAGGAGCCCCGCCAACGCGTTGCAGAGGACGAAGAACCCGGCGAACACGAGCACGAGCATCGGCGCGAGGAGGAAGGCGGGGCCGTTCCTCCCGCCGAACTTCAACGCCTCGCGGAGGCTCAGCGGCTCGTCGCGGGTGAGCTTCATCGCGGCGGTCCGGAGGATCGCGGCGCCGAAGAAGGACCAGACGAGCAGGAAGAGGAACGCCGTCACCAGGGTCTGCGACCAGGTGAGGGTGAACTCCTGTTCGCCCCAGATCGCGGTCATGCCCATCCGGAACGCCGGGCCCACGAAGGCGACCTTGCCGATCTGGCCGGCGACGAGGTCGACGAGCTGGGCCACCGGCCGCGTCGCCTTGAACGCCCACTGGAGGAGGACGTCGACGCCGCGGAGGGTCAGCCAGGCGACCGCGCCGAGCATCACGCAACGCAGATCGAGGGGTACCCGCGGCGCGCGGAACCCTGCCTGCGGGAGGTCCAGTCCCTGGCCCATGCCTTGTATGATCCGGAGGGAAGGTGGATTGTTGAGCGGCGCACCCGATTTGTCAAACCGTTCCGACGGCCTGCGCCGTATCGTCCACTTCCTGGCGGGAGGCTGCGCGTTCCTTTTGCGGCCGCTCGGCCCGTTCTGGGGGGCCATGCTCGCCGCGGCGGCGCTTGTCTACAACGCGGCGGCGGCGCCCGCTCTCGGTCTCGATCGCGCCTACCGGCGCGAAGGGGAGGGGCGTTGGGGAGGGTTGACGACCTACCCCCTCGCGGTCCTCGCGCTCGTCCTGTTCGTGCCGCTCGAGATCGCGGCGGGCGCGTGGGCGGTGCTCGCGGCGGCCGACCCGGTGGCCGCCGCGGTCGGCTCGCGGCTCCGGCTTCCGTCCGTCCCCTGGAACCCCTCCAAGTCCCTGACCGGGGCAGGCGCCGGCGCGATCGCGGGGACGCTCGCCTGCTACGCCGTCCTCTGCTGGATGGGCGTCCCGCGCGCGCTCCTGCCCGCGCTCACCGCGGGCCTCGCGGGCGCCGCGGCCGAGGCGTTCCCCGCGAAGGGCGACGACAACCTCCGCGTCGCGGCTGCCGCGGCGGCCGTGCTCGGCGCGTGGCTCCACCCGCTCGCCCCCGCGGACGGCTACCTCCCGCTCCTCCTCGTCGCGGCGTGCGCGGCGCTCGCCTTCATGACCGGCGCGACGCGCGGCTCCGGCACGTGGTCGGGCGTGGTCGTCGGCACCGCCACCGCGTGGGGCCTCGGGTGGCGCGGGATCGCGATGCTCGCGACGCTCCTCGTCGTCGGCACCGCCGTCACCGCGCGCGCGCGGCGCGGGCGCGGCGCCCTGCAGGTCCTTGCCAACGGCGGCGTCGCCGCGGCGGCGGCGCTCTTCGCCGCGGCCGGGCACCGGTGGGGGGAGGCGGCGTTCTCGGGCGCGCTCGCGGCCGCGCTCAGCGACACGGTCGCGGGCGAGGTCGGCCAGCGGCTCGGAAGGAAGCCGCGCACGCTGCTCTTCGGTCCCCCGTGCCCCCCCGGATGCGACGGCGGCATGACGTGGATCGGGACCGCGGCGGGCGTGCTTGCGGCGCTGCTCGTCCCCGCGGCGGGCCTTCTCCCGGCATCGCTCTTCGCATGCGTGGCCGTCGCCGGGTTCCTCGGCAACCTCCTCGACAGCGCGCTCGGGCGCTACGTGCAGCCGCGGCTCGGCCCGCACGGCAACGACGTGACGAACCTCCTCGCGACGGCGTTCGGGGCGCTTCTGGCGGCGGCGCTCAGCGCCCTCTGAGCTTTCCAGCGACCTCGGCGAGGCGCGACCGCTGCACGCGGCCGTAGGTGATCGCCGCCGCCTTGCCGTCGCCGCGCAGCCCCACGACGGCCGGCGTCCGCTCGAGGCGCAGCTTCTTCGCGAGCGCGCCGTCCTTGTCGATGTAGAGGCGGACGTCGCCGAGCTCCCGGCCGTACGACTTCGCGACCGCCGCCGCGTCGCCGTCGCCCTGGAAGACGATCGTGACCTCGACGCGCTCCGCGCGCCCGGTGCGGCGCACCATCGCGATCTCCTCCGCGGCGTCGAGCGACGGCGTGAAGAGCACGAGGCCGCGCTGCGGCGGCGAGGAGACGACGGTCGGGACGTCGTCGCGCGTGCGCTCCTCCTCCTCGATCGACGCCGCGACGTATTCGAGCGCGGCGAGGAGGTCGGGCTCCTGCTCGACGTTGAGCGCGGAGCGGACGATCGCCGCGGTCTCCGCGCGGTGCCAGATGAGGAACCGCTCGGCCTCGTCGCGCTCCTGCGGGCGGCCGCCCGTGAGGCGCTTCATCACGATTCGCACGTCCTCGGGCGAGAGCTCCCTCGTCGTGGACGGGATCTCCTGCGCGGGTTCCGGCGCCGGCTTCGCGGCGGGCGCCGCGGCGGGGGAGGAGTCGTTGGGGGGCGCGGGGGCGGCCTTGGGCGGCGCCGCGGGCTCCGGCTCCGCGACCTTCGCGGTCTCGACCGGCGCGGTCTGCGCGCGGAGCGGCTCCTCGTCGCCACGCATCCACGTCCCGAGGAGGCCGAGCACGCAGCCGGCGAAGACGCACAAGAGCACGAACATGCGGCGCGGGCTCAGGCGCGGCCTCGTCGGGACGCGCACCGTCGGGGGGGGCGTCCCGCGGACGAGCACGCGGCCCTTGGGGCCGCTGGGGACGGCGCGCCTGCGGGAGATCGCCTGCCAGCCCACATTGGCCTGCTCGCGGCCGCGCTTCCAAAGGTGCGTCACCGTCTTCCCCACCTGCTCCTTGAACGCGCGGCCCCGGTCGGGGAAGAGCGTCGCGAGCGCGGCGGATAGCGCCTGGCGGAGCGGGACCCCGCGGCGCGGCCGCCGCGCCTCCGCCCGCGCGGCG
>DASUGR010000207.1:0-20292 GCA_036273915.1 Planctomycetota bacterium | reverse complement strand
GCGGGGGCCCCCCCCCGCACCCCCCGGGAATCGCGCCATGGAAGAGACGCTTCGCGCCTCGCTCAAGAGCCAGTACCACGCCGCGCTCGCGATGCTGAAGGACGCGGTCGAGCGCTGCCCGGGGAGCCTCTGGGCCAAGAGCGGCCACAAGAACGAGAGCTGGCGCGTCGCGTACCACGCGCTCTTCTACGCGCACTTCTACGGCGGGCGGGACGAGGCGTCGTTCGAGCCGTGGGAGCACCACCGTCCCGACGTGCAGTACTTGGATCCGGACGGCGGCCCGCCGGGGCGGTTCGAGCCCTACACGAAGGCGCAGGTGCTTTCGTACTGGCGGTTCTGCGACGAGCGGATCGACGCGGCGATCGACGCGATGGATCTCCGTTCAGGGGAGAGCGGGTTCCCGTGGTATCCGATCCCGAAGCTCGAGCACCAGATCGTGAACATCCGCCACATCCAGCACCACACGGCGCAGCTCGCGGACCGCGTGCGGACCGCCGTGGACGAGGGCGTCGACTGGGTGGGCGCGCGGCGTCCGCCGCGGTAGACCGGGGCGTGCCGGCAAAGGCGTGTCGGGGCGCCTGGGCTCGCCCCGGGGACCGTTCCTCATAGAATCGGGGCGGAGAGATCTCGATGAAACGGAGAATCGCCGCCATCCTCGCGGTCCTCGCCGCGTTGCCCGCCGCCATGGCGGAGGAGCAGGACTTCCCGCACCTGTCCGCGCGCGTGCCGTACTTCCGGGAGCGGCTCGAGAGCACGCGGTGGCAAGTCCGCTACTGCTTGCTGGGGGAACTCGACGGCAGCGACGCGGAGACCAAGCGCGCCCTTGAGCTGCTCTCGCGGGACGGGAACGAATCCGTGGCCAACCAGGCCCTCGTGCGCTATGAGATGGGCTTCGTCCGCATCGAGAAGTCGCTGTTCCGGCCGGAGGTGTACTTTCTCCGCATGCCGTTCCCCGGCTGCGAGCCGGACAAAGGCGTGGATCTCGTCGATCGTTGCCTTGCGTTGCTGCGACCTCCCGCGGAGGCGCCCGAGCGGCCCGACCCCGCCCTCGTCCGCGCGATCACCGTGGTGGGAATCCTGGGGAAGCGGGGGGACTCGCCCCAGCTGGAGCGCTTCCTCGACAGCGAGAACGACTACGTGGCTCTCCACGCGGCCGTGGCGGTGATCCGGCTCGGGGACACGGAGAAGGGTGCGGGTGCGCTGGTGCGGCTGACGGAGCGGGATCCGGCGAAGCACCTGCACTACATCACGCAGGCCCTGCATCTTCTGAAGGAGATCGAGCATCCGGAGTTCAAGCCCGCGCTCCTGCACGCGTTGGCCGCCGTCGAGCGAACGGAGGGGATCCAACCGAACTGGCTGAGCCACTTCTTCCTGCTTGCCGCGGAGATCGACGGCAGCGTGTGGACGCCGAAGGCGAATCCCGGGGCGGCGGAAGCCGGCGAGGCGAAGTAGGCGTGCCGCGCCGCCCTGGCCCGCGTTGCGCCACTACGCGAAGACGGCCCGGACCGCCAACTCGAAGCCCGGCAGCACGCTCCCGCCGCGGAGCGTGTCGGCTTCGCCGTGCGTGACGGACTCCCGGCGCCGCTCGTGGACGGTCACCGTGCGGTCGCGCGGGTCGACGACCCAGACCGCCCGCGCTCCGGATTCGAGCCACTCGGCGACCTTCTCTCGCACGTAGCCGGGCCGATCGTCCGGCGAAAGCACCTCGACGGCCAGATCCGGCGCGCCAACGTAGAACCCGCGAGGCGGGATTGGACGGCCGGCCCTGACGAACGCGACATCCGGCGCCCGTACAGTGTCGGGGTCACGTGAGATCTGGAATCCGGTCTCTGCGGCGAAGGACTTACCGAGCCCATGCGCGTCCACGTGGATTGCGATGGCCTTGAACATGTTCCCCGCAACCAAGCCGTGTTCGGCTCCCGACGGGCTCATCATGTGGAGCTCCCCTCGGATGAGCTCGCAGCGGCCGATGTGCGGGTTGCGCAGGAGCTCCTCGGCGGTCCGGATCCCGGTCGGCATGAGCAACGCGGATTGTACTTCATACCTATGTAGTGGGGACCCGGTGTCACTCGCCAATCGCGCCAATCGCGCCACGCGTGGCGGGAGAGACCGGGGACGGCTCTCGGAGCCGTCTCTACCGCATGCGCAGCACCGCGGAGCCCTGGATCTCGTCGCGGCGGATCGCCGCGAGGCCCTCGTTCGGGTCGTCGAACACCGTCACCTCGGTCGTGATGCCGTGCCGCGCCGCCAGCGCGAGAAGCTCGACGCCGTCCTTGCGCGTGCTCGCCGTCGTCGAGCGCAGCGTCCGCTCGCCGAAGAGGTGTCTCGTGTAGTCCATCTGCGGGATCGCGCTCATGTGGATCGCCGCGCTCGCCACCGTGCCGCCCCAGCGGACGCACTCGAGCGCCTGCGGGATCAACTCGCCCGCCGGCGCGAAGATCACCGCACGGTCCAAGGGCTCCGGCGGCCGCTCGCCCGAATCGCCCACCCAGTCCGCGCCCATCCGGCGCGCGAGCTCGCGGTGCCGCTCGCCCCGCGTCACCACGAACACCCGGTTCCCGCGCGCCTTCGCTACCTGCAGCGCGATGTGCGCCGACGACCCGAAGCCGAGAAGCCCGACCGTCTCGTCCCCCGTCACGTCCGCCTGCCTGAGCGCGCGGTAGCCGATGATCCCCGCGCAGAGGAGCGGCGCCACGTGCGCGTCGTCGAGGCCCTCCGGCAGCGCGTACGCGAACGCCGCGGGCACGACCGCCCGCTCCGCGAACCCGCCGTCGACGTGGTACCCCGTGAACCGCGCGCGACGGCAGAGGTTCTCGTCCTTCCGCGCGCAGTCCGCGCAGTCCCCGCACGTCTGATGCAGCCACGCGACGCCCACGCGGTCGCCCTCGCGGAAGCGGCGCACGCCCCTCCCCCGCGCCCCCACCCTTCCGACCGCCTGGTGGCCCGGCACCACGGGGAGCTTCGGCAGATCGATCTCGCCGTCGCAGATGTGGATGTCGGTCCGGCAGAGCCCGCATACCGAGACCTCGACCACGATCTCGCCCGGCCCGGGCGCCGGGTCGGGCAAGTCCTTGCGACGCAGCGGCTCCTTGGGACGGTCGAGAACCCACGCGCGCATCCGTGGAGGTTACACTCTCCCGCGCCCCGTGCTCACGATCCGGAATCTCCGCAAGGCCTTCGGCACGACCCTCGCCCTCGAGGGCATCGACTGCGAGATCGGCGACGGCGCGACCGGGCTGCTCGGCCCGAACGGCGCGGGGAAGACCACGCTGCTCCGCATCCTCCTCGGGCTCCTGCCCGCGGAGGGCGAGGCCACCGTGATGGGGCTCGACCCCTTCCGGCATCCGCGCGAGGTGCGCGCGCGCATCGGCTACATGCCCGAGAGCGAGTGCGCGATCCCGGGGCTCTTCGGCGTCGACGCGGTCGCCTACCTGGGCCGGCTCGCCGGCATGCCGCGACGCGACGCGTTCAAGCGCGCGCACGAGGTGATGTACTTCGTCGGCCTCGGCGAGGAGCGCTACCGCGAGGCGTCGGAGTACTCGACCGGCATGCAGCAGCGGCTGAAGCTCGCGGCCGCGCTCGTGCACGACCCGCAGCTGCTCATGCTCGACGAGCCGACGAACGGCCTCGACCCGAAGGGGCGCGAGGAGATGCTCACGCTCCTGCGCGAGCTCGCGACCGAGCACCGGAAGCACCTGCTGCTGTCGTCGCACCTGCTGCCCGACGTCGAGCACGTCTGCAGGAACGTCGTGATGCTCCGGCAGGGGCGGATCGTCCAGCAGGGTCCGATCACCGAGCTGACGAGCGGCGAGAAGGGCACCTACGAGGTGCGCGTGCGCGGGGACGTCGCGCGGTTCACCGCGGAGCTCAAGGGCCTCGGCGGCGAGGCAAGGGAGGGGGCTCCGGGGGACGGGTCGGCCTTCTTCGTCCGCGTGGACGACACCGGCGCGATCTTCCGCGCGGCGCGCGCGGCGGGCGTGCAGGTGCGCGGGCTGAAGGAGCTCCGCCGCACGCTCGAGAACGTCTTCCTCGACGCCGTGGAGGCGCCGCGTGCCGATTGACATCGCCTCCTACCGGGCGTGGGAGGGCCGCGCGCGCCCCGCGCCCCTCGCCGCGCTCGGGATCGCGGCCACGACGATCCGGCGGCGCCTCCGGATCCGGATCGTGCGGATCATCGTGTTCGTGTTCCTGGTGGTTTCCACCGGGGCCGCGGCGCTCGTCTTCTACGGGACGCTCACGGGCCGCGGCGACCCCAGGGTGCAGGAGCAGATCCGACGGTTCGGGTTCGAGAACGTCGACGTGCTCGCCATCCTGAACCGCCTCTTCGACATCGCGATCGGGTTCTGGGCGTTCGTCCTGGCCGCGCTCGTCGGCGCGCCCGTCATCGCCGAGGACCGGAGGGCCCGCGCGCTGCCGCTCTACTTCTCCCGGCCCATCGGGCACATCGACTACGTGCTCGGGAAGGCCATGTCGGCGGCCTTCTTCCTCGCGCTCCTGCTCATCGTGCCGCGCATCGCCATGTACGGCATGGACATCGCGTTCGCGGACGCCAAGGGCGCCGCGTGGGATCACATGCCGACGTTCCTCCGCTCCTGCGCCGTCGGGGCGCTGGGCGTCGCGCTCTTCACCTCCCTTTCCCTCGGGGTGTCGTCGCTCTTCGAGCGCCCGGCCTACGCCGCGCTCTTCCTGCTCGGCCTCGGGGCGCTCCTGTCGGTGACCTCGCTCTTCCTCGCGGATGTCCTCGAGAGCCCCGGTTGGCTCGCGCTGTCGCCCTACGCGTGCGTCCACCGGATCGCGATCGACCTGCTGCCGGTCCCGATCGGGCTTTCCGACGATACCGCGGCCCTGGAGAAGCTCGGCATCGGCACGGCGTGGACCGGCTACGCCGCGTGGACGGCGCTCGGCCTTTTCGTGCTCACCCTTCGCGTGCGGCGCGTGGAGGTCGTGACGTGATCCCGTCGCCCCCGGAGCCCCCCCCGATCGCGTCGTTCGAGCACGCCGCGAAGTGGTACGGACACGTGATCGGGCTTGTCGACGCGACCGTCAAGATCGGTCCCGGCGTCACCGGGCTGCTCGGTCCCAACGGCGCCGGCAAGTCGACGTTCCTGAAGCTGCTCACGGGGCAGCTCCAGCCTTCGCAGGGCGAGGTGCGGCTCCTCGGCGTCGACCCGTTCGCGAAGCCCTCGGTGCACGCGCAGGTCGGGTTCCTGCCGGAGCAGGACGCCTTCTACGAAGAGATGAGCGGCCGCGCGTTCGTGCGCTTCCTCGCGGGGCTCCAGGGCTGCCCGCGCGCGCGGGCGGACGAGGCGATCGAGCGCGTGGGGCTCGCCAGCGCGGGGAACCGGAAGATCCGCACCTATTCGAAGGGCATGCGGCAGCGCGTGAAGCTCGCGCAGGCGATCGCGCACGACCCGAGGGTGCTCGTGCTCGACGAGCCGCTCACCGGGATGGACCCGGTCGCGCGGCGGCAGATGATCGACCTGATGCGCGATTTCGAGCGGCGCGGGGCGACGGTCATCGTCTCGAGCCACATCCTCCACGAGGTCGAGGCGATGACCGACCGCGTGATCCTCCTCTACCAGGGACGCGTGCGCGCGGTCGGCACGCGCGAGGAGATCCGCGGGCTGCTCGACCGGCACCCGCACCAGATCCGCGTGCGCTCCCCGCGCCCGCGCGACCTCGCGCGCGTGCTCCTCGACCTGCCGGGCGTCGTCGGCGTGCGCCTCGACGACGGATCGGTCCACGTCGACACGTCCGATCCCGAGGCCGTCTACGACCGGCTGCCCGCGTGCGTCCTCGAGGAGGGGCTGCCGGTCGACGGCATCGAGGCGGAGGACATGGGTCTCGACGCGATCTTCGGCTACCTGGTGACCAAGTGACGTTGCGGGGCTTCCTTCTCCTCTGGGGCCACGCCGCGTCGCGCGCGCTGCGGGGGCGGCGCGGGCTCGCGCTCTTGTTCCTCGCGGCGCTGCCGGTCGTGCTCGCGTGGATCCAGGTGCAGCACGGCAGGCACCTCTCCGAGACCGCGTTCGTCGCGGTCACCCTCATGTTCGTGTTCCAGTTCGTCGTGCCGGTCGCCGGGCTCTTCCTGGGCGTGGCCGTGCTCGGGGACGAGATCGAGGGGCGGACGATCACCTACCTGTTCACGCGCCCCATCCCCCGGCCGCTTGTCTTCCTCGCCAGCTACCTCGGCGCCGTGAGCGCCTTCGCGCCGCTCCTCGCGATCGCCGTCGGCGCCATGGCGCACATCTTCGGCACGCGCGTCCCCGTGACCGGCCGGGACGCGGTCGCGTCCGCGGGGATCGCGGTGGCGGGGTTCGTCGTGTACACGGCGATCTTCGCCACGCTCCGGCTCTACTTCCAGCGCGCCCTCTTCATCGGGTTCATCTTCGGGTTCATCGTCGAGGGGGCCATCTCGAAGCTTCCCGAGAGCGGGATCTCCTCCTGGTCGGTGTGGCACCACCTGGCGCTCCTGGAGGTGAGGCTCTTCGACGGGCGGCTGCCGGGCCAGCACCTGAGGCATCTCCTGCAAAGCATCGCCCCGGACGAGACGGTCGCGGGGAGCGTCGCGGTCCTCGCCACGGTCCTCGCGGTTGCCCTCGTGATCGGCATGCTGCAGATCCGCGCGCAGGAGACGCGTCTCGCCAACGCGTCGACGTAGCGCGCCACGCGGGAGCCCTCGCGCGCGATTTCGCGCGGGAAGCCGCCCGGGCCGCCTCGCTCGGCGGATCGGGGAGTAGGTCGGCGCCGGGACGCGGCCTATAATCCGGCCGATGCACAGTTACCTTCCGCGGCGCGATCCGGAGACGGGCGAGCTCTTCCTGCCGGTCCGCGCGCGCGGACGGGCCGTGCTCTCCGACGCGCTGCTCAACAAGGGCACCGCGTTCGACGAGCGCGAGCGCGACGAGCTGGGCCTGCGCGGCATGCTGCCGGCGCGCGTGACCGTGATGGACGACCAGCTCCGCCGCGCGTACGAGCACTTCCTCGCCGCCGGCACCGATATGGCGAAGAACCGGGCGCTCGCGCGGCTGCAGGACAGCAACGAGACGCTCTTCTTCCGCCTCCTCCAGGAGCACATGGAGGAGATGACGCCCATCATCTACACGCCGGTCGTCGCCGAGGCGTGCCGCCACTGGAGCCACCTCTTCCGGCGCACCCGCGGCCTCTACCTCACGCCCGCGGACCGCGGGCGCATGGACCGGGTGCTCGCCAACGCGCCGGCGTGCCCGGCCGTGATCGTCGTCACCGACAACGAGCGCATCCTCGGGATCGGCGACCAGGGGGCCGGGGGGATGGGCATCCCGATCGGCAAGCTCGCGCTCTACACGCTCGGGGCGGGCATCCACCCGTCGACGTGCCTGCCGATCTCGCTCGACGTCGGGACGGACAACGGCGACCTCCTGCGCGACCGGCTCTACGTCGGCTGGCGTCAGCCGCGCCTGCGCGGCGACCCCTACTTCGATCTCGTCGACGAGTTCGTCGACGCGGTGAAGCGCACCTACCCCGACGTCCTCCTCCAGTGGGAGGACTTCGGCAAGAACACGAGCTTCCGCCACCTCGAGACGCACCGCGAGCGCATCTGCTCGTTCAACGACGACATCCAGGGCACGGCCGCCGTCTCGGTCGCCGGCCTGCTCGGCGCCATGCGCCTCACGGGCGGGAAGCTGCGCGACCAGCGCATCGTGCTCCTCGGCGCGGGCTCCGCGGGCGTCGGCATCTCCCGGCTGATCGTCGACGAGATGATGGCCGAGGGGCTCGCGCGCGCGGAGGCGCACGACCGCATCTTCACCCTCGACAGCAAGGGGCTCGTCGTCGAGGGCCGGCCCGGCCTCGACGACCACAAGAGGGAGTTCGCCGTGGCGCCCACGCGGATCGCCTCGTGGGGCCCGCAGGGCGACCAGATCCCGCTGCTCGAGGTCGTGCGCCGCGTGCACCCGACGGTGCTCTTCGGCGTCTCGGGCCAGGCGGGCGCGTTCGACGAGCAGACGGTCCGCGCGATGGCGGAGCACGCGAAGCGGCCGGTCATCCTGCCGCTCTCGAACCCCACGTCGTGCGCCGAGGCGCGGCCGGTCGACATCATCTCGTGGACCGGCGGCCGCGCGATCGTCGGCACCGGCAGCCCGTTCGACGACGTCATCTACGACGGGCGCCGCCACCGGATCGGGCAGGGCAACAACGTCTTCATCTTCCCGGGCGTCGGTCTCGGGACGATCGTGTCGAAGGCGCGCAAGGTGACGGACGGGATGTTCCTCGCGGCGGCGAAGGCGCTCGCGGCGTGCGTGTCGGAGGAGCAGCTCGCCATGGGCTGCATCTACCCCCGGATCGACGACGTGCGCGCGGTGTCGCGCCCGGTCGCCCTGGCGGTCACGCGCCGGGCGATCGACGAGGGCGTGGCTCAGCCGCTGGAGGGGCTTGAGGAGCGGATCGCGGCCGCCATGTGGGAGCCCCGCTACCTGCCCTATCGGGCGGTCCAAGGGTAGGGGGATGGGGAGGGGGCCGGGGGGACCCGGTCGCCGGGATTGCGACGGGAGACAGCTCCCGTGCTAATCTAAGGGCTTCGCATGGTGAAAGAAGAGCCGGTCCGCGTGGAGGGGAGGGTCGTCGAGGTCCTCCCGAGCACGCGTTTCCGCTGCGAGATCGAGGGCGGCATCCAGGTGCTCTGCCACGTCTCGGGGCGGATGCGTCGCCACCGGATCCGCATGCTCCCCGGCGATGTCGTGACGATCGAGATGTCGCCCTATGACCTCTCGAAGGGGCGCATCGTCTATCGCGGACCGCTGCGTCGTTCCGAGGATCTCGGCGAGGACGACTCGCGCGCGGCGCCGGAGAAGCGGCCCCACACGCCGCCTCCGCGCCGCAAGCCCGGGTAGGCCGCGGGCTGCAGGCCGCAGCCTTCAGGGTTGGCGGCTGGACGCCAGCGAGGATCCGCGGCGCTTCCCGCCCCCGGATGCCTCCGGATCGGGAATGGAAGCGATCCAGCTGCGCGACGGCGGCGCGCCGAACCCGGGCGGCGCGCCGAACCCACGACGGAGCCGCGCTCGACGGAGCCGCGCTCGACGGAGCACGCGGCCGCGCGAGTCCGGTCGGCAGAAGGGCGAACGTCACCGCGAAACGCGTTCGGCGTTCGCCCCTAGAGCCTTGGAGCCGATGAACCCGTTCAGGCGGCTTCGTGCGCGGCAAGCTCCCGCTCGCGCTTCCAGTCCTGGAAGGTCACGGGCGGCTCCTGCCACTCGGCAACCGTGTCCGCGCCGAACTTCTCGACCAGCCACTCGAGGTAGCTGATGCGGAGGAGAGTCTCGCGGCCCGGCTCCTTCTTGCGCCGCCGACGGGGCACGTCGCCGACGCGGGGAGAGGTACGGATGGAACCCTTCATGGCAATTTGCAAGGCGCCTAGGCTAGGCGCGCGGCGGGGACCTTATTCAACACCCTCCAATACGCGGGTTCGACGTCTGGGCGCGCGTAAAAATTCCGTATCCACAGTGTCCTGTCTGGGGGACCGCTTGGAATGCCACGTTTGCTGTGGCTCCCCGCCCCCGGACCCCTCGGGAATCCGCCCTATTTCAGCGAGCGTCCGCCGTCCACGCGGACCGTCTCCCCGGTCACGAAATCGTGAACGAGGAGGAAAAGCACCGCCTTCGCGACGGCTTCCGGGCCGCCCAGCCGGCCCAGAGGCGTGACCCGCAGAACGGCCCGGGCGAGGTCGCCGGGGGCTCCCTCCGGGAGGAGGATCGGGCCGGGCGCCACCGCATTCACCCGGACCTCGGGGGCGAGCGCGCGCGCGAGGCCCCTCGTCGCCGCCTCGAGGCCGGCCTTGGCGGCGAAGTAGGGGAGCCGGTCGGGATAGGGGCGGTCCGTCGCCCAATCCGTCACATTGACAATCGCGCCGGAGCCCTTCGCGCGCATGTGGAGCCCCGCGTCGCGCGCGAGGAAGAACGGCGCCGTCAGGTTGACCGCGAGCGCGTGCTCCCAGAGGGGCTCGTCGATCTCCGCGAGCGGCGCCTTCTCGTAGATCGACGCGTTGTTGACGAGGAAGTCGAGCCCTCCGAGCCGGTCGACCGCCGCCGGGACGAGGCGCGCGCGCTCCGCGGCATCCGCCAGGTCCGCGCGCAGGACGACGCTGCCCGGGCACCGCTCGGCGAGGTCGCGTGCCTCCGCCTCCGACGAGCGGCAGTGGATGGCGACCCGCACGCCCTCCTTCGCGAGCGCGAGGCAGATCGCGCGGCCGATCCGCCGCGCGCCGCCGGTCACGAGGGCGGTCCTTCCTCCGAGGTCCACGGGTTCATCCTACGTTCCCGCGCCCAGAACGCCACGCCGACGGCGGCGCCGGAGACCTCGCGCCGCGGCTGGCGGGCATGGGCTACTTCGCGGCCGGGCGGAAGGCGACGACGACCTTCTCGTTCGTCTCGAGGCGCGGGCCATCGAGGAGGTCGATGCAGTAGGGGATCGCCGGGAAGACCGCGAGCAGGCACTCGCGGATCGCGCGCGGGCGGCCGGGCAGGTTGACGACGAGCGTCCTCCCGCGGATCCCCGCGATCTGGCGGGAGAGGATCGCCGTGGGGACCTTCGCGAGCGACACGGCGCGCATCTGCTCCCCGAACCCGTCGAGGATCTTGTCGCAGACGGCCTCCGTCGCCTCCGGGGTCACGTCGCGAAGCGCGGGCCCGGTGCCGCCCGTCGTCACGACGAGGCAGCACCGGTAATCGTCCGCCATCCGCCGGAGCTCCAGCTCGATCTGCGCGCGCTCGTCGGGAACGATGCGGGAGACCGCCTCCCACGGCGACGTGAGGAACTCCCGGAGGCAGGCCTGGATCGCCGGCCCGCCCTCGTCCTCGTACTCGCCGCGGCTGGCCCGGTCGGAGACCGTGAGGATCCCGATCCGCGCGGTCCCCCCGGCCCCTTCCGTCTCCTTCATGCCACCTCGATCGAGGTCTTCTTCATCATCACCGGCTCGGTCGTCGCGCCGCTGCGCGAACCGCGCTTCTCGAGCGCCTTCAGCGTGTCGATCCCCTCGACGATCTCGCCGAAGATCGTGTGCTTGCCGTCGAGGTGCGGGGTCGGCACGAAGGTGAGGAAGAACTGGCTGCCGTCCGTGCCCGGGCCCGCGTTCGCCATGGAGAGGAGGCCCGGCTTGCCGTGGCGGACGCTCTTGTCGAACTCGCCGTCGTACTTGTAGCCGGGGCCGCCGGTGCCGGTCCCGAGCGGGCAGCCGCCCTGCGCCATGAACCCGTCGATCACGCGGTGGAACCGGAGCCCGTCGTAGAAGCCGAGCTTCGAGAGGTAGATCGTGCTCGACACGTGCATCGGCGCGACCGACGGCATCAGCTTGATCTTCAGCGGCCCCTGGCTCGTCTCGATGTTCCAGAAGTAGGAGCGCTTTGCGTCGAAGGGCAGCTTCGGCGGCTTCGGCACCGAGGTGCGCCAGCGGCTGTCCTTCGTGTCGATCTTCTTCTCGCGGATGAAGTCTTCGCAGGCCTGGATGGCAGGATCATTCATGCCCGCCATGGTAACGGTTGACCTGCACGAACGCCGCAAGTCGGCGCGAGGGAAGGGGTTAGGGGGTCCGAAGTGCGCCAGCGCTGGCGCACCTCGCCGCGGCGGGGGGGAGGCGGAGGGGGTTCGGGGGCCGCGCGCTCAGCGCGGGGCGGCGGAGCCGTCCGGGCTCGCGAGCACGACCGTGTAGCCGTCCCGGTCGAGGAGCCAGCACTCCCAGTGGTTCGGCCCGCCTCCGCCGTCGGGCGGGTTCCGATGCTTCGGCTTCAGGATCGTCGCCTTGAGATCCGCCGCGCGCGCGATCGCCGCGTCGAAGTCATCGATCTCGAACCAGAGGAGGACGCCGTTCCCGTACGGTCGCTTCCCCTTGTCGCCGATCGGGCCGTGGTGGTGCTCGACGTCCCAGTGGTGGAGCTGGAGGATCAGCGCGCCGTCCGTCGTCTCCAGCCGCTCGTAGTGGGGCCCGCCGTGCGCGCTGCGGCAGCCGAGGAGCCGCTGGTACCAGCGGCTGGCCGCCTCGACGTCGTCGACCGCGATCAACGGCTGCGGACGCATCGTGGTCCCCCGGAGCCCCCCCCGATCCTATTTTACCTCGATCGAGGTCTTCGTCATCGTCAGCGGTTCGGACGTCTCCCCGGTCCGGGAGCCGCGCTGCTCCAGCGCGCGCACGGTGCCCATGCCGTCGACCACCTGACCGAAGATCGTGTGCTTGCCGTCGAGGTGCGGCGTCGGCACGAACGTGAGGAAGAACTGGCTGCCGTCGGAGCTCGGGCGGCCGGTGTTCGCCATGCTGAGGAGGCCGGGCTTGTCGTGGCGCACGCGCGTGTCGATCTCGCTCGCGTACTTGTAGCCGGGGCCGCCCGTCCCCGTCCCCGTCGGATCGCCGCCCTGCGCCATGAAGCCGGGGATCACGCGGTGGAACGAGAGGCCGTCGTAGAACCCCAGCCGCGCGAGGTAGATCGTGCTCGAGACGTGCATCGGAGCGTATTGCGGCAGAAGCCGGATCCGGATCACGCCGACGTTCGTCTCGATCACCCAGTCGTAGGTGCGCTTGGCGTCGAAGGCGAACTCCGGCGGCTCGGGCAGGTGTTCCTTCCAGTCCGCCTTCGTCTTGTCGATGCCCGCCTTCGCGATGAACGCGTCGCACTCCGCGATCGGGTCGGCGGGCGTGTCGCTCTTGGCCGGGGCGGTGGGGGACGGCTTGCTGCACGCGGCGAGGGCCGCGAGGACGAGGAGGGGGGCGAGATGACGAGGCATGCGGTCGCAGAGTGTAACGCCCCGCCGCAGGGACGGTCACCCCCGCGGGGGCGGCCAGCGCGGCTTGCGCTTCTCGAGGAACGCCGCGACGCCCTCCTGGAAATCCGGGCTCATCCGGGCGTCGGCGTTGTCCTCGCAGGCCCGCGCGAGCCCCTCCGCGAGCGGCAGGTGCGGGAGCGTCAGGAAGACGCGCTTCGTGTGCGCGACCGCGCCCGGGCCCGTCTCTTCGATCAGGCCGCCGAGCGCGCCCACGGACGCCTCGAGGTCGTCCGTCACCTTCCAGAGGCCCATCGCCTGCGCCTCGGCAGCGTCCACCTGCCGCCCGGTCAGGCAGAGGTCGCGCGCCACGCGCGGGCTCACGACGCCCAGGAGGAACTTGAGGACGATCGCGGGGACGAAGCCCAGGCGCACCTCGGTGAAGCCGATCCGCGCCGGGGGCAGCGCGAACGCGAAGTCGCACGCGCTGACGAGCCCCGCGCCCCCGCCGAGCGCGTGCCCGTTCACCGCGGCGACGACCGGCAGCGGGTGCTCCGCGACCATCCGCAGGAGCTCCGCGAACGAGCCCGCATCGGCGACCTGCTCCGCGCGCGCCGCGGGCCGCAGTTTCCGGAGGGCGGCGAGGTCGATGCCCGCGCAGAACGCGCTGCCCGCGCCGGTGATCGCGACGAGGCGCGCCGCACCCGGATCGCGGAGCGCCTTCTTCAGCGCGGCGATCAGCTCCGCGGAGAAGACGTTGCGGCGCTCCGGGCGGTTGAGCGTGAGCCAGCGGACCGGGCCGGCGTCGCGGACGAGGACGGGGTTCATGTCTGGAACACCCCCGTGCGCAGCGGCTCGAGGTCCGTCCGGTGCGCCGCGCACGCGAGCGCGACCGAGAGGAACCGGCGCGTCTCGCGCGGGTCGATGAGCGCGTCGATCCAGAGGCGCGACGCGGCGTAGAGCGGGTCGGTCTCGCGCTCGTACTTCTCGCGCACCTCCTTGTAGAACGCCTGCAGCTCCGCCTCGTCCACCGTCTCGCCCCGGCGCTTCATCGACGCGGCGCGCACCTCCGTGATCGTGCCGGCCGCCTGCTCGGGGCCCATCACGCAGTAGCGCGCCTGCGGCCACGCGGCGATGAACGCGGGGTCGTACGCCTTCCCGCACATCGCGTAGTGCCCCGCGCCGAACGAGCCGCCGAGGATCACCGTGATCTTCGGCACGACCGAGTTCGACACGGCGTTCACCATCTTCGCGCCCGCGCGGATGATCCCCTCCTTCTCCGAGGCGGGGCCCACCATGAAGCCGTTCACGTCGTGCAGGAAGACGAGCGGGATCCGGTTCTGGTTGCAGTCGAGGATGAAGCGCGCCGCCTTCTCCGCGGAGTCGCTGTAGATCACGCCGCCCATCTGCCACGGCTTGCCGGGGTCGCGCACGTGCTGCTTCTGGTTCGCGACGATGCCGACCGACCAGCCGTCGATCCGCGCGAAGCAGCAGACGATCGTCTTGCCGTAGGTCGCGCGGTACTCGGTGAACGCGCTCTCGTCGACGAGACGGGCGATGACCTCGCGGACGTCGTACTCCTGGAGCGGGTCGCTGGGCACGATCGAGGCGAGGTCCTCGGCATCGAAGCGGGGGGGCGCGGGGGGGTCGCGGCGGATGACCGGGGGCGGCGGGTGGCCGAGCGCCGCCGCGATCGCATGGATCCGCTTCAGGCAGGCGGGGTCGTCCTTCTCGCGGAAGTCGATCGTGCCCGAGATCTCCGCGTGGAGCCTCGCGCCGCCGATCTCCTCCGCGGTGAACTTCTTCCCGACGGCCTTCGCGACGAGGTCGGGCCCCGCGAGGAAGAGCCCGCTCCCCTCCGTCATGAGCACGGTGTCGCACATGATCGGCAGGTAGGCGCCGCCCGCGACGCACATCCCCATGATCGCGGCGATCTGCGGGACGCCGTGCGCGCTCATCACCGCGTTGTTGCGGAAGACGCGGCCGAAGTCGTCCTGGTCGGGGAAGACCTCGTCCTGCATCGGCAGGTTCACGCCCGCGCTGTCGACGAGGTAGATCGTGGGCAGCCGGCACTCGAGCGCGATCGTCTGGTTGCGGATCACCTTCTTCGCGGTCATCGGGAAGAAGGCGCCGCTCGCCACCGTCGCGTCGTTCGCGATCACCATGAACGGCCGCCCGGCGATCTGCGCGATGCCCGTGATCACGCCGGCCGCCGGCGCCTGGCCGTCGTACATGCCGGCCGCCGCGTGGACCCCGAGCTCCAGGAAATCGTTCGTGAGCTGCGCGATGCGCTCGCGCGCCGTGAGCCGTCCCTTCCCGTGCTGCGCCTCGATCCGCTTCGGGCCGCCCCCCTCGCGGGTCTTCTGCTCCTGCGCGCGGATCCTCACGAGCTTCTCGAGCACCATCTGGCGGTTGGCCTTGGTGGCGCCGTTCTGCGCGAGCCTCGTGTCGAACCGCTCGTGGGGGGTCTCGCTCACGGCGGGGGAGGGTATCACAGGGGGCCCGGGGGGGCCGAGGCCTACGTCTTCACCCCGACCCAGAGGCCGTCGCCCAGGGGCACGATCACGCTCTGGAGCCCCGCGACCGTCGGCACGTAGTCGTTGAACGCGCGGACGGCGGGGACGTCGCGGTCGGTCGGGTCCTCGTCGAGGAGCTGCCCGAACGCGAACGCGTTGTCGGCCATCATGAGGCCGCCGGGCTTGAGGATCCGGAGGCACTCGTCGAGGTAGTGGCGGTAGGAGCCCTTGTCCGCGTCGAGGAAGCAGGCGTCGGCCGAGCGGTCCGGGATCTTCCTCAGGACGTCCTTGCCGGCGCCGAGGTGGACGGCGACCTTCCCGGCGACGTCGGACTTCGCGATCCACTCGCTCGCGAACGCGGCGTGCTTCGGGTCGATCTCGATCGTGAGCACCCGGCCGTCCGGCGGGAGCGCGCGCGCCATCGCGATCGCGCTGTAGCCCGCGAGGGTGCCGATCTCGATCACGTGCCGTGCCCTGGTGGCGCGGAGGAGGATCTGGAGGAAGGCCGCCTGCGCCGGTCCGATCGAGATCGCGGGGATCCCCGCCTTCGCGGCCGAGATGCGGAGGTCCAGGAGGAACCCGTCCTCCTGGGTGGTCCGCTGGGCGACGTAGCGGAAGTGGGCCTCGGTGACGCGGGTGGGCTCCTCGGACATGGCTGCCAGACGGTGGGATCGGGACGGTAGCTTGTAGGTCGAAGTGCGGATTATCACCCCTTGGCTTCAAGCCACAAGCTTGCGGTCTGTAGAATCCGCCGTCAGATGAGGTACGGACTTCTCGCGCTCCTCCTTGCGGCGGCGTGCGGGGGCGGCGGGGACGGGGGCACATCCCTCTCGGTTTCCCCCCTCCCCGCGGCCCCTTCCCTCTTCGTCAACTGGGAGGACCTCTCGGTCCACCCGCTGGCGCTCACCCCCGACGGGTCGACCCTGCTCGTCTGCAATACCCCGGACGCGCGCCTCGACCTGTTCGACGCCACCGGCGCGACGCCGGTCGCCGCGGGCTCCGTGACCGTCGGGATCGACCCGCTCTCCGTGCGCGCGCGCAGCGACACCGAGGCGTGGGTCGTGAACCACATCTCCGACTCCTTGAGCGTCGTCGACCTGCCCACGCTGCGCGTGAAGGCGACGCTCCGGACGCTCGACGAGCCGACCGACGTCGTTTTCGCGGGCGGCAAGGCGTGGGTCTCGTGCTCGGAGGCGAACGCGGTGCAGGTCTTCGATCCGGCGAACCTCGCGGCGGCGCCCGTGACGATCCCGATCGAGGGCGAGGAGCCGACCGCGATGGCCGCGAGCGCGGACGGGAGCGAGGTCTACGTCGCGATCTTCCAGTCGGGCAACCGCACGACCGTCCTCGGCGGCGGCATCGACCCGAACGGCACGCTCGGCGGCCAGGCGTTCCCGCCCAACGCGGTGAGCGATCCCCTCGGGCCGCACGGCGGCGTGAACCCGCCGCCGAACGACGGCGCCGCGTTCGACCCGCCGATGGCGGCGACGAACCCCGCGCCGCCGCCGGTGAGCCTGATCGTCAGGCGCGACGCGGCCGGCGCCTGGCGCGATGACACCGGCGCCGACTGGACGCCCTTCGTGAGCGGCGGCAGCGCCGCGCTCTCGGGCCGCCCGCAGGGCTGGGATCTCGTCGACCACGACGTCGCCGTGATCACGACCGCGACGCGCGCCGTGCGCTACGTCGAGGGCTGCATGAACGTGTGCATGGCGATCGGCGTGCGCGGGGACACCGGCGAGGTGCTCGTGGTCGGGACCGACGCGACCAACGAGATCCGCTTCGAGCCGAAGATCGACGGGCGCTTTCTCCGGGTGGAGCTCGCCGCGGTGGGGGCCCTTGGCCCGGAGATCCACGACCTGAACCCGCACCTCACGTACGCGACGCCGACGGTCCCCGCGGCGCTGCGCGTGCAGTCGGTCGGCGACCCGCGCGGGGTCGCGTGGGACGCGGCGACGGAGCGCGGGTACGTCACCGGGATGGGATCGAACAACGTGGTCGTGATCGACGGGGACTACGCGCGCGTCGGCCGGATCGACGTGGGCGAGGGGCCGACCGGGATCGTGCTCGGCGCCGGCCGCGGGTACGTGCTCAACCGTTTCGAGGGGTCGATCTCCGTGCTCGACCTCGCGGCGCGCGCCGAGACCGTCCGCGTGCCGCTCCACGACCCGACGTCGGCGGCGATCAAGCGCGGGCGGAGGCACCTCTACGGCACGCACGAGACGTCGGGGCTCGGCCACGTCGCCTGCGCGTCGTGCCACGTGGACGCGCGCACCGACCGGCTCGCGTGGGACCTCGGCGACCCCGCGGGCGCCGTGAAGCCGTTCGACCAGGAGTGCCTGACCGCGATCCTCGGCGCGTGCGAGGACTTCCACCCGATGAAGGGGCCGATGCTCACGCAGACGCTCCAGGACATCGTCGGGAAGGAGCCCTTCCACTGGCGCGGCGACCGCGACGGCCTCGAGGAGTTCAACCCCGCGTTCGAGTCGCTCCTCGGCGACGACGCGATGCTCGCGGCGGCGGAGATGCAGGAGTTCGAGGACTTCCTCGCGACCATCCGGGTTCCCCCGAACCCCTTCCGCAACCTCGACAACTCGCTCAAGACGTCCATCCCGCTGCCGGGCCATTTCACCCCGGGACGCTTCAGCGCGGCGGGCTCGCCGCTCCCGCCGGGCGACGCGGTCGAGGGGCTGCGCCTCTACCGCACGGCGAACCTCGACGGCGGCGTGCCGGGGTTCAACTGCGTCTCGTGCCACACGCTGCCCGTGGGCGTCGGGCCGGACGTGCACGTCGTGGGCGTCGGGGTCGTGCCGGCGCCCGTCGGGCCGAACGGCGAGCGCCACCACGCGCTCGTGTCGGTGGACGGCACCACGAACATCAGCATGAAGGTGCCGCAACTGCGCACGCTCTACGAACGCGTGGGCTTCGAGCTGACGCAGTCGAGGAGCCTCACCGGCTTCGGGTTCCTCCACGACGGCACCGTCGACAGCCTCGCGCGATTCGTCGCGGAACCGGTCTTCAACGTGCAGTCGGACCAGCAGGTCGCGGACCTCGTCGCGTTCCTGCTGTCGTTCAGCGGCTCGGACCTCCCGACCGGCTCGCTCGGCAACTTGACCGAGCTGCCGGGCCCGGCGGGGCTCGACACGCACGCGGCGGTCGGCTTCCAGGCGACGCTCGACGGCGTGCGGGTGGAGCCGCGGCTCGCGGAGATGCGCGCGCTGGCCGACGCGAACGCGGTCGACCTGATCGCGAAGGGCAATGGCCGCGGCTGGTTCTACGACGGCGGCGTGTTCCAAGGGGACCGGAACGGCGAGACCGCGACGTGGGACGAGGTGGCGGGTCTCGCGGGGCCGGGGACGGAGATCACGCTGACGCTCGTGCCGGAGGGCACCGGCCGGCGGCTCGGGATCGACCGGGACGACGACCGCTACGGCGACGCGACCGAGGCCGACGCGGCCACCGACCCGGCGGATCCCGCGGACCACCCGTGACGGGAAGGAGAGGGGGCGCGGGGGAGAGGGAGGACGGCCATCGGCCGCGCAGCGAGGCCGACTTCGTGATCGAGATCGACTGCCAGTTCCCCTACGTCGATCGCGAGCGAGCGCTGGCGCTCACCTCGGAGGCCTGCTCGATCTCGGCGAACGCGGCGTTCGGGGTCGTGTACGAGATCTGCAACGTCCCCAGGGGCGTCGCCGCGGACCCGGAAACCCGCGACGCGGTCCTGCGGCGCATCGAGACGCTCCTCTCGCACCCGCTCGCCAAGGTGATCCTGCCCCTTGCCCGAGCGCTCGTCGAGGGGGAGCACCCGACCTCGTCCGAGCAGATCGACGCGATGCGGAAGGTCGCGGCCTTCCCCGGCCAGTACTACGCGCTCCAGGTCGCCCTCTACGCGGGCAACCCCGAGGACCCTGGGGACGAAGATCTCGATCGCGTCTACGACGAGATCCTGGCGGAGTGGGAGCGGCGCGACCGCTGACGTTGCTCAGCCCGCGGCGCGCGCCGCGATGAGCGTCGGCAGCTCGCTGCGGGCGGCGTTCCAGACGACGTCCTCGTCGACGCCGAAGCAGTCGTGTCACGACCTTGTGGCGCATGCCGACGACCGCGCCGATGTCGCCGTCGGGGCTGAAGTATCGCGCAACACCGATCCGAAGAGCGATAGCCTGCGGATGTGGCGCTTCCGGCACAAGCTGGGGGCGCTGCCGGGGGCTCAGGTCGCGCGCGGGCCCCTGCCGCCCGCGCGGAAGAGCACGAGGCTCTTGCCCAGGACCTCGCAGTTGGGCTTCTCCCAGCGCGTGCCGCCGTCGACGAAGTCGCCCGGCGGCGTCGCGGCGGTGTCGGCGATGAGGCGGAGCTTCAGGTCCACGGGCAGCGTGAAGGCCACCGGCGCGTCGGTCAGATTCACGAGGACGACGATGGCGGGCTTCAGGTGGTAGCCGAACGCGCCCTTCTTCCAGTCCACGGCCTTCCCGTCCGCACCGAACCACGTGATGTCGTCGTCCGTCAGGAACGTCGCCCGGTGGAGCGCCGGCGTCTCGCGCCGGAAGCGGACCATCCCGCGCACGAACCGCAGGAAGTCCGCGTCGCGCTCGAGGCCCGTCCAGTCCACCCACGAGATCTCGTTGTCCTGGCAGTACGCGTTGCTGTTGCCCCGCTGCGTGCGCCCGATCTCGTCGCCGCCGAGCAGCATCGGCACGCCCTGCGACAGGAGAAGCGTCGCGACGAGGCTCCGCCGCGCCCGGTCGCGCGCGCGCCGCACCTCCGGATCGTCCGACGGGCCCTCCGCGCCGTGGTTCGCGCACACCTCGCTGCTGTTCCCGTCGCGGCCGCCCTCCTGGTTGGCGTCGTTGTGCCGGCGCGAGTACGACACGGCGTCGAGGAGCGTGAACCCGTCGTGGCAGGTGACGAAGTTGAGGCTGCGCGGCGGCCCGAACCCCTCGAAGAGGTCCGAGCTGCCGGAGAGGCGCGTCGCGAGCGCCGCGGCGTCGCCCTCCGGCTTCAGCCACGCCCGGCGCACGTCGTCGCGGAACCGGTCGTTCCAGACCGACCAGCGCGGCCC
>DASUGR010000206.1:0-10325 GCA_036273915.1 Planctomycetota bacterium | reverse complement strand
CCCAACGCAGCTGCAACGGCTGCGGCTCTCTCATACCTACCTCCACTTTCTTGCCGACAGGGCCCGGCGCTGCCACGCGACCGGGCCCGCCTTATTTTCGGCCCCTCCTCTTCCCCGCGCCCCTTCACCTCCCCTTCTTTGGGGCGCGCATAGGCCGGGGCGTATCCTTCGCGCATGCGAACGCGCTGGGAACGGGTGAAGATCGCGGTGACCATCGGGCCGGCCTCGGCTTCCCCGAAGGTCCTCGAGCGCATGCTCGTCGAGGGCGTCGACGCGGTGCGGATCAACGCGTCGCACGTCGAGCCCGAGGCGGTCGGCTATTGGGTCGAGCGCATCCGCCGCGCGGGGCGGCGCGTGGGCCGCGACGTCGCCGTGCTCCTCGACCTCCAGGGGATCAAGCGCCGGATCGGCGACCTGAAGGAACCCATCCGGCTCACGGAGGGCGAGACGGTCGTGCTCGCCGACCGCGGCGGCGAGGGCCGGATCCCCGTGCGGCTCGCCTTGATCCTCCCGCACCTGCGGCGCGGCGCGGCCCTGTTCCTGTCCGACGGGTTCCTCCGCCTCGAGGTGCTGTCGGTGAAGAAGCACGAGGTCAAGGGCCGCGTCGTGCGCGGCGGCCTCCTGAAGTCGCGCGCCGGCATCAACCTGCCGGGGCTTCCGGTGCTCACGAGCGTGCCGACCCGCCGCGACGTGGAGCACGTGCGCGCGGGCGTCAAGGCCAAGGTGGACTTCCTCGCGCTCTCGTTCGTGCGCGAGGCCAAGGATCTCGTGCGCTGCCGGCGTCACGCGGCGGGCATCCCGATCATCGCGAAGATCGAACGCCCCGAAGCGGTTGCGAACATCGACACGATCACCGCGGCGTCCGACGGCATCCTGATCGCGCGCGGCGACCTCGCCGTCGAGATGCGGCCCGAGGAGCTGCCGGTGCTCCAGAAGAGCCTCATTGGCGCGGCCAAGCGGGCGCGGAAGCCGGTGATGGTCGCGACCGAGATGCTCGCATCGATGGTCCACAGCCCGCGCCCCACGCGCGCCGAGCTCCTGGACGTCGGCAACGCGGTCCTCGACGGCGCCGACGCCACGCTCCTCTCCGACGAGACCGCGATCGGCCACGACCCGGCGCGCGCCGTGCGGTACATGCAGCGGATCCTCTCCACGGTCGAGAACTCGCTCCTGACCTACGACCTCGAGCTGCCGCGGCTCACGGGCCGCGCGGGGTCGCGGCCGGACTGGGCGGTGGCGGACGCGGCGGTCGACGTCGCGAAGAAGGTGGGCGCGCGCGCGATCGTGACGATCACGGGCTCCGGCCGCACCGCGCGCCTCATCAGCGCGGACCGCCCGTCGGTGCCGATCTACTCCTTCGCGACCGACCCCGCCGTGCGCCGCCGCGTCGCGCTCATGTGGGGCGTGTCCGCGGACACGGTGAAGCCGATCCGCGACCCGGAGAAGATCCTCGCGCACACGCTGGAGCGGCTGCGCCGCGACGGCTCGCTGCGCAAGGGCGACCTCGTCGTGTGCGTCTACGGCTCGCCGATCTGGGCGCCGGGGACGCGGACGAACACCGTGCGCGTGGCGCGCGCGTAACGCGACGGAGGGGAGGGGGCGCGGGGGAGGGGGCCGCGCTACGCCGCGTCCTCGGCGGTCTCGAGCTGGCGGTCGAGCACGAAGAACCTGAAGCAGCTCTGGAGGATCGACGCGGCCGGCACGGCGAGCAGCGCGCCCGCGATCCCGTAGGCGTTCTCGCCCGCGATCAGCGCGAAGATCACGACGACCGGGTGGATCTTGCTCGCGCTGCCCATGATCTTCGGGTTCAGGAAGTTCGCCTCGACGAAGTGGATGAAGAGGATCCAGCCCAGCGTGAGCACGCCGCGCTCGAGCCCGCTGGTGCCCCACGCGATGAGCACGATCGGGATCGAGGAGAGGATCGTGCCGAAGATCGGGATGATGCTGAAGAGGCCCGCGACCACGCCGAGCAGCAGCGAGTAGCGGACGCCGAGGAACTGGAGCCCGATCCAGGTGAGGATCGAGTTCACGAGGCAGATCATGAGCTGCCCGCGGATCACGCCCGCGAGCCCGCGGTCGAGGTATCCCGCGAGGCGCAGCCACGTCTCGCGGTGGCGGTCCGGCGGCACCGAGCTCACGAACGCGAGCAGCCGCGGCTTGTCGATGCAGAGAAACGCCGTGATCATGAGGACGAGCACGGTCAGGTAGAGCGCCTTCACGAGCGCCCGTGCCGCGTTGAAGGCGACCCCGAGGGCCGCGTCGACGTGGACCGAGAGCCCCTGGATGTACCTGAGGAGGTTGAACCGGACGTCCTCCCTCTCCAGCGACTCCATCCGCTCGATCCGGCCCCGGTCGACCGTGAGGAACTCGCTGCCGAGCCGGAGGACGACCTGCGCGTCGCTCTCGGCGACGAGCACGCCGGTCAATTCGCCGCCGCCCTTGAGCTCCACGCGGTAGCGGGACGCCGTGGGCGGGGGTGCCGGAGGCTCCGCGGGCTCCTTCTCCTCCCCCAGCCCCTCCTCGTCCCCGGGCCCCCTCTCCTCCCCCTTCTCCCCGTCGGGCGGCTTCTCTTCGCCGTCCGCCTTTCCCTCCTCCCGCTCCTTCGCCTGGGCCCGCTCCTTCTTGACCTCGCGCTCCCACCAGCCGACCGCGTCCTGCGCGAGCCCCTCGAGCCAGGTCCGCGCCTTCGGCAGGTCCTCGCGGACCTGGTCGATCTGGGCGCTCAGCGCGGGGATCGTGAACTTCGCCCCGAGGATGAGGCAGGAGATGAGGACGAGGTAGATGACGACGATCGACCCCGCGCGGCCGAGGTGTGCGCCCTTGGGCAGCCGGAGCTGCGCCATCCGCCCGACGAGCGGGTCGATCAGGTAGGCGACGAAAAGCGCGATGAGGAACGGTGCAAGGACGGCGCGCAGGAGGAAAATGAGCACGCCGATGATGCCGAGGAAGACGAGGAGCAGGACGACGCGCTTGCGCCGCCGTACCGCCTCGAGCCGCTCGTCCATCGCCGCGCGTTGTAACACAAGGATGGTACGGCTTTTTCTTCTCGCGCTCTTCTGCGCCCAGGCGGCGGGGGAGGACTTCGACAAGGCGCTGCGGTCGCTCCGGAGCGACGACCGGGACCGGCGCCGGGCCGCGCTTGACGCCTTCGCCAAGGGGGAGATCGAGCCTTCGTCCGCGCGCCAGCGGGACCGCGCCTTCGAGGGCCTCCGCCGGTTCCTCTCGGACCAGTTCCCCGGGGACGACCGGGCGCAGGCGGTCCGGGCGATGGGCCTCCTCGGGACCGACCGGGCCTACGGCGCGGTGCTCGACCGCCTCGCGTCGGACAGCGACGACCGGGTGCTCGAGGCGGCCGAGCAGGCGTTCCGCGCCGCTCCGGAGGCGCTCGGCGACGACCTTGGCCTGCGGATCGAGAGGGCGGAGGATCCCGTCGTGCGGGCGGGCTACGTGCGGATGCTCGGGGCGCTGCCGGGCGCCGAGGCCCGGATCCGCCTGCGCGCGGCGATGGCGGACCACTGGTGCCCGCGGGCGGCCGCCGCCCTGGCGCTCGCGCGGGACAAGTCGCCCGACGCGCTCCCCCCGCTCGTCGCGCTGCTCGACTCCGACGACCCGGCGCTGCTCACGGCGGCGATCGAGTCGCTCATGGCGATCACGAGGCAGGATCTCGGCAGGGACCCCGCCCTCTGGAAGGCCTGGTGGGAGACGAAGGACGAGGTCGGCAAGATCGACGAGTCGCTCGCGGGGAAGGAGGGGGGCGCGGGGGGAGGGGACCCGCAGCCCGACGGCGAGCGGCGCACGATCGCCCGGCCGTCGACGCGGAAGACGATCGGCGGCACCTACTTCGGGATCCCGGTCACGGGCACGAAGGTCGCGTTCGTGTGCGACGTCTCCGGGTCGATGCGCTACAAGCTCGACATCTCCTACGACCAGCTCACGCGCGCGGTGAAGGCGCTGCCAAGGGCGTCGCAGTTCGAGGTCATCTTCTTCAACGAGCACGTCTGGCCGTGGCGCGGCCGCCTCTCGCGCGCCGACCCGGTGACGAAGGAGCTGCTCCTCCGCCACCTTCCGACCATCGAGGTGAAGAACTACACGAACCTCTTCGACTCGATCGAGGCGGCGCTCGAGCTGGGCGTCGACGAGGTCTTCGTGATCTCGGACGGCGAGCCGAATCGCGGCCGGAAGCAGTTCCCGGACGAGATCCTCGCCGAGCTGAAGCGCATCAACACGCGCCACACGCGGATCCACACGGTGTCGGTGATCCGCACGGTGGACGGGGACGAGCACGTGGGCATCCTGAAGCGCATCGCCGAGGAGAACGGCGGCGAGCACGTCGAACGCACCCTCCGGTAGATATCCCATACGGTGGTTGGTCGCCGTAACTCCATGTTGGGGCGCTGGTTGCGGCGCCCGGGTGCGGCATGGGGGTCCGCACTTTCGGGCCCTACGGCGGGGCCTCTACTTCGTTGCCTTGAGGTCGTCCGACCGGTCCTCCGGCACGCGGTAGCGCCTGAGGATCTCCTTGCTGCGCTCCGCGAGCCCGTCCCGCTTGAGGACGATGTGCGCGTCGCGGTCCTCGAGCACGATCGTGTGGAACGGTCCGTCGTGACCCTCGATGGCCGTGACGAGGTCCTTGAGGCTGTTGACGCGATGGCCGTTCGCCTCGCTCACCACGGATTGATAGAACTCGTAGCCGACATTCAGCTCATCCGCCAGGACGTCGATCAGGACCACGACCTCCCTGCGCTCGGCGTTCGCGGCCGTTCGCATTTCGTAGTAGTACCGTTTGAGGCCGATCGGCACGTCGTTCCAATCGCTCCACTCGTGGATGTAGTTCAGCGTGAGCGGCGCGAAGACGAGGCCGCCCAGCACATAGTAGGAGGGAGTCGTCTCGTACTGGGCGCGGGGCACGAGGTCGGCGCATCCGTTCGCGGCCGACAGCGCGAGCGTCACCTCGCGGGGCTTCCCGTCGCGGAGGATGCGGAGCGCCAGGGAGTCGCCAAGCTGCTTCCGGTCGACCGCGTACGTGAACTCGATCCGCTCCCCGGGGCGGAACTCGATCGTGCCGTCGTTCGCGATGTCGAACCCGTCGACGCCCAGCAGCACGTCGCCGGCGCGGAGCATGTCGTCCCCGTCGAACGGCGCCGAGATCTTCGTGACGCGGACGCCCCTCTGGCCGTCGGACAGCCCGCAGGCCTCGCGCAGCTGCGGGTTCTCGAGCACCTGCCACACGAGGGGGACGGAAGGGGCGCCGTCGCGGTGTCCGTCCTCGATGTCCTTCAGGAAATGCTCGATGACCGGCGCGGGGACGATGTACCCGATGTTCTCCCCGGAGCCTGACTGGAACGCGACCCCCACGACGGCGCCGTCGCCGACGACGGGCCCGCCGCTGGAGCCGGGGTTGATCGCCGCGTCGATCTGGCAGACGAGGTTCGACCGCCACGAGTGCGAGTACGAGCCGCGGTCGATGCGGGAGACGACGCCCTTCGTGACCGCGACGCGCGTGCCGCCGGTCGGGAACCCGAGCGCAGAGACCGCATCCCCGATCGCCGGCAGCTTGCCGATCGCAAGCGGCTGCGTGCCCTCGAAGAAGGCGTCGTCCGTGGTGAGGAGCGCGAGATCGAACTCGTGCGAGACGGCGACGACCCGGGCGACGCACTTGTCCGGGAGATCGGCCCGCTGCACCCGCACGAACGTCTGGTCGCTCACCACGTGGGCGTTCGTGAGGATCCGATGGCCGGCGATGATCGCGCCCGACCCCGTGAGACTCTGTTGCGTCCTCATCTCCCATGGACGCATGTAGTTGGGGCTCTGGTAGGTCGTGTAGACCTTCACGACCGCGGAGCGTGCCTGTTCCTGCGCCGAGGCCGCGGCCGCGACAGGAAGCAGGACTGCAGCAAGGAATGTGGGACGCATGGGACCTCCGAGACGGACGGATCGGTCGCGGGAGACTCGCATGGTAAGCTGCGGGGCATTCATGACCAGCGACTTCGCGCCCCGCCTCGAGGAGCTTTCCAACCGCGTCCGGCAGGCCCAGGACAGTCTTTGACCTGCCCAACCTGCAGAAGCGGCGGGAGGCGCTCGAGGCGCGGATGGCCGATCCGGCCTTCTGGAGCGACCGCGCGAAGGCCAAGGAGACCGTCGAGGAGCTGAAACGGCTCAAAGCCACCATCGACCCGTGGGTCGCGCTCACAGCCGGCGTGGCGGAGGCCGCGGAGCTCGCCGAGCTGGCCGAGGGGGACGCCGATCTCGCCGAGGTCGAGAAGGTGGTCGCCGACCTCGAGAAGAAGGCCGAGCACCTCGAGTTCCAGCTCATGATGAGCGGGGCGCACGACGCGAACAACGCGATCCTCTCGGTCAACCCGGGCGCCGGCGGGATCGAGTCGTGCGACTGGGCGTCGATGCTCCTGCGCATGTACACGCGCTGGGCCGAGCGCGCGGGCTTCGACCTCGAGACGATCGAGATCGTGCCCAACGACGAGGGGGGCATCAAGAACGCGTCGGTCGCGATCCGCGGCCCCTACGCGTACGGCTACCTGCGGTCGGAGATCGGCGTCCACCGGCTGGTCCGGATCTCGCCGTTCGACGCGCAGAAGCGGCGTCACACGTCGTTCGCGGCCGTCGACGTCATGCCGGAGTTCGAGGAGGAGATCGAGATCGAGATCGCGGACAAGGACCTGAGGGTCGAGACCTACCGCTCCGGCGGCGCAGGCGGCCAGCACGTCAACAAGACGGAGTCCGCGGTCCGCATCATCCACGTGCCGACCGGCGTCGTCGCCGCCTGCCAGAACGAGCGCAGCCAGCACCGGAACCGCGCGATGGCGATGAAGATGCTCAAGAGCAAGCTCTACCGCCTGCAGGAGATGGAGCGCGACGCGGAGCTGAAGAAGCTCTACGGCGAGAAGGGCGAGATCGCCTTCGGCAGCCAGATCCGCAACTACGTCCTGCAGCCGTACCAGCTCGTGAAGGACGTCCGGACCGAGCAGGAGACGGGGAGCGTGGACGCGGTTCTCGACGGCGACATCGACCGCTTCATCGAGGCCTACCTGCGCCGCCACATCGGCAAGAAGGGATCCTAGTCGTACGGAGGCTCCGGTCACCTAACATCGCCGAAATCGATCGGCTGGCGCCGCCCCCGGAGCCCCCCCGGGTTAGTTCCCTTGCAGCGTCGCCCCGCGGTGCTACGCTATGCGCTCGAAAGCGCCCCTGAATCCGCGCAAGTCCTTACATGACAACGATTAAGCGAGCGATCGTCGCTCCCTATGACAAGACCGGGATCGCCGACTTCGCGCGCGCCTTAGCCGACCGAGGCATCGAGATCCTCTCCACCCACGGGACCGCAAAGGTCCTCAGGGCCGCGGGGCTCACGGTCACCGAGGTCCAGGATTACACCGGGTTCCCGGAGATCCTCGGGGGGCGCGTGAAGACGCTGCATCCGAAGATCCACGGCGGTCTCCTGGGGCGGCGTGACGACCCGGAGCACGTGGCCCAGATGGCCGCCCACGGGATCGGTCCGATCGACCTTCTCGTGCTCAACCTCTACCCGTTCGTCGAGACGATCTCGCGGCCGGGCGTCACGCTGGCCGAGGCCGTTGAGCAGATCGACATCGGCGGGCCGGCGATGCTCCGGGCCGCGGCGAAGAACCACGCCCACGTGGTCCCCCTCGTCGACGCGAGCGACTACCCCGACTTCCTGCGCCGGCTCGACGGCGACGGCCTCGACCCCGACTACAGGAAGGGCCTCGCCGCCAAGGCGTTCCGGCACACCGCGCTCTACGACGCCGCGATCGCCGGCTACCTCGGCGACGGCGACCTGCCGCCCGTCCTCGTGCTCGGCTTCGAGCGCGTGGACGAGCTGCGCTACGGCGAGAACCCGCACCAGCGGGCGGCGCTTTACCGCCAGCCGGGCGCGAAGGGGATCGCCTCGGCGCAGGTGCTCGGGGAGGGCAAGCACCTCTCCTTCAACAACCTCCAGGACGCGGCGGGCGCCTACGCGACCGTCGCCGACCTCCCGGTCCCCTCCGTCGTCGTCGTGAAACACGCGAACCCGTGCGGCGCCGCCGCCGGCAAGAGCCTGCTCGACGCGTTCGGGCGGGCATGGGAGGGCGATCCGATCTCCGCGTTCGGCGGCATCCTCGCCTTCAACGCGCCGGTGACGCCGGACGTGGCGGAGGCGATCGCCGAGCCCGGCCGGTTCGTCGAGGTGATCGTGGCCCCGGCGTTCCACCCGGAGGCGCTCACGATCCTCACCACCAAGCCCAAGTGGGGCAAGAACGTCCGCCTCCTCGCCTGCCCGCTCCCCGAGCCGCAAGGCATGGAGTTCCGCGGCCTGCCGGGGGGGCTCCTCCTGCAGGACCGCGACGGGAAGGCGACGGAAACGTCCGATCTGAAAACGGTAACGAAGCGCGCGCCGAGCGAGGCCGAGGCGAGTGACCTCGTCTTCGCCCAGCGCGTGTGCAAGCACGTGAAGAGCAACGCGATCGTCCTCGCGAAGGACGCGATGGTCGTGGGCGTCGGCGCCGGCCAGATGAGCCGTGTCGATGCCGCGCGGATCGCGGTCCGGAAGGCGGGCGAGAGGGCGCAGGGGGCGGTCTTCGCCTCCGACGCCTTCCTGCCCTTCAACGACGCGCTCGAGGTCGCCCTCGAGGCCGGCATCACCGCGGCCATCCAGCCCGGCGGAAGCCGGAACGACGAGGCGTGCATACGCCTCGCCGACGAGCGCGGGATCGCGATGGTCTTCACGGGTGTAAGGCATTTCCTGCACTGACCCGGAAGGCACATGCAAAACGAATCGATCCAGGACCTCGAGGTCCTGCTGGGGCACTCGTTCCGCGACAAGGGGTTCCTCCTCAACGCGCTGTCCCACTCCTCCATCAAGACCGACAACCGGCCGAGCAACGAGCGGCTCGAGTTCCTCGGCGACTCCGTCCTCGGCCTGATCGTCTCCGACGCCCTCTACCGGCGGTACCCGGAGGACGACGAGGGCACGCTGACGCGCATCAAGAGCCAGGCGGTCTCGCGCAGCACGCTCCAGCGCATCGCGGTGGCGATGGGCCTCGACCGGCACATCCTCGTCGGGAAGGGCGTCGCGAAGCGGGAGATCCCGGCGTCGCTGCTCGGCAACCTCTTCGAGGCGATCGTCGGGGCCATCTACCTCGACGCGGGCCTCGCGGCGTCGCGCAAGTTCATCCTGCGCCACCTGGACGTGATCATCAACGAGATCGTCGAGGATCGCGCGGAGCGGAACTACAAGTCGATGCTGCAGCACCACTGCCAGCGCGAGATGGGGACGGTGCCCGGTTACCGCCTCCTGCGCGAGGCGGGGCCGTCGCACCACCGCACGTTCGACGTGGCGGTCGTGCTCAACGGCCGCGAGTTCGGCCGCGCGCGCGGCGACTCGAAGAAGGAGGCGGAGCAGGGCTCGGCGCGCGCCGCGCTGCTGCACTTCCGCGCCGTCAACGAGGCGCCGAATCAAACGGTCCGCGGCGCGGGCACGGTCCTAAAGATCGGGCCGGAAGAGGGGGGGCGCCGGGGGCGGAGGCAGGAGCCCCAGGGCGGCCGGGAGCCGCAGGGCGGCCGGGGGCAGCAGCCGCGGCAGCCCCAGCCTGCGCCGCAGCAGCCCGAGGCCGTGCACGGCGAGGGCGAGGGCGCCGCGGGCGAGGCGGCCGAGACGCAGGCCGGCGAGGCCGGCCAGGGCCGCCGCCGGCGCCGCCGTCGCGGGGGCCGCGGGCGTCGTCGCGGGGGAGGCCAAGGGCAACCGCCGGCCGAGGGCCAGGCGCCCGTCGAGGCGCACGAGGAGGAGGGCGCGTTCGAGCCCGAACCTGCTTTCGAGGCCGCCCCCAAGCGGGAGGCCGAGGGAGGCGCGGAGGCGGAGCCCGCGGAGCGCGGGCGCGAGCCCGAGCCGGAGCGCGAGCCGGAGCCCGAGGCCGTCGGCGCGGCGGCGGACCCGGCCGCGGACGAGGCGGGCGCGGAGGGCGAGGCGAAGCCCGCGGAGGGTGGGCGCCGCCGCTCCTCCCGCCGACGTGGCCGCCGGGGCGGCCGGGGCAAGAAGCCCGACGCGCCCGCGCAGCCGTAGCGGATGGCGCGGAACGAGGCGCCGCCCGACTTCGGGAATCTCGTTCACCTCCCGCCGCTCGACCTCCGCGAGCGGCCGCGCATCGGCGGCCTCTTCGGCGGCTCGCTCGGCCTCGTGCTCGCGCTGCTGCTGCCGAAGGGCCGCCGCGCGCTGGTGCTCCACGCGGACGCGCGCGAGAGCTCCGACCTCGCGGGCGACCTGGCGCTCTTCGGCGTCGCGCGCGAGCGGCGGCTCTTCTTCCCCGACCTCGACG
>DASUGR010000205.1:0-34052 GCA_036273915.1 Planctomycetota bacterium | reverse complement strand
GGCTCGCGGGGCCCGCGCTCCCCGAGCCCGCGCGGACCGAGTGCGCGCAGGCGCGCGCGCGGCAGGCCGAGCGGAGCGGGCGGCTGCTGGCGGCGCTGAAGGAGATCCTCGACGCGTTCCGCGCCGCGGGCGTCCGATGCCTTCTCCTCAAGGGGCTCGGCCTCGGCGCGCGCCACTACGGCGGGCTCGACCGCCGCGCCACGCGCGATCTCGACCTGCTCGTGCGCGACGCGGACCTCCGGTCGGCGGAGCGTGCGCTCGAGGGCATCGGCTTCCGCCGGGCGTCGATCGTGCCCTTGCGCGCGCTCGCGCTGCGCTTCACGCACGCGTTCGACTACGTGCGCGGCGACCTCACGGTGGACCTGCACTGGACGCTCGCGCGCCACCCTTCGTTTCATTTCGATCTGGAGGGGCTCGGGGGACGGAGCGAGGCGTGCTCCCTGGGCGGCGTCGACGTGCAGATCCCGTGCGCCGAGGACGCGCTTGCGCTCGCGGCGATCGGCGCGTTCCGCGACATCCAGCGCGGCGCGTTCCGGGCGCGCGCGCTCGCGGACCTCTACCGGATCGCGGCGTCGTGCGGCGATCTCGCCCCGTTCCTCGCGCGGTGCCGCGCCGACGGGACGCGGCGGATCGCCGCCAACGTCTTCGCGCTCCTCCTCCACGCGCTCGACGCGCGCGCTGCCCTGCCCGCGGTCGCCGCGATCGTCGACGCCGCGCGGGCGGACGTCATCGTCGATCCGACCTCGCACCTGCGCCTCTTCCTGCCGGGCCCCTTCGCGCTCGGGAACCGGCTCTTCGCGATCCGCCTCTACGCCTGCTCGCCGCTCCGCTCCTTCCTCTGGTGGCTGCTCTCGATGCCGGTGCGCCTGCTCGCGTTCCGGAGCTGGCGGCTCCCGTCGCGCCGCCGGAGGCGGGGATGAACCGGCGCCGCCGCGAGGCGGCACCGATCGTTCCCGACCGCGACGTGCGGCGCCCTTCCCGCCCTGTGGTCAGGCCCCCGCGAGCAGCGCCCGCACCTGGTCCTTGAGGGGCGAGTGGCGGCCGTGGCCGTTCTCGATCGACTTCAGCAGGAACTCCGCGCCGCCGCCGAACTTGTTCCGCTCCTGCGGGAGCTCGAGCACATCGTGCGCCTTCCGCACGACGCCCATGGGCTCCTCCCCCGCGCGCACCCTCTCCACCTGCTCGCGGAGGAGCTTCCGATAGAGCGCGATGCCCGCGTCCGACGAGCCGAGCGTCTCCCGCGTGCGGTCCGCGATCGGCCCCTGGGTCACCCACGCCATGATGTCGCCGCCGTCGACGAAGTCGACGATGAAGTCGCCGGTCGCGTCCTTCCACGGCACGTCGTAGAGCGGCACGCGCGGCTGCGGCGGCATCGCCAGGCCCTCGAACCGGTAGCACGAGACCCAGAGGTGCCAGGTGTGCGTGTCGTCGATCGGCACGCGGATCTGGAGCCGCGCGCGGCCGTGCTCGCCGACGCGGAGGGTGTTGGGGAAGAGGAGCGGATGGCCGACGGTCCAGTCGTCGTCGGCCTCGGACCCCCCCGCGAGCACCCTCCGCTTCACGATGCCAAAGTCGAAGACGTCGAAGCCGACCTTCGTGTGCGGCCGCAGGTACTGGGGCGGCGCGCCGCTCTTCACGTGCGAGAGGTGATGCCCGTGGAGCCACTCGGTGTGGTGCGGGTCGACGCTGTTCTCCATGATCTGGAGCCAGTTGCACGGCAGCGTCGCCTGCCCGATGTCTCGTAGCGCGTTGTCCCACGCGAGCACGTCCCAGCGCGGCAGGAGCGGCGCGGGGGCGGGACCGAGGTAGGCGAAGACGAGGCCGCCGAGCTCCTGCGCGGGGTAGGCGGCGACGCGGGCGCGCCGTCGCAGCGGGGTGTCGGGGGGTTCCGGGGGCAGCTCGAGGCAGGCGCCGTCGGGCGCGAACTTCCAGCCGTGGTACGCGCAGCGGATGCCGTCGTGCTCGGGGATGCCGTACGCGAGCGACGCGCCGCGGTGCGGGCACGCCTCGGCGACGACGCCGAAGCCCTTGCCGTGGCGGAAGACGACGAGGTCCTCGCCGAGGAGGCGCATGCGCTTCGTGGGCCGCGCGTCGAGCTCGATGGCGGCGGCGACCGGCTGCCAGTACCGGCGGAGCAGGTCCCCCATGGGCGTGCCCTTGCCCACGCGGGTCAGAAGCTCCTGTTCCTCGGCGGTCATCGGGCGCGAGACTCGCGGATTCCGCCCCGCGTTTCAACGGGATTGCGATTGACCCGACCGAGTGCCGTTGTACCATTGTATAAACGCTGGAGACGTCGAGATGATCAAGCGCATCAAGAAGATCGGCAACGGCAACGCGCTCTTCCTCGACAAGGCGATCCTCGAGCTCGTGGGCTTGGAGGAGGGCGGCGAGGTCCAGATCACCGTCCACGACGGCACGATCGTCGTCACGCCCACGCACCCGCGACCGGTCGACCCGGCGCGCTTCGAAGCCGCGCTCAACCGGGTCATGACCGAGCGCCGGGACGTGCTGCGTCGGCTCGCGGAGTGAGCGTGTCGCCGACGTTCCTTGCGCTCGAGCACGTTCTCGCGATCCACAGGCGGTCGATCCGGGAGTTCGGCGGCGACTCGGCCGTGCGTGACCAGGGACTTCTGGAGTCGGCGATCGCGATGCCCGCCGCACAGTTCGGCGGTAGCTTCCTCCACGATGGGGTGCCGGCCATGGCGGCCGCCTACCTGTTCCACCTCTGCCGGAACCATCCCTTCGTAGACGGGAACAAGCGAACCGCGCTCGCCTCTGCCGAGGTGTTCTTGTTCTTGAACGGGATGCGGCTTCGAGCGACGAACGATGAGGTCGAGGCCCTCACGCTGGGCGTGGCGGCCAGCCGGATCTCGAAGGACGAGACCACCGCCTTGTTCGTCAAGCACGCGGCGATCGACGCGCGCTGACCAGCGCTTCGAGGATCTCCCGCGTCCGCTTTGCGCCGGCGAGCGCGACCGTGTGCTCCGGGCGCGGCCGGGCGAGCGCGCGGCGCATCGCCTTCGCGAGCGTCTCGGGCGTCGCTTCCTCCGGCGCCACCGCCTCGACCACGCCCAGCTCCGCCAGCCGCCGCGCGCGCAGGCGCTGGTCCGACATCTTCGGCGACGGCACGACCACCGCCCGCGCGCGCGCGAGCAGGATGTCCGCACACGTGTTGTAGCCCGCACGGCTCACAGAGAGATCCGACCCCGCCATCTCCCTGGCAAGGTCGGGCGTGAACCGGCGCACGTCGGCCTCCGACCGCAGCCGCGCGAACGCGTCGTCCGAGAGGAACGGCCCCGCGAACGCCACGAGCGCGCGATCGTCCTTGAGCAGCTTCGCGGCGGCGATGCACGCGGGCAGGAGATCGCCCGCCTCCGCGCCGCCGCCCGCGCTCGCGAGGATCCGCCGCGCGGGCGCCTGGGTTCCCGGGGCCCTCCCGCATACATAGCCCGTGTACGTGACCGGCACGGGGATCTCCCGCGCCCACGGCAGCTGGTCCTCGAGGCGGGTGACAAGGGGGTCGCCGTGGACGAGCAGCGCGTCGAAGCGCTCCTCGAGCGTCGCGCAGGCGCGCGCGTCGCTTCCGAGCGCGATGTCTCTGTGCGAGCAGACGATCCGCGCGCCCTTCGCCGCGTCGATCGCCGCGAGCGCCTCCCCCGCGAGCTCCCACTTGCTGAACGGGAAGTGCTCGATCACGAGCACGTCGGGCCGGATCCGCGCGACCGCGTCGGCGAGAAGGCGCCGGCGCTCGTCGAGCGGTGCGCCGACGACCTTCCCCTCCTCCCGCCACAGGACCGGCAGGTCGACGAAGTGGACGCCGGGCGCATCGCGGCCCCCGGGGAACGGCCGGCCGCCCGACGCCAGGTGCACCTCGTGCCCCTTGGCCAGCTCCCGGGCGATCGCCAGCGTGCGCGCGTAGTGGCCGAGGCCGGTGAGCGGCTGGCAGTAGAGGAGCACGCGCACGCCGGGAGAGGGTATCAGGGGGGGCTTCGGGGGCCGCGGCGGTTCTGGTAGAACCGCGGCGTGCTGGACAACGGGCTCACGCGCTGGGCGGCCGCGAAGCTGGAGCACGACCACAACCGGATGCTCGGGTCGCGCGCCACCATGGGGATCGCGCGTTCCTTCAACGGTTGGAAGAACCGTCGGTGCGTGCGCTTCCGCGAGGAGAAGTACCGAAGCCTCGACGAGCTGATCCGTGAGAACGGCGCGCCGAAGGGTCCCGCCATTGAGCTCAAGGACGGCTGGGCCATCGACACGTCGAGGACGCTTCCCCACCTCGACCGTCTGCTTCAGGAATCGCAGGAGATCATCGCAGAGCGGGGCGGCGTGGTCCGCGGCGGCGGGAGCCGCGAGTTCTTCCAGCAGATCATCACGGACGCGCACATCGCGCGGTACGGGTCGATCCTCGACTTCGCGACGTCGTCGGACGTGCTGCTGCCCGCGATCCGCTACCTCGGGTTCCTGCCGACGCTGTCGGCGGCGAAGCCGCTCGGCGTGCGGCTCGCGGAGTCGGACCAGCGGTTCGTGGAGGACTGGGACGGGAAGTACCGGGCGAGCCAGCTCTTCCACTGCGACTACCACGACTCGCCGATGGTCTACGTGATCGTCTGCCTGCGCGACGTGACGCGCGCATCGGGGCCGTTCTCGTTCCTGCCGATCTCGGCGAGCGACCGCGTGCGGGAGGCGCTCCGCTACCGCCGGCGCGGCGTGCCCTACCGGATGAGCGACGAGGAGATCTTCCGCCACGTCGACCGGAAGGAGCTGATCGAGCTCGCGTACCCGGCGGGGACGGTGCTCTTCCTCGACTCCAGCCGCTGCTTCCACTACGGGAGCCGCGACTGCACGGTCCCGCGCTACCTGATGATGTACGCGTACGTGTCGGTGCAGCGGACGGACTTCACGGACCTGTTGCGGAAGGAGAGCCCGGTGCCGCTCGAGGACCCGGCGACGCGCGACCGCCGGATGCGCTATCCGGTGAAGCCGGGCGACTCGCTGCTGCGCCGGCTGATCCTCGACCGCGAGCTCGCGTAGAGCCTCCGGCGCACGACCAGGAGCGCCGCGCAGGCGACGGCCGCAAGGGCCGCGAGCCACTGGTGGATCGTGAGGCCCTCCGCCCACGGCACGTGGTTGCCGCGCAACGGCTCCAGCGCGAAGCGCAGCGCGCCGTACCCGATCCCGAACGCCAGGAATCCTTCGCCCGGCACGCGCCGGCGGCGACGCGCGAGCGCCACCACACCCGCCAGCGCCAGCGCGCCCAGCGACTCGTAGAGCTGCGCCGGCTGGCGGCCGCCCACCGCCCACGGCAGGTCCGTCGGCGTCCCGCGGCAGCAGCCCTCGAGGAAGCACCCGACCCGGCCCACCGCGACCCCGAGCGCCAGGGGCACCGCGAACGCATCGCCCACGCGCCCGAGCGTCAGCCGCTGGCAGACTCCGTACGCGATCCCCGCGCCGACGCCCGCGACGAGCGCGCCGAAGAGCCCGCGGCTGCCCCCGGGACCCCCTCCCATCCAGCCGAACGACCACGCGCCCAGGAGCCCCGCGCCCACGAGCAGCGGCGCCAGCCGGTCGACGTGGAAGGGCTCGATCTCCCCGCTCCGCCGCGCGACCCACCACGCGAGGACGAGCGCGGCGAGAAGGCACCCGCCGTACGCCGTCATCCGATCACGCTCTCGAAGAGCAGCTTCATGAGCCCGGGGTCCTTCACGCGGCGGTACGTGACCGTCAGCGAGTAGAGCTTCGGGTCGTTGCCGCGCTCCGCGAGCACGCGCTGGAGAAGCGCCTTCGCCTCGTCCTCCGTCGGTGCCTTCGCGCCCTCCGCCCGCGGCTCGTACGACATGTGGCCGGGCAGCGCGCGCAGCGGCGCGAGCGCCTCGTAGCCGGGATCGACGCCCTTGGCCTCGACATTCGCGCCGTCCTCCGCGACCTTCACAGCCGCGACGAAGAGCCCCGGGACCTTCGCGCCCGCGAGCGCCTCGCGCGGGTAGAGCGGCTGCGCGGTGAGGAACGTCGTGTCCCCGATCGTCGTGAGCCACGCCTTGTAGAGGCCCTCGCTCTCGATCACCTCCTTGTCGCCGGTCCGGTCGATCTTCACCGAGCGCAGCACGTACGCGCGGCCGTCGAACGGCAGGAGCACGACGGCGTCGCCGTCCGTGCCGTCGTCCCGCACCTCGATCCACGTGCCCGCGAGCTTGTCGTCGACCTTGCTCTTCTCCGGGTCGCCGGCGCCGACGGGCAGGCACCCGCCGAGGAAGAGCACGACCGCCGCGAGGGGAAGGGACAGGAGGAGCGGAAGGAGCCACTTTCGCGATGCCATGGTTCACCTCCGCGGGCATTCTCCCATGGCAGGAGAAGTCCTCCTTCGCCACGACGAGTCGGGGGGGGGCTGGGGGGCGGCGAACCAGCGCCGCCCGCCTACCGGAGCTCGACCCGGAGCGGCTCCATTCCCTGCGAGAGCTTCGCGCCGCGGAGCGTCGCGGCGCCAACCCCGTCGGCGCGGAACACGAGGTCGTAGTCTCCGGGAAGCGCCTGCCGGTAGACCGCCTGGCCCTTCGCGTCGGTCGTGGTGCTCGTGCCCACCCTCGTCCCCTCGCCCTCCACGACCGGCTTGAAACTCATGAACAGCCGGCCCTCGTAGGGGCAACCGTCGGGACCGGTGACGGTGAGGGCAAGCTCCACCGCGGGAAGCAGATCGAGGTCGAGTTCTCGCCCCGCACCCCCCACCTCGATCTTGCTCAGGAACACGATTCCGTAGCCGTCCTTCGACACGACGATCGTGTAGTCGCCGGGCATGAGGTCGAGGAACTGCCACTGGCCGCGCTCGTCGGTCTTGGTGTTGCTGTACATCGGGGACTGCGCCGAGACCGACACGTCCGGGATCGGTCGGCCGGTCGACGCGTCGCGCACCGACCCGAAGAGGCTCACCGCGCCCTCTTGGAAGTCCTTCTGGACGACCGCGCCGTCGGCGAGCTGGATCCACTCCATGAGGGTCTTCGTTCCGCCCTCGACCTTCACGCCCGCGGAGACGAGGCACTTGCCGGCCGGCAGCTCTTGGAGCCGATAGTGGCCCTCCTTGTCCGTGTTTGTGTCGAAACGCCAGGACGAGCCGTCGACGAGGATCGTGGCGCCCATGTACGCCTCCGCGAGGGGCTTCCCGTCCGACGATCGCACGGTGCCCTCGATCGCCGCCGTCCCCTTCACGAACGCGACGACGATCTCGGTCGTCTCCCCGGCGCGCACGTCGGTCTCCGTGTCCCAGCTCTGGCCCGCCTTGTAGACGAACACCTTCCACTTCGCGGGCGTGAGGTTCGGGAAGAGCGTGATCCCGAGCGCGTCGGTCTCGACCTGCTTCTCCTCGTTCGATTTCGGATCCCTGCGGTGGAGGGTGACCCGGGCCTTGGCGAGCGGGCCGCCCGCCGCGTCCGTCGTCTTCACGCGGAGAGCCCCCGTCGTCGCGGACGCCGGAGGCTCGGCCGTCGGGGTCGGCTCCGCGCGCGCGGGGGCGCGGTCCTTGGCCTCCGCCGCGCGCAGCTCGTCGTTCTCCGACCGGGCGCGGCTCAGCTCCTCGGTCAAGAGCGCGATGCGGTCCGCGCGGTCGTCGTCCACGTGGCGCCGCGTCGAGGTCCGCGGGAGGGCGGCCTCGGGACCAGACTGCCCTACCAGGAACCCGAGGATGCCCCCGAGGGCGAGTCCGACCACGAACGGCGCGAGGCGTCTCATGGGATCCTCCGCGTGTCCATCGATGATAACGCGAGCTGGCGTCCCTTCGCGGAGGCTGCTCGAACCCAAGACCGTCCGCAACACAACTGCTGCGCGCAATGGCGTGCGCCCGACGAACGAACACGCCGTGCGGAGCGGGCCGCCTACGGCGCCGCGAGGATGACGAGAGCCTGCGCGGTGGCGTAGGCGCGGCCGATCATCTGGTGATCCATGAACGTGCCGTCGCCCTCGCGCGCCGCGAGCACCCCTTCCCGGATGAACGCCCGCACGCGCTCTCGGGTCTTCCCGTCGACCAGCGCCGACGCGTCGTAGGCGTTCCGGTGCGCGAAGAAGAAGTAGTAGCCGCCGTGGCCGCGCGCGTTGAAGTAGTCGTAGAGCTGCTTCGTCGGGAGCCGCAGCTCCTTGCCGAACTTCTCGAACCGCCCGAGCGCGGCCACGAGTTTCCTCGCGTCCCCCTCGCCGTTCGCGAGGAGCGCGCGCTCGCAGAGCGCGTCCCGCGCGATCGAGCCGTGGGGCGTCGTCATCCACTCGTGGCCCTTCATCGTCGAGTACGGGAAGAGGTCGCCGTCCTGCCGCATCGCCGCGAGCGCGGCGACGCCCTTGCTGAGCACGGCCTTCGGCACGCTGACGCCCGCCTCCCTCGCGGCGCGCAGCGCGAGGACGTTGAGCGCCGTGTTGAACGACGCCGGCCGTTCCGCCTGGTAGACCGTCCAATTGCCGTCCGGGAGCTGGCCCTTCACGATGCGCGCGACCATCGCCCCCGCGCCCCCCTTGCTTCCGGCACGGACGAGTTCCATAAGAACGTACGGGTTGTTGAACGCCGCGCCGCCGCCGTTCTCGCGCCGCGCCCACTGCTCCAGGTACTCGAGCGCGCGCTCGCGGGCGGCCCCGGCGCCGAGCGACTTCGGCACGCGCGGCGCCCAGAGCGCCAGCGCCTCGGACGCGAGCGCGGTGATCGCGCCGTCGTTCCAGCCCTCGCCCACCGCGCCGTCGTGGCCGCCGAACGAGCCGTCCGCGTTCTGCAGCAGCAGGAGCGCGCGCACGCTCTCGGGCCCGTCGAACCCGTCGCCGTAGCCCTCGCTCTCCTCGGGCAGCTTGCGCCCCCGCGGCCACGACGCCTCCGAGGCCGAGAGCCAGAGCCGCGGCCCGTTCGGGAGCACGCACGCCGCGGCCCGCCTGCCGAAACGCGTCGGGCCCGCGATCGCCTTCCACTCCGCCTCGGCCTCCGCCTGCTTGCCCGCGAAGTGCATGCACCACGCCTGGAAAAACCGCGCCTCGTCGGTCCCGCCCGCGTCGAGGAACTCCCCGAGCGCGTCGCCCCACTTCCCGCGGCGGAGCGCGATCCGGCCGCGCACGATCGCCGCCTCGGGCGACTTCACGCGCGCGAGCGTCTTCTCCGCCGCGTCGAGATCGCCGCGCAGGAGCAGCGCCCGGGCGCCCTCGACGCCGCCCTTGGCCACGGCATCGTCGAGCGTCTCGTCGAGCGCGCGCAGGAGCCAGAACGCCACGAGATCCGTGGACATCGTGCCGATCCGGTGGAGCTTCACCACGCGCTTGCCGTCGAGGACGACGAGCGCGGGCGTGATCACGTCGGGCGCCCTGAGGCCGACCGACTTCAGCGGGTCCTTCCCGTCCGGGCCGGGGAAGTCGTTCCCGCCAACGCCGTGCGTTCCGAGGTCGTAGGTGAGCAGCAGCGGGACCGTGTGCCCGGTGATCAGCGCAGCCACGTCGGGGTCCGAGAGCGGCCCCGCGCGGAAGAGGACGTCCTTCTTGAGGCCGTCGTCGCGCGCGGGGATGCTCTCCGCGCGCAGCGAGGTCCGCGCGGCGACGTACCCGTCGTCGTCGTCCACGCACCGGACGTAGAGGAGGATCGGCCGCTTCTCCTTCGCCGCGCGCGCCTGCGCCGCCGCGGCATCGAAGAGCCACGGGATCTCCTCCGCCGCCGAGCGGACGAGCTTCCACATCTTGTCGTCCTTCGCCTTGCGCGCCGGCGGGGGCCGCGAGACCGGATCGTCCGTCTTCTCGACCTTGAAGTCGTCGTACCAGACCTTGCCCTTGCCCACGAGGTAGGCGAGCACGCGGACGTACGCCGCCCCCTTGGGCACGTCGAAGACCGCCTGGATCCCCGTCCAGTCCGTGTCCTTCGTGACCGCGGCGCACCACGCGTACCCGATCGCCTGCCCCTCCTTCGGGTAGACCTGCACCATCACGTTGGCCTCGGCGCCCTCCCCGAGCCCCTCCGTCCTCGCCTGCACGGTGAGCTTCAGGCGACAGGGCGTGCCCTTCGGGACGTCGAACCGGGTGAACCAGTTGTGCGGCGTCTCGTCGTCCTCGTTCGTGTTCGCGATGAGGAGCGAGCCCTTCTGGCGCTTGCCGGTCTTTCGGTCCACCTCCATCGTGACCGTGGGCGCGCCGGGCGTGCGCCCCCAGCCGTCGCCCTTGCCGACGTCCCCGTTGTCGAGGATGTCTCTCGCCGCGGCCGGAAGCAGAAGCAGGAGCAGAGCGAGCGCGCGCCTCACTTCCCTCCCCCTTCCCGCGACCCATCCCCCACCATCAGCGGAAGGGGCGCGCCTTGGGGATCGGCGAGCCTCAGGAAGAAGTGGCCGATCCCCGCGAGGCCGAGCATGTAGGAGGAGCCGTAGCCCGCCTCGAGCGCGAAGCCCTCGCCCTTCGGCACGAGCAGCGCGGTGGCCCAGAGGCGTGCCTCGTCGAGCAGCGCCGGGTCCTTCGTGAGCACGTACGCCTCGAGGAGCAACTCCGCGTTGCCCGCGACGCCGTGGCACTGGCACCCGCCGGCGCGCGCGGTGCGGCCGAGCCGCCGCGTCGTCGCGAGGCAGCGGTCGAGCGCGGGGCGGTACGCCGCCTTGCCCGCGCGGACGAGCTCGGCGAAGAGGAGCCCGTTGCCCGGCGGCCCGTGGCACCACTGGATGCGGATCTCCTCGCCCTCGATCGGCGGGACCGTGCGGTTCCAGAGCCAGCCGTCGGTGCCCTCCGGCATCGCGCTTCTCGCGACGAACCGCGCCGCGCGCTCCGCGAGGTCGAGGAACCGCGCGCTCGCCGTCGCCTGCGACAGCTTCAGCAGGAAGTAGCCGATCCCCGCCGCGCCGTGCGAGAAGCCGGTGTAGATCCGCGACGTCTCGTCGTCGCCCACGCGCCAGCACACCGCGCCCTCGGTCGCGATCGCGCGCGTCGCGAGCCACTCGCCGGTCGCGGCGGCCGCCGCGAGATCCTCCTTCGCGCCGGTCGCCCTCTGGAGGTTCAGCTGGAAGATGCCGATCCCGGCGGCGCCGCTGATCACGTCGGTCGCCTTCGGCGCGGCGAGGCCGGTCGCGCAGGCCCGCGCCTTCGCGAGGAACGCCTCGTCGCCGGTCGCGCGGTACGCGTCGAGGCATGCCTGCCCCACGCCGGCGCGCCCCGTGTAGAGGCCGGGGTCGTCGCCCATCGCCGCGACCGCGCGGTCGAGCGACGCGCGCGCGGCGTCGAGCCACTCCTTCTTCCCCGTGGCGCGGTAGAGCCCGACGTGGAGGATCGCGACGCCCGCGTCGCCCGAGTAGACCGACGGGTCGGGATTGGGCGGGCGGGCGAGGATCGCGCGCCCGGCCTCCTCCGCGAACGCGACGCACTTCGCGGGATCGCGCAGCAGCGGGACGGCAGCCGGGTGGACCGGGTTCGGATCCTCCTCGCCCGAGACCGCGAGCGCGAGCAGCAGCAGCGCCCAGGGCGGGCGAAATCGGGGGGGTCCGGGGGCCGTCACGGCGCCTTCACCTCGAGGGCGGCCTCGAAGGTCTCCTTCCAGTCGGTCTTGTCGTACACGAGGTCGAGCATCGTCGCGAGGCTCCGCGTCACGGTCCCCTCGAACACGGTCTTGCCGTTCCACACGACGGTCACCGGCTTCCCGAGATCCATCATCTCGGACGAGAAGCAGAGGGTGATCCCCTTCACCCCTTCCGAGAAGAGGCGGACGGTCTGGCCCTCGAGCTCGCCGTCGATGCCCGCCTTCGGCGGCTGGCCCGCCTTCCCCGTGCCCTCGTCGGCGATCCGGTCGACGCGGAGCCAGTAGCACCAGCCGTCGCCCGTGGTCTGGAGGCTCTTGCTCACGCGCTTCGGGTAGCGCTCGCGCGGGCGCTCCTTGAGCCACTCGAGCGCCGTCGGCAGCGCGTTCCAGACGTTGCCGTCGTGCCCCGCGTTCGGGAACTCCTTGTAGCGGACGCTCACGCCGATGCGCGCGAGCTCGCTGCACGTCCGCCGCGGCTGCGAGACATCACAGGTCCTGTCCTTCGCGCCGTGGAGGACGTAGACCGGCAGCGCGAGGAGGTTCGCGTCGTAGCCCGTCACCTGCCACGTGACCGCGCTCATCGGCGCGATCCCCGCGTAGCGGTCCGCGCGCAGGCAGCCGAGCTCCCACGTCCAGAACCCGGTCTGCGACAGCCCGGTCACGTACACGCGGTCCGGGTCGAAGTGGTAGCGCGTGGCGAGGTCGCGGAACACCTGCTGGAAGAGCCGGTTGCCCTGCTCCTCCGGCAGGCCGCGCGCGTCCGGACCGATCTTCTCGATGATCTCGGTGCGGACGATGAGCCACTCGCGGCAGCCCGCCGTGTCCGCGAGGTTCCGGAAGAAGTCGAACCCCTTGAGCTTCTCCTCGAGCTCCATCCCGGACCAGGAGCCGTGGCCGGGGTCGAGCAGCACCGGGTTCCCCTTGTCCGGATCGTAGCCCTCGGGCACGTGGACCGCGTATCCGTAGGCTTCGCTGCCGAGCCCGACCTCGTAGCCCCCCACCGCGCGCCCGACACGGACGAGGCGGCCTCCCTCCGCGGCGTCGCGCGGGTAGAAGGGCCCCTTGCGGATCGCCTGCTCGACCTCCTCAAGCGGCGCGCCTCCGTCCCCGAGCCCCTCGATGATCCTCTTTCGCTCCGCTTCCTTCGGCTCGGAGAGGATCGCGTGAAGCGCGGCGCGGATCTTCTTCTCGTCCGGGGCGGCCGCCGCGATCGCCGCGAGGCCGAGGAGCACCGCCGCCGTTCTCATTCGAGCCTCACGTCGTCGAACCACGCATCGCCCGGGCCGCGGATCGCGAGCACCACCCGGAGCCGCTTCGTGCCGGCCGGCAGGTCGAGCGGGAGCTTGGCGTCGCCCGAGGGCTCCTGCCGCGCGTATCCGAGGAGCCCGCCGTCCGCGCTCTCCGCGAGGATCGCGACGCACGCGGTCGCGCCCTCCGCGTGCGCGCGGCACGTGAGCACGACCGACTTGACCTTCCCCTTGGGCACGACCACCTGCTCGACGCCCTGCTCCGGGTAGAGGCGGTGGCCGCCGCGGGAAAGGCGCAGCTGCTTCCTGTCGACCGACAGCTCGAGATCGTCCGATCCCGAAAGCGTCGTCCACCCCTGCCGCGACGTGTCGAAGCCGCCGTTGACGAGTCCGAGGCCGCCCTTCGGCACGGGCTCCGGCTCCGCCTTCACGCCGACGAGGCGGACGCCCGCGTCGGCGAGCCAGAGCTCGCCCTTCTCGAAGAGGCGCACGAGGATCCGTCCGCCCTTCGACGGCCCCGGGATCCCGATCGTCCTCTCGAACGTCTTCCACTTCGCGCCGAGATCGTCGTCGAGCACCTTCTCCTCGACCACGGCGTTCCCGGCGTCGTCCCACACGATGAAGGCGATCTGCGTGCGGCCGAGCTTCTTGCCCTTCGCGCGGATCGAGAACGCGAGCTTCCCCTCCTGCCCGGGGTCGAGCGCGTAGTCGGTCCAGATCATCGCGGGACGGTCCTTCGAGTCGGCCGCCTTGGCGACGTGGAGCGCGTCCTTGTCGATCTCCCGCGCGTCCGCGCCGCCGAGCTGGAAGAGGACCCAGCCGTCCTCGCCCTTCTTGAAGTCGCCGTTGGGGAGGAGGTTCGGCTCGTCCGCGCCGACCGCGAGGGCAACGAGGAGGAGGAGGATCCCGAGTGCGGTCCGCATGTCCTTTGGAACGCACCGCATTCTTGCATGGCCCGGGGAAAGAAGGGCGGTCCGGATGGCCGCATCCCTGTCGCCGGACGCCCCGGCGTGCGATCCTAGCCCCTCCGTGAGCCCGCTCCGTAGACCGCTCGAGGCGGCCGGCCACTTCCTCTTCCGCACCCGCAACGCGCTCTTCCCGGCCGCGTTCCTCGCGGCCGCGCTCCTCTTCCCGCCGCCCACGGCGCCGCGCGGCCCCGCGTGGCTCGCCGCGGGCCTCGCGCTGCTCGCGGCCGGCCAGGCGATCCGCGTCGTCACGATCGGCCTCAAGTACGTCAAGCGCGGCGGCAAGGACGGCCGCATCTACGCCTCGGGCCTCGTCACCGACGGCGTCTTCGCGCACTGCCGGAACCCCATGTACCTGGGCAACCTGCTCGCGCTCTTGGGCCTGCTCACGCTCGCCCAGAACCCGTGGGCCATCGCGGTCGGCGGCGGCTTCTTCCTCCTCGCGTACCTCTCGATCACGCTCGCGGAGGAGACCTACCTCCTTGGCCGCTTCGGCGACGACTACCGCGACTACTGCCGCCGCGTCCCGCGGTTCCTCCCGCGTCTCGGGGGCCTTGGGACGACGCTTCGCGCCCCGTTCGACGGGCGCAAGGTGGTCTCGAAGGAGCACGGCACGCTCTACTTGAACGTCATGCTCGCCGCCGCGACGCTCGCCTACGCCGCGCATCGCGCGGGCGACCTCGACCGGTGGCTCCTGCCGCTCGCGGCGGTCGCGTCGGCGGCGACCGCGGGCTACGCGCTCGCGCGCATCGCCAAGAAGAGGACGTCGTGGCTCCGTGCGAAGGGGGCACGATGAGGAAGAAGGGGGGTCCGGGGGGCATCGCGAACGCGAGGAAGGCGATCGAGCGGATCGACGCGGGCCTCCTCCGCCTGCTCAACCGGCGGGCGGCGCTCGTCGCCGCCGTGCACGCGAGGAAGACGCGCGCCGGGACGCCCATCTACGATCCCCTTCGGACCGACGCGATCCTCGACCGGCTGGTGCGCCTCAACCGCGGCCCGCTGCGCGAGGAGCAGGTGCTCGCGCTCTTCTCCTTCCTGCTCCACCACTTCGCGCTCGGCCACCGGCCGGGCCGGCCCCCGGCCCCCCCCCTTTTCCTCGCGGAACTGGCGCCGGGCGCGGACCCGGCGCTCCTCCGCCGCCACGGTCTCACGCCGTTCCGGAAATCGCTCGCCAGGGGCCTCGTCGACGCCCGGGCGGAACGGACGCGGTCGAGGAGGGTCCTCAAGGGCCTCCTGGACGGCGCCCGCGGCGCGATCCTACGGCTCGGGCCGGGCGAGGACGACGAGGCCCTTGCGCAGCTCTGCTATCGTGCGAAGCTTCTCTGCCTCGCGCTGCGCGCGGGAGGGGGCCGATGAAGGACCGGATCTTCCACGAGGAGGGGCGCGTGTCGGACTTCGAGTTCGACGCGCGCGTGGCGGGCGTCTTCGACGACATGGTCGCGCGAAGCGTGCCCTACTACGACGAGGTCCAGCGGCTCCAGGTCGACCTCGCGGTGGAGTTCCTGCCGGAGCGGGAGAGCCTCGTCTACGACCTCGGCTGCTCGACCGGCACCACGCTCCACCTGCTCGCGTCCCACCCGCGGTGCCCGGCGGCCGCGCGGTTCGTTGGCCTCGACAACTCGCCTGCCATGCTCGACAAGGCGCGGGAGAAGCTCCGCGCGGCGGGCGACCGGGCGACGCTCCTCGAGGCCGACCTGAACGCCGGCGTGGAGCTCCGGCCCTGCCGGATCGTGTTCCTCAACTGGACGCTCCAGTTCGTGCGGCCGCTCTACCGGGAGACGCTCGTCCGCCGCATCTTCGAGGCGCTCGAGCCCGGCGGGGCGCTCTTCCTCTCCGAGAAGGTGCTGCTCTCGAACTCGTTCCTGAACCGCCTCTACATCGAGCACTACCTGCAGTACAAGCGGTCCCGCGGCTACTCGGACGCGGAGATCCAGCGCAAGCGGGAGGCGCTCGAGAACGTGCTCGTCCCCTATCGGCTCGAGGAGAACCGCCTGATGCTCGAACGCGCGGGGTTCGGGACGATCGACCCGTTCTTCCGCTGGCTGAACTTCGCCTGCATCCTCGCCGTGAAGGCGCCGTAGGCACGCGCCGCCGGGCGAAGGCGGGCCCCGTCGTCCAACGTGGGGCATGGCGGCCCCCGGAGCCCCCCCCGCATCACAAAGCCGTGACAGAATCGGGGCACCATCGAGGTGGGGACGTGCGTAAGTATCGGAAGGTACGGATGATGCTCAGACTCGGGACCCTTCTCCTCCTCCCCGCGCTGCTCGGCTGCGCCTCCCGGTACGAGCGGTCCGCCGACCGGGAGGGCGACCGGATCATGCAGGAGGGCGAGGCGTCCGTCGACGCCTTCCGTACGAACCTCGTGCGGCCGACGGCAGACGTGCCCGCGCGGGAGGACCGGGCGCCCCCGGTCGACGTGCCGGAGACCCTGACGCTCGAGGACGCGCTCCGCATCGCGACCGGGTGCAACCGCGACTACAAGACCCAGCGCGACGCGTTCTTCCTCGCGGCGTTGAGCCTCGGCCTCACCCGGCGCAACTTCGAGCAGTGGGTCTTCACCGGGAGCCTCTCGAACAACCTCACCGACGGCGAGGAGATCCCGCTCTTCGAGACGACGGCGCTCGCCTTCACCGGCACGCGGGCGGTGCTGCCCACCGGCGCCAGCCTCACGATCTCGGGCGCGCTCACGCAGGTGCACCAGCCGGACCCGGAGACGACGGTCACCGGCAGCGCGAGCTTCACGCAGCCGCTGCTCCGCGGAGCGGGCAAGTCGATCGCGTGGGAGCCGCTCACGCTGGCCGAGCGCGGCCTCGTCTACCAGGCGCGGTCGTTCGAGATCTACCGGCAGGGCTTCACGATCTCGATCATCCAGCAGTACGCGAACCTCGTGAGCCAGCAGCGGAGCGTGAAGAACGCCGAGAACCGGGTCGCGAGCAACGACTACGTGCAGCGACAGGCGAAGGCGCTCTTCCGCCTCGAGATGGGCACGCAGACGGACGTCTTCCGCGCGGAGCGCGAGTACCGGAACGCGCAGAACTCGCTCCTCGACGCGCAGCAGGGCTACCAGCTCGCGCTCGACCAGTTCAAGATCACGCTCGGCCTTCCCCTCTCGGCGACGTTCGACGTGGTCGACGACATCCCGCTCCCCGAGGACCTCGACCCGCCGATCGAGGGCGCCGTGGAGGCCGCGCTCGCGAACCGCCTCGACCTCGTCACGGCCCGGCAGCAGACGGAGGACGCCGAGCGCGGGGTGAGGGTGGCGAGGAACGCGCTCCTGCCGGACCTCGACTTCACGGCGTCCTACAACGGGATCGCCGCCGGCAACACGCTCGCGGAGTTCGGCTTCGAGCCGTCCAACTGGGAGTTCGGCCTCTCGCTCGAGATCCCGCTCGACCGCAAGGCCGAGCGCAACGCCTACAAGTCCGCGCTCATCGCCTACGAGCAGTCGAAACGCAGCCTCCAGCAGACCGAGGACAACGCGATCCTCTCGGTGCGCGACGCGCTGCGCCGGCTGAAGCAGACGCGGCTCCAGATCCAGAACGACAAGGACAACATCAAGACGATCGAGCGCCTGCTCCTCAAGGCGGACCTCGAGAACCGCGCCGGCCGGGGGAGCAACCGCGACGTCGTCGAGGCGACGAACGACCTCGCGGACGCGAAGAACAGCCTCAACGACCGGTACGTCTCGTATCTGATCGACACGCTGAACCTCCAGCAGCAGATGGGGCTGCTTTTCGTCGACAAGGAAGGCAGGGTGGTCCGGTGAACAAGATCCTCCTTGCCGTGGTCCTCTGCGGCGGGCTCGGCGGAGCGGTCCTCGCCGTCGGGCCGTTCCGCGGCGAGAAGAAGGGGGATGGGCCCCGGGAAGGGGGGACCTACACCGTCGTCCGCGCGAAGCTGCAGATCACGCTGACCGAGAAGGGCACGCTCAAGACGAAGAACTGCACGCCGCTCCGCGCGGAGACCTACGCCAAGATCGAGTGGATCATCGACGAGGGCAAGACCGTCAAGAAGGACGAGATCCTCGTCAAGCTCGACAAGCAGGACACCGAGAAGCAGAAGGAGCAGCTCGAGAACCAAGTCACGCAGCTCGAGGCGGAGCTCAAGAGCGCCGCGACGAACGAGCTGATCCAGCAGCAGCAGAACCAGACCAACATCGAGAAGGCGGAGCTCGCGCTCGACGTCGCGCGCGTCGAGCTGAAGAAGTTCCTCGAGGCGGACGACCCGTCGGACCGCCGGAAGCTCGCGCTGGCCGTCGAGAGCGCGGACACCGACGTGGGCCGCAGCGAGGACAAGGTGAAGGCGAACGAGGAGCTCCGCAAGGAGGACTTCGTCACCGAGAACGACCTCCGCGAAGCGCAGATCCAGCTCAAGAAGGCGCGAAACGACCTCGAGACCGCGAAGATGGAGCAGCGGAGCTACGAGGAGTACAAGCGCCCCCTCGAGCTGAGGAAGAAGGAGGCGGCGGTGGTCGAGGCCGAGCGCGGCCTCGACCAGGCCAAGAAGGCCGCGGAGGCGCAGCTCGCCGACAAGACGGCCCAGGTGCGCCAGCGCGAGTCCTCGCTCAAGCGGACGAAGGACCAGCTCGAGAAGACGAACGAGATCCTCTCCAAGATGGAGATCAAGGCGCCGACGGACGGCACCGTCCTCTACGGCGACCCCGACCAGCCGTGGGAGCGTGGCAACATCAAGGTGGGCCAGCAGGTGTGGCAGGGGATGAACCTCATCACGCTGCCGGACCCGAGCGAGATGGCCGTGACGCTCCAGATCCACGAGGCGGACGTGGACAAGCTGAAGGTGGGGATGAAGGCCTTCGTCACGAGCGAGACGCAGAAGGACAAGACGTTCGACGGCGAGGTCAGCAAGATCGACACGGTGGCCAACGCGGGCCAGAACTGGTGGGGCGGCGACGACGTGAAGCGGTTCAAGGTGGAGGTCGCGCTCACGGGCAGGGACCTGAGCCTGAAGACCGGGACGTCGGCGCGCGCCGAGATCCAGGTGGGCGAGGTCGACGATTGCCTCGCGGTCCCCCTGCAGGCGGTGCACGAGAAGGAGGGGAAGCGCTTCTGCGTGGTCAAGAAGGGCGCCGTGACGGAGAACGTCGAGGTGACGATCGGCGCGAGCAACGACACGATGGTCGAGATCAAGAGCGGCCTCTCCGAAGGCGCCCAGGTCCTCCTCAAGTGAAATGACGGTACGTGGTACGCCCCACTATCGCCGTAAGCGGTGGTCCTGCAACGGGTTGCGGCGGCAGCACCCGGACCCCGCGTCCGGGTTCGCGCTCGGGCACTTATGACCGTCCCGGTCCTTGCGCTCCAGGCCGTCACCAAGGCCTACGGCGAAGGCGACGCGCGCGTCGAGGTGCTGCACGGCCTCGACCTCGAGGTGCGGCAGGGCGAGTTCGTGGCGATCATGGGGCCCTCGGGCTCCGGCAAGTCGACGCTCCTGAACATCCTCGGCTGCCTCGACCGCCCGTCGGGCGGTGCGTACCTCCTCGACGGCGAGGACGTCGCGCGCTTCCCCGACGACAAGCTCTCCCTCATCCGCAACGGGCGGATCGGCTTCATCTTCCAGAGCTACAACCTGATCGCGCAGCTCACGGTCCTCGAGAACGTGAAGGTCCCTCTCCTCTACAGGGCGAGGGGGCACGGGGGAGGGGGGGCCAAGCGCGCGGAGGAGCTGCTCGCGACGGTCGGCCTCTCCCACCGGCTCACCCACCGCCCATCGCAGCTCTCGGGCGGCGAGTGCCAGCGCGTGGCGATCGCCCGAGCGCTCATCAACGATCCGATCCTCATCCTCGCCGACGAGCCGACGGGCAACCTCGACTCGAAGACCGGCGCCGAGGTGCTCGCGCTCCTCGAGGGGCTGCACCGCGAGGGGCGCACGATCGTGCTCATCACCCACGACGCGGCCGTCGCGAGGCGCGCCGGACGGACCGTGCGCCTCCAGGACGGCCGGCTGAAGGAGGCGTCGTGAGGCCCCCGGAGCCCCCCCGCATCCCCCGCGAGGCACGCTGATGCGCGAGCGGTTCGTCCAGCTCTTCCTCCTCGCGCTGCGGAACCTCGTCGGCTATCCGCTCCGGAGCTTCCTCACGGCGCTCGGCGTCGTGTTCGGCGTCGGCTCCGTGATCGCGATGATGGCGATCGGCGCCGGGATGCAGGAGACGCTCCTCGCCGAGTTCGGCCGCCTCGGGCTCAGGAACATCATCGTGAACTCGAAGGCGCCCGCGACCAAGAAAAAGGACGCGGAGACGAACGAGTGGGCGTTCAACCGCTACGGCCTCACGTACAGGGACGAGCGGCAGGTCCGCGAGACGGTTCCCGGGCTCGCGGACGTGCTGCCCGTCCACATGCGGCCGGAGCTCGCGTGGAACGGCAGCAAGAAGGTCGAGGCCACGGTCTACGCGGTCGAGCCCGCGCACATGGCGATGTTCGGCCTCCACGTCACGCGCGGCCGCGATCTCACCGAGGCGGACTCGATCGCGCTCCGCCGCGTCTGCAACGTGCGCGCAAGCCTCTTCCGGGAGCTCGGCGTCCTCGAGGACCCGCTCGGCCTCGACCTGCTCGTCGGCGGCGAGTACTACACGGTCGTCGGCGTCCTCGAGGACGAGCCGCTGCTCGACTTCCAGCGCAAGGCGCTGAACGTCGACTCCAAATCGAAGGAGATCTACGTCCCCTACCAGACGGTGCACGAGCGGCTCGGCACGCACATCCTCAAGTCGCGGCAGGGTTCGCGCGAGGCGACCGACGTGCAGCTGAGCCAGCTGATCGTCGGCGTGAAGAGCGAGGACGACGTCCTCCTCACGGTGGACATGCTCCAGCGCGTGCTCAGCCGGAACCACGAGGACGAGGACTACGAGGTCGTCGTGCCGCTGAAGGAGCTCACGCTCCGGCGGAAGACGCAGGAGGTCCTGCGCTACGCGCTGGTCGCGATCGCGTCGATCTCGCTGCTCGTGGGCGGCATCGGCATCGCGAACATCATGCTCGCGACCGTAACGGAGCGGACGCGCGAGATCGGCATCCGCCGGGCGCTCGGCGCGCGACGGCGCCACATCGTCGCGCAGTTCCTGACCGAGACGACCGTCATCTCGACCCTCGGCGGCATGCTCGGCGTGGCGGTCGGCTACGGCATGAGCCATCTCCTCGCCGCGTGGACGGGCTGGCCGGCCATCATCGCGCCCGAGAGCATCCTGCTCGCCGTCTCGATCTCGATGGGCACCGGCGTCGTCTCGGGGCTCTTCCCCGCGCGCCGCGCCGCGCTCTTGGACCCGATCGCCGCGCTGCGGCACGAGTAGGCGGAGGGGGTCCGGGGGGCCGCTCCGGCGCCGCTCCCTTTCCCCCCTCCGGTAGCATGGGGTCCGACCGTGGGGGTTTTCGAGAAGCTCGGCCTCGCGCTCGGGCTGGGGCTGGTGGTCGGCCTCCAGCGGGAGCGTGCCCAGGAGCCGCTCGCGGGCATCCGGACGTTCCCGCTCATCACCGTGCTCGGCGCGGTCTGCGCGCTCCTGGGCGGATGGGCCGTCCCCGCAGGCTTCCTCTCGGTCGCCGCGCTCGCGGTCGCCGGCCACGTGGTCGAGGGCAGAGGCGGGGCAGGGCGCCGCGGCATCACCACCGAGGTCGCGGTGCTCATCATGTACGGCGTCGGGGCGTACCTCATGCTCCGTGACGTCGAGGTCGCGGTCCTCGTCGCCGGGGTCGTCGTCCTCCTCCTCCACTGGAAGGGCGCCATGCACGGCTTCGCGCAAAGGATCGGCGAGGGCGACGTCACCGCGATCATGCGCTTCACGCTGATCACCCTCGTGATCCTGCCCGTCCTTCCGAACCGGACCTACGATCCCTACGACGTCCTCAACCCGCGGCAGATCTGGCTCATGGTCGTGCTGATCGTCGGGATCAACCTCGGCGGGTACGCCGCCTACCGGGTGCTCGGGAGTCGCGGCGGCGCGGTCGTCGCGGGGACGCTCGGCGGCTTCATCTCCAGCACGGCGACCACCGTCACGCAGGCGCGCAGCAAGGGATCGCCCGACCTCGCCGCGCTCGTCGTCCAGTTCGCGTCGACCGTGGTCTTCGCGCGCGTGCTCATCGAGGTCGCGGTCGCGGCCCCCGCGCACTTCGCGCGCATCGCCGCGCCCATCTCGATCGAGGCCGCGGCGTTCGTCGCGGCCTCGCTGCTCCTCTGGAGGCGGGCCCGTTCGACGCCCTCGGAGGCGCCGCCTCCGTCGAACCCCGCGGAGCTCAAGCCGGCGCTCCTCTTCGCCGGGGCGTACGCGCTCGTGCTCGTCGCCGCCGCAGCCGCGAACCAGCACTTCGGGGGCCGCGGGCTCTACGTCGTCGCCCTGCTCTCCGGTCTCACCGACATGGACGCCATCACGCTGTCGACGTCCCGCCTCGCGCAGGACGGCCGCCTCGCCGCGGACACCGCGTGGCGCGTGATCCTCGTGGCCATGCTCGCGAACCTCGTCTTCAAGGGGACCGTCGTCGGCATCCTCGGTCCGCGGCCCCTCCTGAGGCGCATCGCGCTCCTGTTCGGGATCGCGGGGTTCGCGTCGACCGCGCTCCTCTTCGCCCTCTGGCCGTCGGGGTGAGGGGGCACGGGGGAGAGGGGCGCGGCCCCCCGGCCCCCCCCGCTTCGCCCAGGGCCCTTCAGCGCTCGACGATCCTCGCGAGCCGCTCGTACCCGGCCGCGACGCCCTCCTCCATCGGCGACCGGAGCACGCCGTCGCGCGCCTCCTTGGACTCGTACCGCATCGTCTGCGTGACCGTCGTGCGGCCGTCCTTCTCCACGAACGTGATCGTGCCGAGCGCCTCGCCGGGGTACCACGCCTGGTCGAACTTCTCGGTCGCGACGATGCGCGCGGGGCGCTTGACCTCGCGGTAGACGCCGCCCATCCCCATCTCGTGGATGTCGCCGACGATCGTGCTCTCGAACCCGCCGTCCAGCTTGCGCCAGACGTAGCGGTAGCGGCCGCCGACGCGGAGGTCGATCTCGCAGATCGCGAGCTCCCAGCCGTCGGGGCCGAAGAGCCAGCGCTTCAGGAGCTCGGGCTTCGTGAAGGCGTCGAACACGTCCTCGCGCGGGGCGCGGAGGACGCGGGACATGACGATCTCCCTGTCGCCTTGCGCGGCGACGGTCAACTTGCTCATCGGCGGTCTCCTCTCTTCGCGCGTCCGCGTCCGCGGACGGCTTTGATCTCGTCGAGCAGGGCATCGAGGCGCTCGAACCGCGCCTCCCAGAAGCGACGGTATTCCTCCAGCCAGGCGTCGGCCTCGGCGAGCGGGGCGGCGACGAGCCGGCGCGGGCGGCGCTGCGCGCTCTTGCCGCGGGCGACGAGGCCGGCGCGCTCGAGCACCTTCAGGTGCTTCGAGATCGCGGGCTGGGTCATCGCGAACGGCTCCGCGAGCTCCGCGACGGACGCCTCCCCCTCCGCGAGGCGCGTGAGGATGGCGCGCCGCGTCGGGTCCGCGAGCGCGGCGAACGTGGCGTCGAGGCGGCTCCGCCCGGAGCTGCGGTTGTTCATAACCTATAGGTTATATACTGGGCGCCGGCTTGCGCGTCAAGATCCAGGGGGGTCCCGGGGGCGGACGTCGCCGGCGGGCGCCCTGCCCCCGGACCCCCCCTCGCGTGACGCGGAACGCTCCGGGCAGAGATCAGCCCGTGCGGTCGCCGAGCCGCCGCCGGAGCCACGCGCGGGCGAAGTACCAGTCGTCCTCCGCGGTCGTCATCCCGATGCGGAGCACCTCGGCGATCTCCCTCATCTCGAGGCCCGCGAAGAAGCGCAGCTCGATGACGCGGGCCTTCCGGGGGTCCAGCGCCGAGAGCTCCTCGAGCGCCTCGTCGACGTCGAGCAGGTCGAGCTCCTGCGGCCCCCGGAGCCCCCCCGATTCGTCGACGAGGGAGACGCGCACGCGGTCGCCGCCGCGCTTCGCCGCCCCGCGGCTGCGCGCATGGTCGACGAGGATCTGCCGCATCAGGCGGCCGGCCAGCGCGAAGAACTGCGCCCGGCCCTGCCATTCCACCTTCGTCGCGTCGATGAGCCGCAGGTACGCCTCGTTGACGAGCGCCGTCGGTTGGAGGGAGTGCCCCGGCCGCTCCTGGTAAAGGATCGCCGCGGCCACCTGCCGCAGGTCGTCGTAGACGAGCGGAAGGAGCTCGTCGAGCCGGCCCGCGAGAAGCAGCGAGCTGGGATCGTCAGCCATCGCGCACCCCGAGTTCGAGCAGGAGGTTCGCCGCGGCGCGCCGCCGGACGGCGTCCGCGCGCGGCTCCCCGACGATCGCCCGCAGCGCCGCCGGATCCGAGCCGCGCAGTCCGGCCTCCGCAACCTCGATCGCCTGCGCCGCCTCCCAGCGCTCGCGCTCGGGGACGGTCGACCAGAAGCGGACCGTGTTGTCCCCCGACGCCGAGGCGAGCGTCTTCCCGTCCGGGCTGAAGGCCAGATCGAAGACGTAGCGCCGATGACCGGAGAGCACGAGCCGCTCCTCCCCGCGAGCAACGCCCCAGATGCGGATCGAGTGGTCGTCCGAACCGCTGGCGAGGGCACGGCCGTCCGGCGAGAAGACGAGCGCGTACACCGCCATCGTGTGGCCCCGCATCGACGCGATCTCGGTCCCGTCCGGCACCGACCAGAGCCGGACCACGGTGTCCTCCCCGCCGGTCGCGAGGATCGTGCCGTCCGGGGAGAAGGCGAGCGCGTCGATCGCCAGCCCGCTGCCGTGCCAGCGGCGCGCCACCTCGCCGTCCGCGGCCCGCCTCAGGACGATGCCCCCGACCCCCTCCTCGTGCGCGACGAGCTTCCCGTCCCGCGTGCACGCCACACGGGCGTAGAAGTTCTCGCCGCCCGGTCCCCAGGACCGGACCTCCCCGCTCTCGAGGTCGATCCGCTCGACCCCGCCCCGGCACGATGCGACGAGGTGCCTGCCGTCCGGGAGGAAAAGCAGCCGGTGCCTCCCCCACCCGCCGTCCCTCGGCTCCCCGTACCTGCCCCGGAGCTCGCCCGTCCGCGCGTCGCGCACCTCGATCGTCTCGTGCGCGAACGCGAGCCACCTGCCGTCGGGGCTATAGGCCACGGCGCGGACCTCGCCCGGCGCCTCGAACCGCGCGAGCTCCCGCCGCGTCGTGGCGTCGAAGACCCGCGCCGTGCCGTCCCAGCCGCACGATGCGACCTGCATCCCGTCGGGGCGGAACGCGACGCCGTAGACGTACGGGGTGGGGTTCCCCTCCGCAAGGCCCCGGTGCGCGCGCAGGACGTCGGGGTCCGTTCGCCGCCACGCACGTACGTCCGTGCCCGACAGCGACCAGAGCCGGCCATGCGGCTCGAAGTCAAGCGCGGCCACCGTGCCGCCGTGACCCTGGAGCACCCGCACGCAGGCGCCCGAACGCGTGTCCCAGACCCGCAGGTTCCGGTCGGCCGCGCCCGAGACGAGTTCGCCGCTCTCCGGGTCGTACCCGAGGCAGCGCACGGGCGCGCCGTGCCCCTTGAGCCGGTGACGGAGCGCTCCGGTCTCCGCGTCCCGGATCTCGATCGAGTGGTCGAGGGAGCCGAGCGCAACCTCGCGGCCCTCGCGGTCGAACGCCAAGCACTGCACGTCCTCCGTCCCCGTCCGGAGGGCGAAGCGGCAGCGCCCGTCCGCGACCTCGTAGACGCCGACTTGCGAGTCGACCTCGCCTGCGGCGATCAGCCTGCCGTCCGCCGAGAACGCGAGCGCGATCGGAGCGCCTTCGCCGAGCGGGGCCCGCCAGCGGACCGCGCCTCCCTTGACCTCGACGAGCACGAGGACCTTCCGGGGGCCGGGCACCGTCCACCCCGCCAGCGCCACGACGCTTCCCGCTCCGTCGGCGGCCGCGACGATCGCGGCGATCCCGGGCACGACGAGGCGCCCTCCGTCCGGGCTCTCGAGGAGCGAGCCTTCGGAGACGCGCTTCAGGAACCACGCCCGCCCGCCCCCGTAGCAGGCCGAGAGGTAGACGGGTTCGGAGGTGGGCACGCCCCGCGCGACGCTCGCGCCGGTGCGGGCATCGAAGAGCGCGGCGAGCCCCCGCTGCGGCCAGACGGCCAGGGCGACGCGTCCTCCTTCCGCAAGCGCGGCGTCGATGAGCGGGTGCTCGTGCGGCACGGTCTCCGTGCTGGTGTCCCGGCACGCCGCGAGGTAGCGCCACGCCCACCCCCGCTCGTCCTCCGGCACCGCGCCGAGGTGGAGGTCGAGCGCCGTCGGCGTCCCGGCGTCCAGCGCGGCGCCCGCGAGCCGGAGTTCCGCCAGCGCGGCCGCGTGGCGCGCGCTCGCCTCGGCGCGGTGCGCCTCCCGCGCGAAGTCGATCGCGACGACGAGGCCGGCGACGAGCGCGAGGACCGTCGCCCCCGCACCCCCCACCAATCCGCGATGACGGCGCACGAACCGGCGGAGCTGGTACCCCGCCGTCGGCGCCCGCGCCACGACAGGTTCGCTCGCCGCGTACCGGGAGAGGTCGTCCGCCAAGGCGGCCGCGTTCGAGTAGCGCCGCTCCCTCTCCTTCGCCATCGCCTTCGCGACGATCCACATGAGGTCGCCGAAGCCCGCGAGGGGCCGAGGCTCGACCTCCCGGATCATCCGCAGCGCCTCCGGCATCGGCTTGTTCTCGAGGTCGAGCGGCAGGCGGCCCGCGAGCAGCTCGTAGGCGATCACGCCGAGCGCGTAGACGTCGCTGCGCGTGTCCACGGAGCCGGGGTCGCCCGCGGCCTGCTCCGGGCTCATGTACGCGAGCGTGCCGAGGACGTTGCCGGTGCGGGTGTGCCGCGACGCGCTGTCGATCGGGCGGGCGAGGCCGAAGTCGAGGACCTTCACGTCCCCTCTCGCCGTGACGAGGATGTTGCCCGGCTTCAGGTCCCGGTGGATCACGCCGCGCTCGTGCGCGTGGGCCACGGCCGCGCACACCTGGCGGAGGAGCGCGACGATCCCGGCGCGGTCCAGGCCGCGCGCGAAGAGGTTCAAGGGCACGCCCTCGACGAGCTCGATCACGAGGTAGGGCCGCGGCCCCTCGCGGGTCGCCTCGGTCCCCTGCTCGAGGATGCGCGCGATCCCGGGGTGGTCGAGCCGCGCCAGCACGCGCGCTTCCTGCTCGAAGCGCCGCAGTCCGTCCGCGGTCGGGAGGTGGAGCAGCTTGATCGCGACCCGGCGGCGCGGGCTCTCCTGCTCTGCCTCGTAGACCGTGCCGGTGGCGCCGGACCCGAGCCGGCGCACGACGCGCAGCCCCGCGAACGTCGGCGGCTGCGTCGCCGCGAGCTCCGCCCACACGGTGCCCGCCGCGTCGCTGAGGAGCGGCGCGAACGGGGCGCCCTCCGGCGCCTCGTGATGGCCGAGGAGCGCCTCCACCTCGGTGCGTACGCCGGTGTCCAGCTGGTCCAGGTAGGCGCGCCGTTCGGGCGGGGGCAGGCGCCGCGCCTGCGAGAACGCCTCGGCCACCCCCTGAAAGTCCATGCCCGTCACCAGTCTAGGGATTTTCGTCCGGGGCCCTAGCAGGGGATTTCCGCATCGACCGGTGGCGCGGGGAACGCGCCCAGGAGGACATGCATGAAAACCCGCTGGATGGCAATCGTCTTGGCCGCGGCGCTCTGGGCCTGCAACGGCTCCGGCTCCCCGGCGCCCGCGCTTCAGATGGCGACGCTCGGGGAGGTGGCCGACGCCGTAGAGGCCGCGGCCACGTCCCCGATGCCGGGGGAGAGAGCGGATACGGACGGCGACACGATCCCCGACGTGGTCGAGCTGGCGCTGCGAACGGACCCGGACAGCCGCGACACAGACGGGGACGGGCTCGTCGACAGCTTCGAGCTCTTCGGCACCGGCTACGACCCGGCGGCGCCGCTCCCGGACAAGGACCGCGACGGCCTCATCGACCCGCTCGACAACGACGACGACGGCGATCTCGTGAACGACGGCTGCACGGTGGACACGGACGGGGACGGGGTCCCGAACTGCCTCGAGTACTACGGCTACGCGTACGACTTCCAGAAGGCGGAGTTCATCGCCTGGGACGGCGACCCCGCGAAGCCCCACTTCTTCACCGACCCGCTGCAGCCCTCGACCGACCAGGACGCCTACCCGGACGGCATGGAGGTCTCGAGGCTCAAGCTCGATCCGACGATCAGGGGTCCGGGGGACGACCCGCTCGTGCCCGCCTATCCCAACATCGTCTGCGAGCTCGCGAGCTACACGGTGACGCTCAACGAGGAGATCCGGGTCACCCAGTCCGAGTCGCTCTCCAAGGGCCGCAGCTGGACGAGGCAGACCCAGCAGTCGCACTCGCACTCGGTCCAGAACACCTGGGAGATCGGCGGCCAGTACGAGTTCGGCCCGGAGGGCGGCGCCACGGTGAGCGCGAAGTACGGCCAGACCTACGAGGACACGAACTCGACGACGACCTCCGTTGCGACCGGGGAGTCGGTGACGAGCGAGCAGGGCTGGTCCGAGGCGCGGAGCATGAACCCCACGGACGCGGCGCGCCTGAAGCTCTTCCTCAAGGTGAAGAACCGCGGGACCGCCCCCGTGAGCAACCTCGTGCCCACGCTCTCGCTCAAGATCGGGGGCCTCTCCGTGGCGACCTTCGAGCCGGCCGGGGCCAACGTGCAGCTGCTCGTCCCCGGCGAGACCTACCCCGCGGACCCGGCCTCGTACTGGGTCGTGGACGCGAAGAGCACCGGCGCGCCGCTCAGCCTGACCATGGCGGAGCTGCGCGCCCTCGAGCGCGGCGCCCCGGTGAGCATCGCGGTCACGCAGACGCAGGGCGACGCGATGCAGCTCCTGAACGGGGCGTGGACGACCGTCGGCGACACGAACGAGTTCACGGCGCGTTGCGATGCCGTCTGCGCGAACCTGCGGATCGAGATGGACAACGGCGACCTCGTGCACCACCTGGTGTACGCGGACGACACCCCCTCGGCGCCGCCGATGACGCTCGAGGAGGCCTTGGCGAAGCTCGGCATGGACGCCGACGGGAACTTCCACTACCTCGACGCGAACGGCACGCCGCGCGTGACGCCGCTCGACGGTTTCACCTTCGCCGTCGATCCGCCCACGCTGCGCGCGAACGGCTGGACGCTCGCGGGGGACGGCGCACCGGCGACGACCGCGCCGCCCGGATTCTCGCTCGAGGCGATGCGGCTCCTGCCCTTCAGCAGCATCTTCATCCGCGCGCCCCGCGGGCCCGCGGAGCCTCCGGGACCGGTCATCTTCTTCGCGTTCCTCGATCCCAGGAGCGGCGAGGTCGGCGTCTCCGCGACGGACTACGAGGGGATCCAGGGCGTCGTCGTTCGCAACGACGACGCCTCGCACACGCAGCAGCTGTGGGAGGACGTCCCCGGCGCCGGCTTCTTCAGCGGCAACGCGCTCGGGGAGGACGGCTTCGAGCCCGGCACCGCCCTGACCGTGGAGGTGACGAACCTCGCGGGCGTCACCGCGGCGCAGGAGCTGGGAGAGCTGTTCGTGGAGCCGGAGCCGAAGGCCCCGGTGATCCACACGGTCGAGCTGAACATCGACAAGGGCTACGTCTACGCGAACGTCGAGAGCGGGAACCCGGACGTCGCGAACTCCGAGGTCGCCTGGGTGCGGGCGTTCCATACGGATTTCTCCGGCGGCGTCGCGGAGATGACACAGGTCATCGACTTCTTCCGCGACCCGAACGGCTACTCGGCGGCGCTTCCGCCGGGCTTCCGGCCGGAGCGGGAACTGGAGGTCGTGGCCTACGTCTCGCCGGGGGTGTGGACGAGCCGGATCGTCTCGGCGAGCGACGTGACGGAGACGAAGGTCCGCCGATACGGGACGGTGGAGTTCTTCGCCATGCACGACAAGAAGCCCTTCACGATGGAGTGGACCCGGACGGGCGTGACCTTCGATGCGGCCCCCGGGGCCAACATCGTCTCGGTCATCGTCACCAACGACGCCTTCGGCTCTCCCGCGATCCCCGGCATCCCGACGGACGTGACGCTGCAGAACGACGGGGTCAACAACTGGGCCTTCCTCTACTGGAACGCCTTCTACACGAAGGTCTCCGGCGGCAACGCGGGGGTGTTCGACGCCCTCACCCGCGACGACATCCCCGACGACGGGTCGATCTCGGCCCGCGACTCGCTGAAGGCCGGCGACGCGTCGGGCATCGAGGTGGGCGACGTCCTGAAGATCCGTACGAACCCGGAGAACCTGCCGGGCAAGCTCTTTGTCGAATCGATCGCGTACGACCACAACATCGGGAAGGGGCAGTACTGGTGCACGGTCCGGCTGCGCTACGTGATCTACGAGAAGCCCTGATCGCAAAGTCCAACGGGGCGACCATGTCGCCCTCCTGGCGGGGCGCGGGCCGACGGTCCGTGCCCCGCGTTCTTTGAAAGGCCAAGGCCGGGCGGGCGGCCCGCAGGCGGCTCCGGGCCGTATCCGGCCCCCGGCCCCCCCCACGTCCGGCACCCGAGGCCTGCCCGCAGCCCGCGAGCCCGGCCGCGGGGCAGCGCGGCTGCGCGCGCAGCCTAGCGCGTCTGGCGCCAGAAGTTGCCGTCGCGCCCGGTCACGGCGCTCGCCACGCGGCCCGTGATCGAGGAGCCGCCGCCGGGAACGAACGCCGAGTTCGGCGCAGGCCCGCTGCCCGCGCCGCTGTAGTTCGCGTCCTCGCTCATCACGATGTCGCCGCCCTGGTTCACGAAGAACGTGCGGTTGCCCGTGCCGCCGTACTTGGCCGGCCAGGCGTAGCAGCACCAGACGTTCTCCGCGAGATCGGCATCGATGCCGGGATCGGCGCCGCCGCCGGCGACCTCCCCGAGGCCGTCGCCCGCGATGTCCGGGAGGTAGATCGCGAAGTAGTAGCCGCTGCGGTTCACTTCGCCATCCGACGTGACCGTGCGGAACGCGGTCGAGAGAACCGGCACCTTCAGGATCGCGTTGCCCCGGACGCCGATCGCGCCGGACATCTCGGCGAACGTGCCGTATTCGCCGGTGCCGTTGTCGTTCTCGTCCGCGCGTGACCCGGTCTGGAACTGCGACTCGGCGGAGACGATGTTCCGGAGCGTCGCGATGGCCGCGGTCTCGTTCGAATTGATGCGGGCGGAGAGCAGGTTCGGGATCGCGATCGCCGCGATGATGCCGATGATCGCGATCACGATCATCAGCTCGATGAGCGTGAATCCCTTCTCCCTGGGCATTCCGTCGTTCCCCTTTCCGGCGGAGGCGTGGCCCATGCGCGCTGCGCATGGACGCGAGCGCCACGGGAGCATCGCATCGCGCGCGCCGCGGCCAAGTGCGACCCGGAAGCACGGATCGCCCCGTCCGCGGACGAGGATGCAAATGTGTGGCGCGGCGCTTGCCGATCTCCGTCCACTGACAATGTCCTAAGCCCACCCAACCGTAGCCCACGCGCGCGTCCTGCCCACCGGCCGCCCAGGTTTTGCCGTCTCGCCGCGGGACGTTCGGCAGTGCCGATCCGCGGCGGCCTCAAGATCGGGCCCACGCCGCGCGGGACCTCGGCGCGGTCATCCACATCGCCCCCGGAACCCCCTGTCATCGCGAACGCCGGGCGCGCGCCCTCGTCCGGCACGCCCACCATCCCAGCGCGCGAGGTCGGGGGCCGAAACGCTCCCGACCGTGGCCGCCGCGGTGCCGGCGGCCGGTGTCACGTCACGAGCTCTGGAAGAACTCTCCCCGAACCCGGCCGCTGGCAGCCGCCTTTACAATCCGGTCCCAACGGGAGGTACCGATGCACGTCGTTTCCTTGTCCCTCGTGATCGTGCTTGCCGCCTGCGCTTCGACGAAGGGTGCCGGGCCGTACCCGGCGGCGCAGGAGGTCGTCGACCGCGTCGCGGCCAAGCACGCGGATCTCGTACGGCTGACCCTCCATGCGGTGCCGAAAGGCAAGACGGAGTGCACGCAGCTCGCGAGCACGATGGCGAAGCGGCGCGGCAAGCCGTCGGACCCCGAGGACCGCGATGCGATGCGGACGGGCAGGGAGATCGTCCTCGACGAGCCGGGCGCGATCGACGTGACCGTGCCGATCCTCAAGAAGGACGGCAAGGCGACCGCGATCGCGGGCGTCACGCTGCCCGTCGCGAGCGGGGCCGACCGCAACGCCGTCGTGGGCCGTGCGCGCGCGATCGCGGCGGAAGTCGAGGCCGAGGTGCGCGCGGCAGGCAAGCCCCTCTGGTAGCGGGCGCGAACGTCCCGGTTTGCCACTCCTGGCCGGAAGGGGATGGGGCGCGGGGAAGGGGAAGGCCCCCTACGCGAACGTCGCGTCGGGATCCTCGCCTCCGCGGGGCCGACCGCCGGCCAGGGCGACCCTGCGCTCTGGATCCGGCGACGTGGCTATCCCCCGGGTCGTTAACGGGCGAGCACTTATGCGCGCCACTCGTTCGATCCGCTCGGCCTGACCGCGGCCTGCTGCCCGGCCGGTCGGCACTTTTGAGCGGTGCCCACGGACATAGCCAAACCGCTCATAAGTCCTTGGACCCGGGCGCCGACGCCCCCCATGGCGTGCGGTAGAATCGCTGTGGGATGAACCGCGAAACCCTGCTCCAACGTGTCTCCGTGGATCCTGCGATCTGTACGGGCAAGCCGTGCATCCGTGGGACGCGGATCTACATCGCGATCATCCTGGACGCGCTTGCCGAAGGTCTCACTCCGGACGAGATCATCGACAACTATCCCGGCCTCGAGAAGGACGACATCCGGGCCGCCGTCGCCTACGCCGCCGAGCTCGCGCGCGAGAACGTCTGGAAAGTCACGGCGTCTTGAAGCTGAAGCTCGACGAGAACCTCTCCCGGCATCTCAAGGCGGAGATCGAGGGCCTCGGTCACGAGCCGCGGACAGCCGCGGAGCAGGGGCTCCTCGGGAAGCGCGACCCAGAAGTCGCTGCGGCCGCCAAGTCGGAGGGCGAGATCATCCTCACGCTCGACCTCGAGTTCGGCGACCTCCGGAAATACCCTCCCGGCAGCCATCCCGGGATCATCCTCTTCCGCCCTCGGAGCATGGGCCCGCGATTCGTGGGCGGCGTGGTCATGGACTTCCTCAAGCGGACCCAACTCGCCGAACTCGCCGGTTGTCTCGTCGTGGATCGGGTCCGCGTCCGCTATCCGCCGCTCGATACGGACGGCGACGAGTGGACGGACGTTCCTTCGTAGCCTCCGGACGAGGCGGGGGCCCGAGAGGTCCGTCGCTACCGCCATGAGCTCCTCACCGCCGTTCGCGCCTCGGGATGCGATCCTCCGCCAGCTGATCGGCATCGCCGCGCAGACTCGTCGCGCCGTGCGACAACTCCCGGACACGGTAGCTCAGGGCGCGCCTTCGCGTCGTCACGCGGTGGCGCAGTTGTCGGCGTCCAGGTGGCACCGCTTGTACTTCCTCCCGCTGCCGCACCAGCACGGGTCGTTGCGCCCGGGCCTTTCGGGCCGGCGCGCCGGCGCGGACACTGGCGGCGCGAAGAACCGCCGGTGCGCCGCTTCCGCGCGCTCGACCTGCGCTGCCTGCGACGGCGTCAGCGCGCCCCCGAGGTCCTCGATCGCGCTCGCGATCTCGAAAGCCGCCTGGTTCTGAAAGCGCGGCGCCGGGTCCTCGATCGTCGTCTCGTCGAGCGCGCGCGAGAGCGCAGCCAACGCCCGCGCGTCGCCGTACTCGGCAAGGAGACAGGCGGCGAGCACCGGGTCGCTCGTCTCAAGCATCCCGAGGAGCAGCGCGAGGATGCGCTCGTCCCGCACTCCGGTGCGGGCGAGCACCTCGGCCAGGCAGTCCTGCACTTCCTCCCCGCGGAACGCGTCGTGCGCGAGAAGCGCCGGCTCCACGACGCGCTCGCCGAGGCGTTCGAGGACGTGATGGATCTCCTCGTGGAGCGGGTCCCCACTTTCGGTTTCGCGCAACGCCTGGATCAAGGGTCCGATCGCCCTCTCCGCCCCCATCTCTCCGATGAGGCGGACGGCGTGGACCGGTCCCCATCCGTCCGCGCCGAGGACGGCGCAGAGCGGCCGCACGCCACGCTCGCCGTAGGACGTGATCTCGATGCGAAGGCGCTCGGGCAGCCTCTTGCCGCATCTTCGGAGACGCTTGAGCAGATTCTTGTCGAACTCGTCCCGTCTCGCGATGACCGCTACCGACGCGTGGCCGGCGGGCTCGATCGGCGCTCTGTCGCCAAGCACTTGTCGCCTCCCCCGGGAAAGGTGCCGCGCCCATTCTGCGTGATGGCACCGACGGCAACGCGGCCCGCGGCAGGTCCCCCCATGCGGGTTCCGGAAACTCTGCGCACACCGATTCCGGAAATTCTGGCCACACCCGGAAGAGGAGGACCCGCCGATGCGACCCGCGGTAGGTGCGGCCAGGAGGCGCCCCGCGCCTATCCCTGCGGTCGGGCAGGGTGGGGAG
>DASUGR010000204.1:0-11385 GCA_036273915.1 Planctomycetota bacterium | reverse complement strand
CTGCCCCGATCAAGGGAATCCCTGATCCTGGCGATCCAAGACACTGGGCACCTCTCTGTCTGCCGGGTTGTATGGCTACAACCTCAAGAATCGGCAGCGCGGGGAGGTGCCCTCCTTCCCCGCCTATCTCCCTGCCATTGGGGCTAGGGACCCTACTCGCCGGGCGGCGCCCGCCGCGCGGCCTTGGTGCGCGCGCGGCGCGCCTTGCCCTCCAGCCGCCGGCGCACGGAGGCGGACGACGGCTTCGTCTTCCGCCGCGGCTTCGGCTTCCGGGTGCGGCGCGTGACCTTCGCCTCGAGACGCTCCCAGGCGAGCGCGAGGTTCCTCGTGCGCTCGCGGCGCTCGGTCGCCGTGACCGTGATGCCGGTCGGGAGGTGGACGAGGCGTACGCCCGTGACGCTCTTGTTGCGGTGCTGGCCCCCGGGCCCCCCCGCCTTCACGAACTCGACGCTGACGTCCTCGCGCCTCACTTGGGATCGAACAGCGCGAGGAACTCCTCGTTGCTGCGCGTCTTGTTGAGCCGGTCGATGAGCGTCTCGAGGCCCTCGATCGGCTTCATCTTCGCGAGCAGCCGCCGCAGCGCGTGCATGCGCTTCAGCTTCGCCTCGACGACGAGCTTCTCCTCCTTGCGGGTGCCGGAGCTCGTGACGTCGATGGCCGGCCAGATGCGCCGGTCGGCCGCCTCGCGGTCGAGGACCAGCTCCATGTTGCCCGTGCCCTTGAACTCCTCGAAGATCACCTGGTCCATGCGGGAGCCGGTGTCGATGAGCGCGGTGGCGATCACGGTGAGGGAGCCGCCGTGCTCGATGTTCCGCGCCGCGCCGAAGTGCGCCTTCGGCTTCTCGAGGACCTTCGCGTCGAGGCCGCCGGTGAGCGTCCGGCCCGAGCCGCGCGCCTCGATGTTGTAGGCGCGGCCGAGGCGCGTGAGGGAGTCGACGAGCACGACCACGTTGTGGCCCATCTCGCAGAGGCGCTTCGCGCGGGCGGTGACCAGCTCGGTCATCGCGACGTGGTTCACGGCGGGGAGGTCGTTCGTGCTCGCGTAGACCTCGCCCTTCACGGCGCGCTTCATGTCCGTCGCCTCCTCGGGGCGCTCGTCCACGAGGCACACGAGGAGCTTCACCTCCGGGTGGAAGGTCGTGATCGCGTTCGCGAGCTTCTGGAGGATGACCGTCTTGCCGGTGCGCGGCGGCGCCACGATGAGCGCGCGCTGGCCCATGCCGATCGGCGTGACGAGGTCGATGACGCGCAGCGTCATGTCCTGGTGCTCGCCGCCCACGAGCTGGAAGGCGGCTTCCGGGTCGACGACCGTCAGATCCTCGATCCGCGGGATGTCGCGCGCCCGCGCGGGGTCCATGCCCTCGACGCGGTCGATGGTCGCGACCATCGGCGCCGGCCCGCGCATCTGGCGGGAGACGTGCGCCTCGATCATCTGGCCCTCGCGCAGGCCGTGGCGCTGGATCAGATCCCGGTGGACGTAGGGATCCGCGTCCTGGATCTGGCAGTCGCGTTTCGGATTGCGGAGGAAGCCATGGCCCTCGCGAGCGATCGCGAGGATCCCGGCGACCGGGGCGACCGGCGTCGGGTCCGTGAGCTTCGCACCTCCGCGCCTCCGCCGGCGCCGGCGGCGCCTGCCTGCGTGGGGCGCATGGGGACCTTGCCCGTTCATCAAATCGAACTCCCACTTGCAGCCGCGAAAAACGGTCCCGTACAAGGGACCTTCCTGGGGCCGCGACCGGGGAGGCGCCTCACGGGGCCCGCGTCCGCGCCTGCGGGGGGCCCGCGCCTGCCCGATCCGTAACTCACGCCATGATACCCGACCGGGGGACAGGGCAAGGAGAAATCCCCCGCCCCCCAGCCCCCCCCGGCGTCCCGGCGCGACATCGGCCGGCACCGGGGCCCGGCCGTTCGCCGGGCCGAAGCTAGCTGGGGCTTGCCCCTAGACTCTAGACTGGGTTCTTCCCTGGAGACTCCATGACAACGACCCCTGCCGCGGCGATGCGCTTCTCCGTCGAGCCTCTCGGCCCCTGCCGGAAGCGGATCAAGGTCACGATCCCCCCGGAACTTGTGACCGAGGAGTTCGACAAGTCCTACCGCCAGTGGACCCGCTCCGTGCCGATCCCCGGCTTCCGGCCCGGCAAGGCGCCGCGCAAGCTCGTGGAGAAGCGGTTCGGCAAGCAGGTGGCGGTCGAGGTGAAGCAGTCGCTCCTCGACAGCGCGTTCAACGAGGCGATCAAGGAGAACAAGCTCTCCCCGATCGCGGACCCCGAGGTCGACCTCGAGAATGTGAGCGTCGAGCCGAGCCAGGCCGTCGATTTCGACATCACGGTCACGGTGAAGCCGGAGTTCGACCTGCCGAGCTTCCATGACATCGAGGTGTCCGTCCCCTCCGCCGCCCCCACGGACGAGGAGGTGGACGGCGCAGTCCACGCCCTCCGCAAGCGCAAGGCCGCGCTCCGGCCGGTGAAGAAGGGCGGCGTCGAGAACGGCGACGTGGTCACGATCAAGGTGAAGGGCACCGCCGGGGACAAGGATGCGTTCCAGCACGACGGGCTCCCCTACGAGGTGGGCTCGCGGATGCTCGCGGATCTCGTCACCGAGGGGCTCGACGAGGCGCTCACGGGGAAGGAGGTCGGCGACCTGGTGACCGCGAAGGCCTTCGTGCCCCCGCACGTCGAGAGCCACCCGCTCGCGGGCGTCGACCTGGCGCTCGCGGCCGAGATCGTCGACCTGAAGCGGCCCGAGCTTCCCCAGGTCGACGACAAGCTCGCGGAGGCGTACGACTTCAAGACCAAGGACGAGTTCCTCTCCTTCGTGCGCGAGGACGTCGCCCGCCACAAGGCGGCGCAGCGCGACAAGCTGGTCGAGGATCTCGCCCTCGCCCAGCTGCTCGAGAAGACCCCGATCGAGCTCCCCGACGACATGATCAAGCGGGAGGGGGACGAGATCGCCCGCCGGATGGCCTACGAGCTCCAGCTGGAGGGCAAGCCGGAGGAGGAGATCGCGAAGCAGGTCGCCGAGGTGCGCGCGCGGCGGAGCGAGGAGTCCGCGAACGAGCTCAAGATGTGGTTCCTCCTCGATAAGCTCGTCGAGAAGGAGAAGATCCTCGTGCCGGAGAACGAGGTCCGCGAGGCGGTCGCGCAGATCGCGGCCTACCAGGGGCAGTCGCCCGAGCAGATGTACGTGCTTCTGCGCGACTCCGGGCGGCTCTCCTCCCTCCGCAACCACCTGAAGGTGAAGAAGGCGCGGGCCCGGCTGCGCTCCCAGGTCAAGGTCACGGAGACGGCGGGCGAGGCGCCGGCGAAGGCCGCGGCCCCCGGGAAGCCGACAAAGAAGAAGGGTGAGCACGCGGCCGAGGAGGCCGAGGCCCCGAAGAAAAAGGCCACGAAGAAGAAGGCGGACAAAGACAAATGAGCATCTGGATCCCGACCGTCATCGAGAAGACCGGGCGGGGGGAGCGAGCCTACGACATCTACTCGCGCCTCCTCGAGGACCGCATCGTCTTCGTGGGCACGCCGATCACGGACACGGTGGCGAACATCGTCATCGCGCAGCTCCTGTTCCTCCAGAAGGAGAACAAGAGCCAGGAGATCAGCCTCTACATCAACTCTCCCGGGGGGTACGTGTCGGACGGCCTCGCGATCTACGACACGATGCAGTTCATCACCTGCGACCTCGCCACCTACTGCATCGGGCAGGCCATGTCGATGGGCGCGCTGCTCCTCGCGGCCGGGACGAAGGGCAAGAGGTTCATCCTTCCCCACGCCCGGGTCATGCTCCACCAGCCCAGCGGCGGCGTCGGGGGCACCGCGGCCGACATCGAGCGGCACGCCGAGGAGATCATCAAGCTCCGCAAGGAGATGAACGAGATCTTCTCCCGCCACACCGGCCAGCCCCTCGACCGGATCGACCGCGACTCGGACCGGGACTTCTTCCTGAACGCCCAGGAGGCCAAGAAGTACGGTCTCGTGGACGAAGTGATCGAGCCGCTCAAGGCCGGACCGCCCACGCAGGGAAAGATCAGCTAGAATCCGGGGCGGGATGTCGAAGGGACGACGAACCTACACCGAGCGGTGCACCTTCTGCGGCAAGTCGCGCCACATGGTCGACTCGCTCGTGGCCGGTCCGCCGGACGTCTATATCTGCAACGAGTGCGTCGAGCTCTGCAACACGATCCTCCTCGAGGAGACGCGCAAGGGCACGGGCACGCGCCGCGAGCCGGGCATCAGCTTCCGGCTTCGGACCCCGCGCGAGATCCACTCGTTCCTGAACGAGTACGTGATCGGGCAGGAGCGCGCGAAACGGACGCTCGCGGTCGCGGTCTACAACCATTACCGCCGCATCCAGGTGGGCTTCAAGGCCGACGAGATCGAGCTCGAGAAGAGCAACATCCTGCTCGTGGGCCCGACGGGCTCCGGCAAGACGCTCCTCGCCCGCTCGCTCGCGCGGTTCCTCGACGTGCCGTTCGCCATCAGCGACGCGACCACGCTCACCGAGGCGGGCTATGTCGGCGAGGACGTCGAGAACGTGCTCCTGCGCCTCCTCCAGGCGGCCGATTTCGACCGCGAGCGCGCGGAGCGCGGGATCATCTACATCGACGAGATCGACAAGATCGCGAAGACCCAGAACAACCCGTCGATCACGCGGGACGTCTCCGGCGAGGGCGTGCAGCAGGGGCTCCTGAAGATCCTCGAGGGCACGGTCAGCAACATCCCGCCGCAGGGCGGCCGGAAGCACCCCGAGCAGCAGTACCTGCAGGTCGACACGACGAACATCCTCTTCATCTGCGGCGGCACCTTCTCGGGCATCGAGGAGCTGATCAAGAAGCGCGTCGGGAAGAAACGGATCGGCTTCGTGGACGACGGGTGGGAGAAGGGGCAGGAGACCGCGGCGCACTACCTCCCGCTGATCGAGACCGAGGATCTCCTCGCCTTCGGGATGATCCCGGAGTTCCTCGGCCGCCTCCCGGCGGTGACCGTCCTCGACCCGCTGGGCGAGGACGAGATCCTGCGCGTGATGGTCGAGCCCAGGAACGCGATCATCCGCCAGTACCAGAAGTTCTTCGAGATCGAGGGCGTCGAGCTCGCGTTCGACGACGACGCGCTCCGCGCGATCGCGAAGGACGCGCTCAAGCGCGAGACCGGGGTGCGCGCCGTGCGCGCGCTCGTCGAGGACTTCCTGCGCGACCTCCTCTACGACCTCCCCGAGAACAAGGACAAGGTCGCCCGCTACATCGTGTCGGCCGCCGCCTACCGAGGGGAAGAGCCGGTCGGCAGGGTCCTCCGCGCGGACGTGAAGCGGCCGCCCCAGCGCGACAGCGCGTAGCTCCCGTGGAGCGAAGACAGGGGGCCGCGGGGGCAGGCTCGCTCGCGGGCCTGGCGGTCCGGGACCTCGAGGCGCTCGTCGATCCCCCCTACCGGGCGAAGCAGATCTTCCGCTGGGTCCAGGCGCGCGGCGCCGTCTCTTACGACGCGATGACCGACGTGCCGAAGGCGGTCCGCGAGGCGCTCGCGGCGCGGCTCCCCGTGCGCTCGAGCCGCGTGGCCGAGAGCCACCGCTCCGACGACGGGACCGTGAAGCTGCTCCTCTGCCTCGCGGACGGCGAGAAGGTCGAGTGCGTGCTGATCCCCGAGGGGGACCGGAGGACGGCGTGCATCTCGACGCAGGTCGGCTGCGGGGTCGGCTGCGTGTTCTGCGCCTCCGGCGCGCAGGGCGTCATCCGCAACCTCGAGGCTTTCGAGATCGTCGAGCAGGTCCTCTGGCTCCGGGACGCGGGGGGGGCTTCGGGGGACCAGGGGGCGCGGCTCACGAACATCGTCGTGATGGGGATGGGCGAGCCGCTCCACAACGTCGAGAGCCTCGTGCGCGCGCTCCGACTCGTGCAGGACCCGGAGGGGATCGACCTCGGCTCGCGGCGGATCACGATCTCCACGTCGGGGCCCCGGAAGGGCTTCGAGGAACTCCTCGCGTCCGGCCTCCGGACGAACCTCGCGATCTCGCTGCACGCCGCGACCGACGACCTGCGCCGCAGGCTCGTGCCGCGGGGCGGCACGGCGGACGTCGCCGGCCTTTCCGGGATGGCGCGCGAGTGGTTCGAGGCGACCGGCCGTGACGTGACGTTCGAGTACGTGCTGCTCAGCGGCATCAACGACCGCGACGAGGACGCCGAGGCGCTCGCGCGGCTCGCGGGCCGGCACCGAAACGTCAACCTGATCCCGATGAACCCGGTGTCGTTCGCGCCGGAGCTCAAGGCGCCCTCGCCCGAGCGCGTGGAGCGCTTCGCGGGGATCCTCCGCAAGGCGGGCGTCGTGGTCCACGCGCGCCGCCAGCGCGGCGACGACGTGGCGGCCGCGTGCGGCCAGCTCCGCCTCTCCCGGCCTTGAGCGGCCCCCCGGCCCCCCCCGAATCCCGTCCCGGTGTGCTACAAAGGCCGGGCATGGCGATCGATCCCGCCGAGGTCCTGCGCATCGCCCGGCTCGCCCGCCTCAAGGTCGACCCGGACGAGGCGCGGCGACTCGCCAAGGACCTCGACCGGATCGTCCATCACATCGACAGCCTCAGGTCGGTGAAGCTGCCGGAGGGCGCCGAGTCGCTCACCTACTTCGGCCGCGACGTGCACCGCGCGGACGACGCGCGCGACTGCCTCGCGCGCGAGGACGCGCTCCGGAACGCGCCGATGCAGGACGGCGAGTTCTTCCTCGTCCCGAAGATCGTGGACAAGGAGGAGTCGTGAGCGAACTCTGGCAGGAGGGTGCCGCGGCGCTCGCCGCGGCCGTCCGCGGGCGCGAGGCGAGCGCGCTCGACGTGGCCGACGCGCACCTCGACCGCGCGCTCCGCTGGAACGACCACATCGAGGCGTTCCTGCACCTCGAGCCGGAGGAGGTCCGGAGGCAGGCGCGCGAGATCGACCGGCGGATCGCGGCCGGCGAGGACCCGGGCCCGCTCGCCGGCGTCCCCGTCGCGCTCAAGGACAACCTCTGCGTCCGAGGGCAGCCTGCGACCTGCGCGTCGAGGATCCTCGAGCCGTTCGTGCCTCCCTACGACGCCCACGTCGTGGAGCGGCTCCGGGCGGCCGGGGCCGTGCTGTTCGGGAAGACCAACCTCGACGAGTTCGCGATGGGCTCGAGCACCGAGAACTCCGCGTTCGGGCCCACGAGGAACCCGTTCGACCTCGCGCGGACCGCGGGCGGGTCGTCGGGCGGAAGCGCGGCCGCCGTCGCGGCCGGGCTCGCGCCGCTGGCGCTCGGCAGCGACACGGGCGGCTCGATCCGGCAGCCGGCGGCGCTCTGCGGCGTCGTCGGGATGAAGCCCACCTACGGCCTCGTGTCGCGCTACGGGCTCATCGCGTTCGCGTCGTCGCTCGACCAGATCGGGCCCTTCGCGCGGACGGTCGACGACGCGGCGCTCCTGCTCGAGACGATCGCGGGGCGCGACGCGCGCGACGCGACCTCCGCGGCGGACGCGGTGCCCGACCTCCGCCAGCGCGGCGACCTGAAGGGGCTCCGGGTCGGCGTCCCGGAGGAGTGCTTCGGCGAGGGGCTCGCGAAGGACGTCCGCGCGCTTGTCGAGACGGCGCTCGGCAGGCTCAAGGGCGCCGGCGCGAAGATCGTGGAGGTCTCGCTCCCGCTGTCGGTCCACGGGATCGCCGTCTACTACATCGTCGCGCCGAGCGAGGCTTCGAGCAACCTCGCGCGCTACGACGGCGTGCGCTACGGGCTCCGCGGCGAGGGGCGAAGCGTCGAGGAGATGTTCTCGGAGACCCGCGGCGAGGGGTTCGGGCCGGAGGTGAAGCGGCGGATCCTCCTCGGCACGTTCGCGCTGTCGAGCGGCTACTACGAGGCTTACTACGGCCGCGCGCAGAAAGTGCGCGCCGCGATGCGCCACGAGATGGAGGCGTGCTTCCGGAAGGTCGACGTCCTCGCGAGCCCGACGACGCCGACCGCCGCGTTCGCGCTCGGCGAGAAGGCGTCGGACCCGCTCGCCATGTACCTCTCCGACGTGCTCACGGTCACGGCCAACCTCTGCGGGGTGCCGGCGCTGTCGCTCTCCTGCGGCCGCACCGCGGAGGGCCTCCCGGTCGGCCTCCAGCTGACCGCGCCCCGCTTCGGCGAGGGCACGCTCTTCCGCGCGGCGCGCGCGGCGGAGGCGCTCCTGCCTCCCTTCTCCTGGCCGCCGGCCCCGGCCGCCGGCGCGGAGAGGAGGACGCGGTGAAGCACACGGTGCTCGTCGGCATGGAGGTCCACCTCCAGCTCCGCACGAGGAGCAAGATGTTCTGCGGCTGCCCGGTGAGGTTCGGCGCGCCGGTGAACACCCTCGTGTGCCCCGTGTGCCTCGGCATGCCGGGGTCGCTGCCGGTCCCGAACCGCGAGGCGATCACGATGGCGCTCTCGCTCGCCGCGGCGATGGGGTGCGAGATCACCGGCCTCACGAAGTTCGACCGGAAGAACTACTTCTACCCCGACCTCCCGAAGGGCTACCAGATCAGCCAGTACGATCGTCCGCTCGCGACGGGCGGCGGCGTCGAGGTCGTGACCGAGGCGGGCACCAAGACCGTGCGGCTGCGGCGCCTCCACATCGAGGAGGACGTGGGCAAGAGCCTCCACGACGACGCCCGCGGCCTCTCGCGCGTCGATTTCAACCGCGCGGGCACGCCGCTCGTCGAGATCGTGTCCGAGCCCGACATCGCCTCGCCCGAGGAGGCGCGCGCCTACCTGAACGCGCTCCGGGCGCTGGTGCAGTACCTCGACGTCAGCGACGCCAACATGCAGGAGGGGAACCTCCGCTGCGAGCCGAACGTCAACCTCCACATCGAGGACAAGGGATCGGTCGTGAAGACGCCGATCATCGAGGTGAAGAACCTCAACTCCGTGCGGAACGTGGAGCGCGCCTTGAAGTTCGAGATCGACCGGCAGCTGGCGGAGTACCGGGAGCATGGCGCCGCGGTCGCGGCGCGGCCGCGCGCGACGCGCGGGTACGACGATCAGCGCGACCAGACGTTCGTCATGCGCGAGAAGGAGGAGGCGCACGACTACCGCTACTTCCCCGAGCCCGACATCCCGCCGCTCGCGATCGACGAGGCGTGGCGCGGCGAGGCGACGGCGCGCGTGCCCGAGCTTCCCGCCGCGCGGTGCCGCCGGTTCGCGGGGGAGTTCGGGCTCTCGGAGTACGACGCCGACGTGCTGACGCGCGAGCGCTCGACCGCGGACTACTTCGAGAAGACGGTCGCCGCGGGCGCGCCCGCGAAGCCGGCGGCGAACTGGATCCTCTCCGACCTCGCCCGCCACGCGAACGAGGCGAAGAAGGCGGTCGCGGATCTCGGCCTCGCGCCGGCGCGCCTCGCCGCGCTCGTGAACCTCGTCGAGGACGGCAAGGTGCCGCGCCAGGCGGCGGCGAAGGACCTGTTGCCGCGGCTGCTCGCGGGGAGCGAGGACCCCGGGGCTCTGGTCACGTCGCTCGGCCTCGCCCGCATCGACGACGCCGGGCGGATCGAGGAGGTCGGGCGGCGCGCGATCGAGGCGAACGCGAAGGCGGCCGCCGACTACCGCGCGGGCAGGAAGGCCGCGCTCAACGCGATCAAGGGCTTCGTGATGCGCGAGATGAAGGGCAAGGCCGCCCCGGACGTCGTCGAGAAGGTCCTCGTCCGCCTGCTGGAGGGGTCATGAGAACCGCGCTGTTCCTCCTCTTGCTCCCGCTTCTCGCCGCCGCGGACCACCCGCAGATCGAGTGGTGCCCCGACTTCGACAAGGCCTTCGAGATCGCGAGGGAGCGGAAGTGCCCGGTCATGATCTGCATCAACAGCAAGGACCGGGAGAAGGCGAACGAGAAGACGGCGAAGGACATCTACCACGACCCCGAGTTCGTCGAGCTCTCGAAGGGCTTCGTGATGGTCGTGATGAGCACGATCGGCCACAAGGAGAAGGGCCCCTGTCCGCGCTTCGGGATCGTCACGTGCGAGGAGCACCTGCACTGCTGGCAGACGCTCTCGGCGAAGTACGGCGACCGGTTCGTCTCCGACGCGGCGCGCGGCGAGATGATCACGCCGCAGCACGCGTGGTTCGCGCCCGACGGGACGCTGCTCGCGCGGAAGGAATTCTGGATGGACAAGCGCGAGCTGATGCAACGGATGCAGAACGCGCTTGATTCGGTCGCCGCCAAGGCGACGGAGAAGGAGAAGGGGCCCGGGGAGGAGGGCGCCGCCCCCGGAGCCCCCCCGCTTTCCGCCGCGGAGCGCGCCGACCTCGCCAAGGCCGGCGGATCGGACGCCGAGGCGCGCAAGATGGCGCTCGGCAACCTGCTCGCCACGGAGAAGCCCGCGGTCCGCGCCGCCGTGATCGAACTCCTCCAGACGGCGACGGACACGGACGTCAAGTGCGACGTGATCCGCGCCCTCGGCAAGGCGCAGGTCGCCGAAGCGCGGGTGCCGATCGAGGAGCATCTCGAGCACCGGGACGCGACCGTGCGCTCGTTCGCCGCGGTCGCGCTCGAGGACCTGGGACAGAAGGAGTCGATCGAGCCGTTGCTCAAGCGGGTGAAGAAGGAGAGCGACCCGGTCGCGCGGAAGAACGCATGCCGGGCGGTGGGCAAGTGCGGCGGCCTTGTCGCCGACGAGGAAGCCGCCGCGGCGCTCCTCAAGGTCCTCGGGAACGACAAGCAGAACATGGTGAAGAAGCACGCGGCGCTCGCGCTGCTGGCGTACAGGGGCGAGAAGGCGGCGCCGCTCGTGCGGACGAAGCTCGAGCAGGCGGCGCTGAAGACGAAGGACAGGGACATCCGGGGCGGGATCGTCTACACGCTCTCGTTCATCGGCGACGTGAAGACGACGGAGCCGGTGTTCCTAAAGATCCTCGAGGACCAGCACGACGACAACGGCAAGGACTACCTCCGCACGGCGCTCCGGAAGCTGCGGGGGGAGGCGGCCGACTTCGGCCGGTCGACGTGGTTCCTCTTCCGGGAGGACTACGACGACCCCGCCCGGCGGCCCGACATGCCGAAGTGGGACGGCGGCAGGTAGACCGGGCTGGGGGGGGGGCGCGCCCGCGGGTGCCGCCTCCCGCCACCCGTGCCAACACCCGGCTCCACACGTTCGCGGGACGGTCGCGCCGCAGGGGTGCCGCAGGTCCGGTGGGGGCGAGAGGCGGGGCTGCGCACGCCGTGGGGGCGCCCGGACGGCCCGCGCGAACGCACGGTCCGGCTTGGCGGCGTGCGACGCGGGCCCTTGGCAGCGGGCGCCAACAGCTGGCGCTCCGTGCGTCCTCCGAGAGGCGACGGCCGTGCGCGCGAGGGCGAACATCTGGCGCTCGACCTGGCCGCTGCCCCCGCGGAGGACCCGACTGCGACCATCTGCCGCTCGACGCCTCCCCCCACGCTAAGGCCGACTGCGAACAT
>DASUGR010000203.1:0-20268 GCA_036273915.1 Planctomycetota bacterium | reverse complement strand
CTCTCGAGGCGCACCAGCGCGTCGGCCGCGGCCGCGCGCACGCGGACGTCGGCCTCCTTCGCGAAGACGCCGAGGATGACCGCCGCCGCCTCCGGATCACCGCCCTGGACGAGGCCGTCGATGGCGCGGACCCGGACCTCGGGGTTCACGTCGCCCGAGTCCTCGCTCCGCTGGCCGAGGAGGAGCACCTTGGCGCCCTCCCGCCCCTCGGCGCCGCCGAGGAGGCCGAACCCGAAGGCCGCCGCCGCGCGCACGTCGGCGGACTCGTTGGTCGCGAGCTCCCGGAGCACGGGAAGCACCTCGGGAGCCTTGAGCCGCGCGAGCTCGCTCGACGCCGCCTTCCGGACCTCCAGGTCCTCGTCGTCGAGGCGCGCGACGAGGATCGGGCGCGAGACCTGCGGGTCGCGTCCCGCGAGCGCCTCGACCGCCGCCTGGCGCACCTTCCAGCGCGGGTCGACCGCCAGCGTGGCCACGTGGGCGTCGTCGAGCTTGGCGCACAGGTGCGCGAGGAGCCCGGCCGCGGCGGGCCCGATCATGTCCGCGAGCCGATCGACCAGCGGCTTCAGCGCGCGGTCGCCGGCGGACGGCACGAGGAGCTCGACGGCCGCCGTGACGAACGTGTTCGCCTCCCGCTCGGCGCCCACGGCGGCGACGAAGGCCTGCACCTCGGCGTCGGTGAGCGCGGCCCCGCCGCCGGGGAGCTGCGCGGTGGTCCGGGCCGCGTCGACGCGTTCCTCCACCGACACGAGGCTCTTGAGCGACCCCGCGATCATGCCGCGCAGGTGCGCGGCGCGCTCCTCGGGGTCCGTGTGGTCGTGGAACCACTTCTGCTCCTCGACGAAGAAGAGGTCCCAGCTCGGGTGCGTGTCGATCGACCACCAGCGCTGCCACGCGAACTCGAGGGCGAGCGATCGCACCTCGCGCACGAGGTCGTCGCGCATCGGCGTGAGGCCCTCGCCGACGCCGAACGCGACCGTGCGGTCGAGGTCGCCCACGCGCACGCTGACGACCGCCGCGTCGGGATCCGGCGTGCCCGGGTCGGCCTGCTGCCCCTCGAAGAAGTTGTAGCGCTTGAGCAGCGCGACGAGCCGCCCCATGTCCGCCTTGGGCAGCGCGAGCGCGGTGCCGTGCAGGTAGACGGGGCGCTTCGGGCCCACGGTGGTGAAACGCACCCGGCGCCCGCCCTCCGAGGCCGGGGCCGCAGCGTCGATCTCGAGGTCGGCGAGGTCGCGCTCGTCGACGTCGAGCAGCTCCCGCTTCGCGCGGAACAGCCGGCCGTGGTCGGTCCACCACTGCGCCCACGCGGGGGCGTTGTCGGGAAGCACCTGGCCGGTGATGCGCCGGAGCATCGAGTAGGAGAGCGGCATGACCGAGCCGAAGTCGCGGTAGTGCTGGTTCCTCGCCCCGACCGAGTCGATGAGCACGATCGGGATCTCGCGGTCGAGCAGCCGGACGAGCTCCGGGTCGTTCGTGCGCAGCGCCGCCTGTGCGAGGGCGAGCGCGGCGGACGCGCGCGCCAGGGGCTCCTTCACGTGGCCGAGCCCCTTCTCGCCCCTGAGCGCCGTGATCGTCGCGGGCTCCAGCGACGGCTCGCGGTAGGCCGCCGAGTAGAGCATCAACGCGAGCGCGGCGTAGGAGCGCTGGCGCCAGTAGCTCGCGTCCTTCGTGATCAGATCGTTCAGGGCCTTGACGTTCTCCGGCTCCTTGCGCGCGGCGAGCAGCCGCATCGCGCGACCGGCCACCTGCGGCGACTCGTCGCCGAGCGCCCGGTAGAAGCGATCCGCCACGTCGGGCCAGAGGACCTCCTTCGTCTCGACGAGCCGGTCGAGCAGCCTGAGCCCGATCTCGCGGGTGAACGGGTGCTCGGCCTTGCGGCGATCGAGCAGGTCGAGGACCGCCGGGAGGTTGGCCACGGTCACGTGGTTCAGGACGAACTGCGTCGCCTCGTGGCGGAGCGTCGTGTCCGACGTCCGGAAGAAGCGGAACGCCTCGGCGACCGCAGTCTCCTTGTCGAGGCGCACGGCCGCCTCGAGGAAGACCGAGGCCTGGCTGTGCTGCTCCTTCTCGGCCGCGACGAGCAGGAGCGTGACGACGTGCTCCTTGCTGCCGATCCGCCCGACCACGTAGGCAGCCCCCGGCTTCATCGCCGCCGCCTCCGGCTCCGCCGCGACGAGCACCCCGAGGACGAGCGGGAGGCTCCGCTCCTTCTGGACGATGAGCCGCTCCGCCGCCTGCCGGGCCGACGGGGCCGGCCAGCCGCGCAGCCCCTGGAGCGTGCGCTCGAGCGCATCGTCGCGATCGGACTCCTGTTTCGGAGGAGGGGCGGACTCGGCTTCCGGGACGTGGAACGCGGGCTTCCGGTCCTGTGCAGAGGCGAGCGCCGCGAGCGCGAGCAGCGCGACGCACGGGAGGAAGAGGGGAAGGTTCGGGAACCGGGGCCTCCGCATGGGAGGGGAAAGGATGAGACGGGCAGGTCACCGCCGGGTCACCGTCGATTCCCGGCCCCCCAGCCCCCCACGCCTCTTTACCCGACGTCGAACAGCTCGAACTTGCCCGTGAACGCCCGGCGGAGCTCCGCCCGCAGCAGGGGCTCCTTCTCGAGCCTCGGGTCCTTCCCGAGGATTCTGAACGCGTCCCTTCTCGCCTCCTCGAGGACCGCGTGATCGCGCGTCAGGTCCGCGACCTTGAACTCGGGCAGCCCGTGCTGGCGGGTGCCGAAGAACTCCCCCGGCCCCCGCAGCCGCAGGTCCTCCTCCGCGATCCTGAAGCCGTCGTGCGTCGCCTCGAGCACGGCGAGCCGCGCCCGCGCCTCCTCGGAGAGCCGACCCGCCGCCACGAGGAAGCAGAAGGACGCCGCCGCGCCGCGCCCGATCCGCCCGCGGAGCTGGTGGAGCGTGGAGAGGCCGAAGCGCTCCGCGTTCTCGACGACCATCACGGTGGCGTTCGCGACGTCGAGGCCGACCTCGAGCACGGTGGTGCCGACGAGCACGTCGATCGCGCCCCTGCGGAACGCGTCCATCGTGGCGTCGCGCTCCGCCGCCACGGTGCGGCCGGTGACGAGCCCGAGCCGGAGCCCCTCGAGCGGGCCCTTCGCGAGCCGCGCGCAGCCCTCCTCCGCCGCGTGGGCGTCGATCTCCTCCGATTCCTCGACGAGCGGGTAGACGACGAAGGCCTGGCGCCCGTGCGAGACCTCGTCCCGCACCTTGCCGTACGCGAGCCCCGCGCGCCCGCGCGTGACGATGCGCGTCCTCGGCGGCACGCGGCCGGGCGGGAGCGCGTCGATCACGGAGACGTCGAGGTCGCCGTAGGCGGTCAGCGCGAGCGTGCGCGGGATCGGCGTCGCGGTCATCACGAGCACGTCCGGCCGCGTCCCCTTGCGGATGAGCGTCGCGCGCTGGGCGACGCCGAACTTGTGCTGCTCGTCGACGACCACGAGGCCGAGCGCCTCGAACAGGACGTCCGGCTCGAGGAGCGCGTGCGTGCCGACGACGAGGTCGATCTCGCCAGCGGCGAGCCGCGCGAGGACCTCCCTCCGCTCCGCGGGCGGCGTGCTTCCGACGAGCAGCGCGAGCCGGACCTCCGAGCCCTCGAGGTAGGAATCCAGCGTCGCCCGGTGCTGGCGGGCGAGCACCTCCGTCGGCGCGAGGAAGGCGACCTGCTTCCGGTTCGCGACCGACACGAGCGCCGCGTAGAGCGCGACCGCCGTCTTGCCCGAGCCCACGTCGCCCTGCAGCAGCCGCTGCATCGGCTCGGGCGCGCGGAGGTCCTTCAGGATCTCCTCCAGCGCGTGCTCCTGCGCGGCCGTGAGCTCGAACGGGAGCCGCGCGCGGATCCGCGCGTCGAGCTCCCGGCTCCACTTGTGCGCGATCCCCGGCTCGCGGCGGGTCCTCCTGTACCGGATCGCGAGCGCCATCTCGTAGAGGAAGAGCTCCTCGTAGCGGAGCCGGTCCTTCGCCCGCTCGAGCGCCTCGCGGCTGGGCGGGAAGTGCGCGTCGCGCAGCGCCTCGGCGAGCGGCGCGAGCCCCTTGGCGGCGCGGAGGTCCTCCGGAAGGGGGTCCTCGACCTTGCCCAGGGCCTCCTCGAGCGCGACGTGGATGGCGCGGCGGAGCGCGGGCGCGGTGACGCCCTCGCTGAGCGGGTAGATGGGCACCAGCCGGCCGGCGTGGAGCGGGTCCTCGCCGCGCAGGACCTCGTGCTCGGGCTGCGTCATGCGCCCTTTCCGGATCCTCCCCGACAGGATGATGTCCGCGCCGGCGGGGATCTTCTTCGCGAGCCACGGCATGTTCCACCAGCGCACGTCGAGGAACCCGCTCCCGTCGACGACCGTCGCCTGCACGTAGGAGGTCCGCCCGCGCAGGTGGACGGCGCGGACCGCCTCGACGGTGCCGCGCACGACGGCCGCCTCGCCCTCCGAGAGGCTGGCGAGCGGCCGGAAGGTGGTGCGGTCCTCGTGCCGGCGCGGGAGGTGGAAGAGGAGGTCCCTGACCGTCACGATGCCGAGCGCGCGGAGCGCGGACGGCCGCGCCATCCCGAGGCCGGGCAGCCCGCGGGGGTCTTCGGCGAGCTCCACTGCCCCCCGCGCCCCCCCCTCTTCACGCCTTCGGCGGCACCGCGAGCACGGAGCAGGGCGTCTCCCGGACCACGCGCTCCGCCGTGCTCCCGAGGAGCAGCGTCTTCAGGTTCGAACGCCCGAGCGTGCCGACCACGACGACGTCGATTTCGTGCTTGGTCGCGTAGTCGATGAGCCCCTGGCCGTGGCTCGTGTGCTCGAAGAGCTCGCAGGTGACCTTCACGTCGCCGACCTGCTTTCTCTGCTCGGCGACGAGCGCCTCGAGGCGCTGCTTCAGCGCGGCCTGGAACTGCCGCTGGTAGGTCGGCGAGGCCTGCGGCGTGGGCGCCTGGTAGTGGAGCGGCGGGGGCGCGAACACGTGGACCGCGTGGAGCGGGCACCCCTCGAGCCGCGCCAGGTGGAGCGCCGCGAAGAGCGCGCGGCCGGACTCCTCGGAGAAGTCGATGCCGACCATCGCGGAGCGGAAGTCGGCGGCGTGGCGCCCGTCGACGAGGAGCACCGCGATCGGCGACTTGCGCGCCATCTTGAGCGCCAGCGAGCCTGCGCCGCGGCCGGCGCCGGTCACCCCGAACGCGCCGATGACGATCAGCTCCGCCGCGGCCTCCTTCGCTTTCAGGAGGATCGTGTCGAGCGGCTCGCCCGCGACCACGTCGAGCCTCGTCTTCGGCGGCACGACGCCCGCGCTGAACTTCTCGAGCTCGCGCCGCGCACCGTCGAGGACGCCCTTCCGGACATCGCTGCCGTCGGGCATCATCTCCTCGAGGTCCTCCACCACGCGCGGCTCGATGACGTGGAGGAGGGTGAGGGCGGCACCGTCCCGCTTCGCGATCCGCGCGGCCTGCTCCAGCGCGCACTTCGAGCAGGCGGAGAGGTCGACCGCGCAGAGGACCGACTTCAGGTGTTCCATCGTCTTCGGATGATAACGGGAACGCCCATGCGGCCGGAAGAACGGGGGGTGCGGGGGCCGCCCTACCAGGGGAACGCGCCGGTGAGGAACGGGTTCCCGCGCCGCTCCCGCCCGATCGTCGTCGCCGGGCCGTGGCCCGGGTAGACGCGTGTCGCGTCGGGCCACGAGAGGAAGACCTCGTGGAGCGTCCGTCGGAGGTCGGCCGGGTCGCTGCCCGGGAGGTCGGAGCGGCCGATCGAACCCGCGAACAGGCAGTCGCCGCCGAACGCCGCGCCGTCCACGAGGAACGCGACGTGGCCCGGGCTGTGGCCGGGCGTGTGGACGACCTCGAAGCGGAGCCCGGCCGCCTCGACCGTCTCGCCCGGCACGAGGTCGCGGTCGACCACGGGGTCCTCGTAGCCGGCGAGCCCGAACATCGCGGCCTGCGCCTCGACGTCCTCGAGGAGGAACCTGTCGTCCGGGTGGATCGCGAACGGGATCCCGTAGCGCGCGCGGAGCGCGGGCACCGCGCCGATGTGGTCGAGGTGGCCGTGCGTGTTGAGGATGATCTCGGGCTCGAGGGCCAGCTCCTCGATGCGGGCGGCGATGCGGTCCGCCTCGTCGCCCGGGTCGATGAGGACGCACGGCTGTCCCTTCCCCGCGGCGACGAGGTAGGTGTTCTCCTGGAAAGGCCCGGTGACGATCGTCTCGACGAGCATGCGCCGCGATACTGTATCCGGCCGCGAAACCCCTGCGGGCCGTCAGAGATCGAGCGCGCGACGCAGGGCCGCGTCCACCGCCTTGGCGTCGCCGGCGAGGAGGGAACCGAGGCGCCGGCGAATCATCGACTGCTTGATCGTCCGGACGATGCCCGTGACCACGGACGGGAACAAGAGGCCCGCCTCCTTCCAACGAAGGACGCGGTGGTCGCCGACGAGCGGGCGACGGACGCTGCTCGTGATGGCCGCCACGACCGCCTCCTGGCGGGATCGGTGGTAGGCGTCGGAGCTGACGACCAAGGCGGGGCGGAGCTTCACGCCCGACTCGTCCGAGAACACGAAGCCGACGAGGACGACGTCGCCCCGCCTACACGTCGTCATACTTCGCGTCCCGCCGGTTCCGCCAGAGGGCCGCGAGCACGGGATCGGTCTTCGCCGAGAGAGCCTCCGGCTCTCCCAAGTCCTCCTCAAGGCGCTCTTCGACGGCGTCGAGCACGTATTGCCGGAGCGTCATGTCCCGTTTCGCGGCCGCAAACCGCAGCCGCCGGCGCAACTCCGCGGTGACGTCGATGCTGACGCGCGGGCGCTTGGGGGAGGGGGACATCGGGCGGGCCATGCCGTCCAGCATCGCATGTTTGCACCATGGTGTCAATGACACCGAGGAGCCCCGCCGCTCCGGTCGGTCCCCGGCGCCGTGACGGGCTCCCTACGCGCGCGGGCCCAGCCGGCTCCCGGGCCGGCGACGGGCGGCGACACGGAGCGTGCCCCGGGGCCATTGGGGCCGCGTGATAGGCTCTATCCCCCGATGACAAAGCTGCTCGACCGGGCCTACGAGAAGGCCGCAGCGCATGAACGGCTCGACTACGACGAAGGGGTGGCGCTCCTCACGGAGGGCGACACGCACGTGCTCGGAGCGCTCGCCCACGCGCGGCGGATGCGCCTCCACCCGGAGCCCGTCGTCACCTACATCGTCGAGAGAAACATCAACTACACGAACGCCTGCGTCACCTACTGCCGCTTCTGCGCCTTCTACCGGGCGCCGGGCGACAAGGAGGTGTACGTCCTTTCGCACGAGCAGATCGGGCGAAAGATCGAGGAGCTGCTCGAGGTGGGCGGCATCCAGATCCTCCTCCAGGGCGGCCACCACCCCGACCTTCGCCTGGCCTGGTACGAGGAGATGCTCCGGTACGTCAAGGAGCGCTACCCGGTCAACGTCCACGGCTTCTCGGCCCCCGAGATCGAGCACATCGCGCGGGTCGAGGAGCTGCCGGTCGAGACGGTCATCCGGCGGCTCCGCGAGGCGGGCCTCGGCACGGTCCCCGGCGCCGGCGGCGAGATGCTCGTCGACCGCGTGCGCCGGATCATCGCGCCGCTGAAGACCACGACCGACGCCTGGATCGACGTCCACCGCGCCGCGCACAGGGTCGGCATGCGCTCGACCGCGACCATGATGTTCGGCCACGCGGAGACGCTCGCGGAGCGGGTCGAGCACATGGAGCGCGTCCGGCAGCTGCAGGACGAGACGCAGGGATTCACCGCCTTCATCCTCTGGACGTTCCAGCCCGAGAACACCGCGATGTGGCGGTACAGCAAGCTCGAGAGCCACCAGTACCTGCGCACCGCCGCGGTCTCGCGCCTCTATCTGGACAACATCGAGAACCTCCAGGCGTCGTGGGTCACGCAGGGTGCGCGCGTCGCCGAGATCTCGCTCCGCTGCGGCGTCAACGACATGGGCTCGACGATGCTCGAGGAGAACGTCGTCTCCGCCGCGGGCACGACCTACGCGCTCGACGGCAAGGGCATCGAGCGGTCGATCCGGATGTGCGGCTTCGAGCCGCGCCGCCGGAACGTCTACTACGAGGCGGTGCTCTCGTGAGGGCGGTCCCCGCACCCCCCCGTCTTCCGGTCCCGTCGGTCTTCCGCGGGAGCGACCTCCTCCCGCAGGTCGAGAAGGCGCTCGCGGGCGAGCGGCTCACCTTCGAGGACGGCGTCCGCCTCTTCACCTCGGACGACGTGAACGCGCTCGGCTGGGCCGCCAACGCGGTCCGCGAGCGGCTCCACGGCAACGTCGCGTACTACCTGAAGAACCGCCACATCAACTACACGAACGTCTGCAGGTACGACTGCATGTTCTGCTCCTTCTACCGGAAGGAGGGCGAGGAGGGGGCGTGGCTCTGGTCGGTCGACCAGGTGCTCGAGCACGTCGCACCGTACAAAAATAAGGGACTGAAGGAGTTCCACATCGTCGGCGGCGTCCACCCGACGCTCCCGTTCGCCTACTACACGGACATGCTGCGCGCGCTCAAGCGCGAGCACCCCGACGTGGCGATCAAGGCGTTCACCGCGATCGAGATCGCCTACCTCGCGGAGCTCACCGGGAAGCCGCTCCGCGACGTGCTCACCGAGCTCAAGGCCGCGGGGCTCGACATGGTGCCCGGCGGCGGCGCCGAGGTGTTCGCCGACCGCGTGCGCTACAAGGTCTGCCGCGACAAGGCGGACGCGGACCGCTGGTTCGAGGTGCACGAGACCGCGCACGCGCTCGGCCTCCCCACCAACGCGACCATGCTCTACGGCCACATCGAGACGGCCGAGGAGCGCGTCGACCACATCCTGCGCCTGCGCGACCTGCAGGACAGGACGGGCGGGCTCAAGAGCTACATCCCGCTCGCCTACCACCCCGACTTCAACCGGCTCGCGAAGCTGGGCGCGCCGAGCGGCCTCGACGCGCTCCGGAACGTCGCGGCCGGCCGGCTGCTCCTCGACAACGTGCCGCACATCAAGGCCTACTGGATCATGCTCGGCGTGAAGGTCGCGCAGCTGGCGCTCGCGTGGGGCGCGAACGACATCGACGGCACGGTCACGTGGGAACGCATCTACCACATGGCCGGCGCGGAGACGCCCGAGGGGCTCACCGAGGAGCGGCTCAGGGAGGTCATCCGCGAGGCGGGCCGCGAGCCGGTCGAGCGCGACGCGTTCTACAACCCCGTGGGAACGGAATCGGAGGGGGCCCGGGGGAACCGCCCGTGACCGTCGCGGTGCGCCTCTACGCGGGCGTGAGGGAGCGCGCGGGGAAGGCGCGCCTCGAGGTGGACGGGAGGACGATCGCCGCCGTGCGCGCGGCGGTCGCCGCGGCGTGCCCCGCGATCGCGGGACAGCTCGCCTCCTGCCGCTTCGCCGTGAACGACGAGTTCGTCGGCGACGACGCGGCGGTCCCGTCGGGCGCGGTCGTCGACGTCATCCCGCCCGTCTCGGGAGGTTAGCCGTGGGGATCGCGGCGCGCCGCCCGTCGAAGGTGGTCCGCGTGGGCCACGTGCTCATCGGCGGGGGGAACCCGGTCGTCGTCCAGTCGATGACGGACACCGACACCGCCGACGTCGCGGCGACGGTCGCGCAGGCGCGAGCGCTCGCGGACGCCGGGAGCGAGATCGTCCGGATCACGGTCAACCACGAGGCGGCCGCGAGGGCGGTGCCGGAGGTCGCGGCGCGGCTCCCCGGCATCCCGCTCGTCGGCGACTTCCACTTCATCGGCCACCGCCTGCTCAAGGGCTTCCCCGCGTGCGCCCAGGCGCTCGCGAAGTTCCGGATCAACCCGGGCAACGTGGGCCGGGGCGCGCGGCGCGACGAGAACTTCACGACCTTCATCGAGATCGCGAGGGACCTCGGCAAGCCGGTGCGCATCGGCGTCAACGCCGGCAGCCTCGACCCCGAGGTGCTCGCGCGGAAGATGGACTTGAACGCGAGGCGCAAGGAGCCGCGTTCCGCCGAGGAGGTCGAGAACGAGGCGCTCGTCGAGAGCGCGCTCGAGAGCGCGGAGGCGGCGCAGGCGCTCGGGCTCCCCGCCGACCGGATCGTGATCTCGTGCAAGGTCTCGCGGCTGCCGCAGATGGTCGCGGTCTATCGGGAGCTCGGGCGCCGCTCCGACCTGCCGCTCCATCTCGGCCTCACCGAGGCGGGCATGGGCATCAAGGGCGAGGTGGCGACCGCCGCCGCTCTCTCGATCCTCCTCGCGGAGGGGATCGGCGACACGATCCGCGCGAGCCTCACGCCCGAGGTGAACGGCGACCGCACGCGCGAGGTGCGCCTCTGTGAGGAGCTGCTGCAGGCGCTCGGGCTGCGTTCGTTCCGCCCGTCGGTGACCGCGTGCCCCGGCTGCGGCCGCACGACGTCGACCTACTTCCGCGAGCTCGCGGAGCGGATCCAGACGCACCTCGAGCGCACCCGCGCCGAGTGGCGCGCGCGCTACCCCGGCTCCGAGCAGCTGAAGGTCGCGGTGATGGGCTGCGTCGTGAACGGGCCGGGCGAGTCGCGCGCCGCCGACATCGGCATCTCGCTGCCCGGCAGCGGCGAGGAGCCAAAGGCGCCGGTCTTCGTCGACGGGGAGCGGAAGGTCCTTCTCGAGGGGCCGAGGATCGCCGAGGAGTTCGTGGCGCTCGTCGAGGACTATGTGAGGGGGCGTTGGGGGCCGAAGAAGTGACGCGGCCCCCGGAGCCCCCCCGCTTCCGCGACGATTTCGCGATCGTCGACACGGAGATCGATCCCTCCGCCTGCGCCGAGGCCGTGCGCGACCCGCGCTGCGGCGCCGTCGCCACGTTCCTCGGCACCGTGCGCGGCGAGAACGGGGGCAGGCGCGTGCTCCACCTCGAGTACGAGGTCCTCGAGTCGATGGCGCGGAAGCAGTTCGCACGTCTCGCGGCGGCGCTCCGCGAGAAGGGCGCGTGGCACGTCGCGATCCGCCACCGTCGCGGGCGCGTGGAGGTCGGCGGCGTGAGCGTCGTGATCGCCGTTTCGTCGCCGCGGCGGGTGCACGCGCTCGAGGCGTGCGCGCTCGCGATCGAGCGGCTGAAGAAGGACGTCCCGATCTGGAAGAAGGAGGTGTATCCCGACGGGCACCTCTGGCGGGAGGGAAGTTGAGCAACGACGAGCGTCGCTCGATCTACGTGATCTCCGACTCGACGGGCGAGACGGGCGCGAAGGTGGTCCAGGCGGCGCTGCTCCAGTTCCGGCACGAGCAGGTGCGGCTGCGGATCCTCTCGAACATGCGCGACCCGGGAGCGCTCACGGAGACGATCGACCGCGCGGCGGGCGAGGGCGCGCTCGTCGTCTACACGCTCGTGAACGCGGACCAGCGCGTGACGGTGCTCAACCGCGCCGCGCAATATGGCGTGCAGGCGGTCGACCTCATGGGCCCCTTGATGTCACGCATCGGGACGTGGCTCCGCGAGACGCCGGTGAGCCAGCCGGGGCTGCTGCACCGGCTCGACGCGGACTACTTCCGCCGGATCGAGGCGCTCGAGTTCACGGTGAAGAACGACGACGGCCAGATGCCGAGGAACTTCGCGCTCGCGGACATCGTGGTCGTGGGCGTGAGCCGGACGTCGAAGACGCCGGTGTGCGCGCACCTCGCACAGAAGGGGTACAAGGCGGCGAACCTGCCGCTGGTGCTCGAGGTGAAGCCGCCGGCGGAGATCGACCAGGTGGACCCGCAGCGCGTGTTCGCGCTCCAGATCACGCCGCGAGCGCTCTTCGAGATCCGCCGCACGCGGCTCCAGGCGATGGGCGTCGAGGGCTCGACGGGGTATGCGGACCTGCCGCACATCCAGCGCGAGCTCAGTTGGGCGCGCGACATGGTGCGGGCGCACGCGGGCTGGACGACGATCGACGTGACGAACCGCGCGATCGAGGAGACGGCCACCGAGATCCTCTCCCACTACACCGCCCGCTTCGGCTCCCCCCTGTACTGAGTACACGGTCGGATCGTCGCAAAGCATTGTGAGACAGCCACTTACGGCGCCAGCCTGCGGACTCTTGGGTCCGCAAGCCGCGGCCCGCGTGCGCCGGTAGGGGCTACTCCTACTCCTTCGCGGCCTGGGCCTTCTCGCGCCGCTCCTCGCGCTTCTGGTTCCGGTACCACTCCGCCCAGGCCTTCGCGTCGTCGCCGAAGTCCTTGTCGGTGAGGTTCCTCAGCGCGCCCGCGTAGGCCGCGCCCTCGTAGACGTCGTACGTCCCCGTGTGCGAGAGCGCGCGGAAGTTGAGCGTCAGGCCGTCTTGGATGACGCCGATCACCGGGTCGGCGATGAACGCGGTCTGCGCCACCTCGACGTCGAAGTCCTGCACGTAGCTGATCTGGTTGACCTGCGAGATGTAGACGCTCTGGCCGCTCCCGCCCGAGACCATGTAGCGCGCGATGAGCGGCCCGACCGCGCCCCCGTCCCCCAGCGTGCCCAGCGCCTCCGCGGCGTGGATGCGCACGGGCGCGAACGCGGAGCCGAGCGCGTTCACGAAGGGGCCGATCTTGCCCTCCGCGTCCGTCGCCTTGATCCCCTCGACCGCCGCCTTCCGGACCTCGTCGTCGCCGTCGAAGATCGCGCGCTGGTAGAGCGGCGGCAGCGCGTCCTTGTCGTTCAGCGCCTTGAGCCCGCCGATCGCCCGCAGCCGCACGTCCTTGCGGTCGATGCGCGCCGCGATCGAGAGCGGCCGCAGCCGATACTTGCCGTCGAGCTGCTCGATCTCGCCCATGGCGCGCGCACGCACCGCGGGGTCGGCGTTCCACGCGCGCTTCAGCGCCTCGTCCGCGGCCTTCCGCGCGGCGCGCTCCGCCTTCGCGGCGATCTCGTCCTTCGCGTAGAGCGCGTACTCCTCGGGCGTCACCCAGCGCCCGTCGAACTCCTGGAACCCCTTGGCGCGCATCGCGTCCTTGCCCGCGACCCAGCGCCCGGCGACGTGCTCGAAACCGAGCGCGCGGCGGGCAGCGCGGTGGTCCGGCTCGATCGTGACGACGGCGCGGAAGTGGAGGCGGGCCTCGGCATCGAGCCCCTGCTCGGCGCACCAGAGCGCGAGCCGGTACTGGGCGTCGGCGTCGTCCGCCTTCACCGCGGCGGCCCGGGTGGCGTACTCCTCGCGCGCGCTGCCGCCCGCGGCGACGACCCCGAGAAGGAGCACCAGGACGAGAGGGATTCGCTGCATTCCGTTGCCTCCGCGGATTCTAAACGGGGGGCCACGCCCGGCGGTTACGCCGCCGCGCGTCCAAAATAGTCGCCGCGCGAGCATCCGGGATCCCCCGGGGCGTCCACGGAACCCGACGGAACCCGCCCGGAACGCCGCGTGCACCGTGGGCCCGCATGCGCGTGCTGCTCGTCTGGCTCGCCCTAGCCAGCGCCTCTGCCGCGCTCGATCGACATCGGTGGACGGAAGCGACGGAGGCATGGGAGGGCTGTTTCGTCGTCGAGACGAACACGTTCCCGGAGATCGCCCGGGACGTCGCCGCGCACCTGCACCGCGCGCAGGCGTTCCTGGAGGACCGGTTCGGGCCCGTGCCGGACAGCCATCCGATGCGGATCGCGATCTTCCGTACGAAGGAGGAGTACCGGAAGGATGGGGAGGGGGTTTCGGGGGCCGTCGGCCACTTCGACGCCGCGCTCGATCGCTGCGCGCTCGTGTGGGACGGCACGCTCGGCGAGACCGGTTGGCCGGTCGCGGTGCACGAGGCCACCCACCACTACTTCCGCCGGCGCCATCCCGACGCACGGCCGCCGAGCTGGTACGGCGAGGGGATCGCGTGCTACTTCGAGGGGCTCATGGACCCGACGGCGGAACGCGGCACGGCCCGGCTCCGCGTGCGCGCCGCGCAGGCGGGGCTCGAGTGCGGCGAGGCGAGGCTCGAGACGCTCCTCGCGACGCGGGCGCACGTGCGCGACGGCCGGCTCACGCTCGACGCGGGCGACGCGGACGCGCCGGGCCTCCCGCCGGTCCGCTTCTACGGCCTCGCGTGGAGCTTCGTGCACTTCCTCGCGACCGACGCCCGCCAGAAGAACGCCTTCCGGCGTTTCGAGCTCCGGCTCTGCGCCTCGCGCCCGGCCCCGGGGGCGGAGGAGGAGCTCGCGAGGAGGATCCTCGTCGAGGAGTGCGGGGACCTCGCGGCGCTCGAGCGGCAGTGGCACGAGCACGTGCGCGGGCTGCCCGAGCCGAAGCTGACCGTCGCGGCGCCCGTCTATGCGTGGGAGCTCGCGTCAAGAAACCCCTACGCGCGCTACGCCGCGCTGCACCGCCTCGAGGGGAACCCGGTGCCCAAGGACCTGCGGCCGGGCGTGATCGCCTGTCTCCGCGACGACGACATGGCGGTGCGCGCCGCCGCCTGCCGGGCGCTCGTCGGCGCGATGGAGGAGGACGCGGTGCCCGCGATGGTCGAGGCGCTCGACCTCGGCGACCCGGAGATGAAGGACACGGCGCTGCGCGCGCTCGCGTTCCCCGGGGCGACCGCGGCGGTGGAACGGCTGCTCGCGGAGACGGAGGACCGCGTCGGCGCGCTGCGCGCGCTCGCGGCGATCGGCGACCCGCGCGCCAACCGCATGATCGCGGCCGCGCTCGAGGACCCGTTCCTGCCGAAGGGGCTGCGCGCGCGTTGCAAGGAGGTGCTGAAGCGGCAGGCCGAGGAGGCGCGGCGCGCCGAGCCGGCGCCGGAAGAGCCCGCCGCGACCGCGAGCGCGCCCGTGGCGGCGGCCCCCGGAACCCCTCCCGATCCGGACAAGGTGGCGCGGCTCCTCGCGACGCTCCTCGACGTGACGGCGGACCGCGCGACCGCGTGCCGCGATCTCGGCCGCCTGGGTGCCGAGGACGCGGTGCCCGCGCTGAAGCGCCTCTGCCGCGCGCGCGTGGAGGATCGCGTGCGGCTCGAGGCGGTCCGCGCGCTCGTCGCGATCACCGGCGAGACGCGCGGCTTCGAGCCCGGCCAGAGCGCGACCGCGCGCGAGCGCGCCTACCGCGCCTGGGCGGAAGAAGAGTAGGGGCCGCCGGTTCCCGCTTGACAAGCGGGCGACGACTGCGGATTCTCCCCCGGAGGAGGTGAACCGTGTCGGACAAGACATCATGCTGGCCCGAGAGGCGCCACATCGTCCCGGTCGTCGTCCTGTTTGTCGTCGGCGCCGTCGCGGCCCGGTTTCTGTGGACCGCGGGCGGTTGCCCTGAGGAGTACTGGCCGCACAAGGTCAACTCAGTCGACCGTCCCGCGGTTCCGTGCGATCAGGTCCTGCGCGAGATCGTCGACCTCGCCTTGAAGGCGCACCTCGCGGACACCACGCAGACCGCCGACATCGAGCTCAGCATCCAGCTGGCGCTGCAGTGCGCCTACCAGGACGGCATCGACCCGGCCAAGCAAGTCGCGCACAGGCGGGCCGTCGATCTCGCATACGCGTATGCGAAGAACGGCAAGTGGAAGGACTGCGCGACGGCCCTGACCGTCGACCCGGTCAACCACCCTCACTGACGACCCACGCACGCGTGAGAGCATCGTTCCCCGGCGTGACGCGCCCGAGGAGCGCGTCGAGAGCCCCCGCGTGCCCCGCCGACGGCTCCACGCGCGCGAGCAGGCGAAGGGCGGCGGCCTCGAGCCAGACGTGGCCGAGCGCGCGCGCCGCGGCGAGCGCGGCCCGCGCGGGCGCAGCCGCTTCGGATCCGCCGCGGCGGAGCGCCTCGGACTCGAAGCAGGAGGCCACCGCCGCGAGCGCTGCGCGGCGCCCGCCCGTCGCGGGATCCCGAAAAGCCGCCGCGGCATCCAGAAGCGCGTCCGCGGGGCCCGCGGGATCCGCGAAGGCGCGAGCGCCCGCGAGCACGCGTCCGGCGAGGGTGGGTCTCGCGCTTGCCGCGGGCAGGAGGTCCAACGCCGAGCCGGGCAGGCCGTACAGCGCCGCCTCCGCGACGAGCAGCATCCAGAAGGGCGAGGAGCCCCCGCCTTCAAGCGCAACCGCCGCCTGCACCGCCTCGGCGGCCGCGACGGCCTCCCCGCCCCACGCGTGCACGACGGCCTCGAGCGCCGCCGCGGCGGCCTGGGGACGCCCCGAACCGGCCTTCTGCGCCGCGGCCCGCCCCCGTTCGACGGCCTGCGCCGCCCCCGCAAGATCGCCGCGGACGAATGCCAAGTGCGCCTTCTCGTGGAGCGCCGCCGCGAGGCCGAGCGGGTACTCCGTTCCCTCGAGGGCCGCGAGCGCGTCGTCGATCCGCCTTTCCGCCTCCTCGCGCGCCCCGCGGTCGTAGAGGAACGCCGCGAGCGAAACCCCGAAGTGCGCCGCGAGCGCGTGGAGCCCCGCGAGGTCGAGGACGTGGATCGCGTCCTCGAGGACGCGTTCGAGCCGCGGGTCGGGCCCGCGCTCGAAGGCGATCAACGCCCGATTGCCGTCGCTTACCGCCGCGCTCGCCTGGCGACCGCAGGCACGCGAGACGCGCGCCGCCTCCTCGTACAGCTGCTCGGCCTCGCGGCCGTGCCCGCGCGCGGCCGCGACCTGCGCAAGCTGGTCGAGCGTCGAGGAGTGGAGCGAGGCGTGCCCGGTCCGCGCGAAGATCGCGTCGGCGGCCGCGAGACGCGTCTCCGCGCCCGCGAGATCGCCCCGCGTTTTCGCCATGAGACCGAGCAGGTAGAGCGCCCGCCCGCGGTCGGGCCCCTCGGGCAGGATGTCCGCCGCGCGCACGAGAGCGGCCTGATCTGCCGCCTCCGCGCCGGCTGACAGATAGCGGATGTCCGACCGCCACACGGCGGTGCGCAGCCCAAGCTCCTCGTCGCCCTTCGCAACGGCTGCGCCGGAGAGCACGTCGAGGATGCCCTCCGCCTCCTTGCGCTTGCCGAGGTCCACGAGGCACCCCGCGAGCGCCAGGAGGACCTCGGCGCGCGCCACCGCCGCGGCGGGATCGAGGTCGTTGCGGAGGAGGCCGGCGCGGCGGCCAAGCTCGACCGCCCGCAGGTACTCCTGCCGCTGGCTCGCCCTCCACGCCGCCCGCTCGAGATGCGGCGCCGCCCTGTCCGGCCGCTGGGCGCGCTCCCAGTGCGTGCCGATCCGCTCCGGGTCCGGCGGCTGCGCCCGGCTCTCGAGGTGCTCCGCGAGCGCGAGATGGAATGCCCGCCGCAGCTCGGGCGCGAGGTCGGCGTAGAGCACGTCGTGGAACAGCGTGTTCGCGAAGCGGAACCCCTGGTCGCTCGGGACGATCATCCCGTGCTCGCGATAGAGGCGCTGAAGCTGTCGCAACACGAGCAGGAGAGGTCGCTCCGTGACGGCGGCCACGGCCTCCCCATCAAAGTCGGAGCCGTCCACCGCCGCGACGTCGAGCAGCTCCCGGTCGCCCTCGTCGAAGCTCGCTGCCCGTGCCGCCACCAGATCCCGGATCCGGAGCGGTGGCGTCGCCGCGGACCACGCCGGCCCGATCCGAACGCTGTCGCCCCTGAGCAATGCGCCGGTCTGCTCCAGATGCCGCAGCAGTTCCCCGACGAAGAGGGGATTGCCCTCCGAGGCCGACAGGATGTGTTGGGCAACTTCCGCCGGGATGCGCGGCGTTCCGGCCCACCGCTCGATCATGCGGTGGGTATCCGCGCGAGACAGCGGCCCCAGCCGCACCTCCACGATCCCCGCGCTCGACGCGAGTTCGCCGTCCGGCTCCTCGCGCCCGTCCGTGCGCTCGGTGACGACGAGGATGATGCCCGCGCCGGGCAGCGACCGGGCAAGATGGGCCAGCGTCCGTCGGTCCTCCGCGTCCGCCAGGTGCGCGTCTTCCACGACGAGTGCGAGCTTCCGATCCCGAGCGATGCCGCGGAGGAGCTGTTCCAGCGCCCACACCGTCTGCGAACGACTCTCCAGCCGGAGGGTCATCTCCTCGTCGAGCAGGCGGTGCACGATCGTCGCCGCGGAGCCGAAGAGCGAGTCGTGCGCGTCCCCGACGTCCACCGCGCCCCGCGCAGCCTCCAGAAGCGGCCGAAGCATCCCGCGCAGCGACGTGACCGACGCCTCGAGCCACCGGAAGCCACGCCCCACGGCCGTCGTTCGCATCTCGTGCACGAGGGCCGTCTTTCCGATACCGGTCGGCCCCAGGATGCGCGCAGCCGCCCCCTCGCCGCGCTCCGCCTGCGTGAGGATTCGTTCCAACACGGTGCGTTCCGCATCGCGGCCGAGGATGCCGGGAGAGATGACCACGGATCGGCGCGCGCCCGGCGCCGGCTGCGCCGGGTCCAGCTGCGCGAGGATCTCGTCCCAACGCGACGGCCGGGAATCGGGCTCTTTCGCGAGGCACGCGTTCACGAGGTCCTGGACGTGCGAGGGGACGAGCGGCCCGAGCGGCGCAGGCTCGGCCTGCTGGATGGCGCAGAACAGGACCGGCACCGAGTCGCCCACGAAGGGCATGCGCCCCGCGAGCATCCGGTAGAGGAGAACCCCGAACGCCCAGACGTCGGACGCGGAGGTCGGTCGCTCTCCCATCACGATCTCGGGAGCCATGAAGACGGGCGTGCCGACGATCGCGGACGTGGAGGAGAAGGACTGGCTCAGATCGCCCCGGAGGCGCGCAAGCCCGAAGTCCCCGAGCTTCACGGAACCGCTCGTCGTGAGGAGGACGTTGCCCGGCTTGACGTCCCCATGCACCACGCCCGCGGCGTGGGCGGCGGAGAGCCCGCTCCCGACACCGCGCGCGATCTCCGTCGCGCGGTCGGGTTGGAGGACGCGATCGGCGCCGAGGAGATCACGCAGGCTCCCCCCCTCGACGTACTCGAACTCGAAGACCCACGCGTCCTGCTCCGCGGGCGGGTAGAAGCGGTAGAGGGTGACGATGTTCGGATGGCTCAGCCGGCCCACCGCGCGGGCCTCGCGGAGGACGCGCTCGCGGCCGCGATCCTCGTCGCCGAGCCGCGGGACCACCTTGAGCGCGACACGGCGGTCGATGACCGCGTCCCGCGCGAGGTACACGCGCCCAAATGCGCCCCGACCGAGCTCACGCTCGATCCCGAGGTCATGGAACCGCACGCCCGGTGCCCAAGCCTCATCGCCCACGGGCTCCGAGTATACGGCGGCGCATGTGGCCGAGCATGAGGGGAGAGCCCTCGACTCCGACGCCGCGCGCCCGGAACGGGCCCGCACCGGCCGCGCTACAATCCGCCGCTTGGCGGACCTCGTCGACACCCCCGAGGCGCTCGAGCGCGCGATCGCGATCCTCGCGAGGGAGCCCGCGCTCGCGCTCGACACCGAGACCGACGCCTTCTTCGCCTACCGCGGCAGGATCTGCCTCATTCAGGTCTCCGTGCCGGGGCACGACTTCCTGGTCGACCCGCTCCGGGACCTTGACCTCGCGCCGTTCGGCGCGCTGCTCGCCGACCCGGCCCGCGAGACGATCCTCCACGCGGCCGAGAACGACGTGATCCTCCTCAGGCACCAGTTCGGATGGCGGATCGCGAGGCTCTTCGACACGCAGGTCGCGTGCTTCGTGCTCGGCTGGAAGCCCTACTCGCTCGCGGGGATCCTCGAGGCGCGGTTCGGGAGAAAGCTCGACAAGTCGCAGCAGAGGAGCGACTGGAAGCAGAGGCCGCTCTCCGCGGAGCAGATCGCCTACGCGGCGGAGGACACGTGCCATCTCCTGGATCTGGCGAGGGAGCTAAGGGAGGGGGCTTCGGGGGCAGGCCGAACGGAGGAGATCGAATCCGAGTGCGCGCGCATCGCGGCGCGCGAGTGGACCCCCGAGCCGTTCGACCCGGAGGGGTTCCGCCGCCTCGACCGCGATCTGCGCGGCGTGCCGCAGCGGATCCTCCGGGACCTCTTCCTCTTCCGCGAGAAGGAGGCGGAGAAGCGCAACCGCGCGCCGTACCGGATCGCGCCCGACGCCGCGCTCGTGGCGCTCGCGACCGGCGCCTCCGGGAATCCCCCTCGGGGCGTGCCCCCGACCTTCTGGCAGCGCTACGGGAAGGACGTGCGAAGGATCATGGAGGAGGCGCGACGCGCGGGCCCCCTCCCCCCGCGCCCCCCTCCCCCCCGCAGAGAGGCGGATCCGCTCCCGCAGGAGGCGCGCGATCGCTTCGAGCGCCTGCGCCGCTGGCGCGCCCTTGCCGCCGAGCAGCGCGGCGTCGAGACGTTCGTCGTCGCGAAGAACGAGCTGCTGCTGAAGATCGCGGTCGCGGGATGCGCGACGCTCGACGATCTCGGGGTGCACATGGAGCCCTTCCGGCTGCGCGAGTACGGCGAGGCGATGCTCGGCGCGATGTCCGATTCCTCGCGGCAGGACTAGAATGGCGTGATGGCACACGAACTGCCCCCTCTCCCGTATGCCTTCGACGCGCTCGAGCCCTCTATCGACGC
>DASUGR010000202.1:0-34820 GCA_036273915.1 Planctomycetota bacterium | reverse complement strand
GCCGCTGGTGCCGCTCGTCCGCATGATCACCCCCGGAACGTTCGTCCTCCAGACGAAGGACGCCGCGGGGCTCGACCGGTTCGCGGCCTCTTCCGGTCCGGGCATCGCGGCCGTGGTCCCCGAGGGCAGCGCGCTCTTCGTCCACGACCCGTCGCTCGGCACCGATCCGTGGGACCGGCTGCAGGTCGCGTCGCTGCCGGAGCCGGCGCGCGTCCCGCGCGGCAGGCGCAGCGCGCGCCAGGAGGCGGACGAGGTCCGGCAGCTGAAGGCGCTCGCGGCACGGCCCCCGGAACCCCCCCTGATGACCGCCACGGCGGGGCCCGCCGTCGCCGCCGCGCCCGCGGACCGGCTCGCCGCGTGGCTGCTCGCGCAGGCCGATCTCAAGGACACGGGGTAGAGCCGATGGACCTCGGCGCGCTCCTTCTCTCGGCGCTCTTGCTCGGGGCGATCGGACTGTTCTTCGGAAGCCTGATCGCGGTCGCGGAGAAGCGGCTCCGCGTGTGGGAGGACCCGCGGATCGACGGCGCCGCGGGGCTCCTGCCCGGGACGAACTGCGGCGCCTGCGGCTTCCCCGGCTGCCGCGCGTTCGCGGAAGCGCTCGTCGGCGGCAAGGTGCTGCCGGCCGGCTGCACGAACATGGGCAAGGAGCAGATCCTCGCGGTCGCCGGGTACCTGGGCGTCGAGGCGGGCGAGGCGAGGAAGCGCGTCGCGCGGCTCCTCTGCGCCGGCGGCACGCACGTGGCGATCCAGCAGGCGCGGTATGAGGGGCTCGCGACGTGCGCCGCGGCCAAGGCGGTCGCGAGCGGCGGCAAGGGGTGCTCGTGGGGCTGCCTCGGGCTCTCGGACTGCGAGCGCTCGTGCACGTTCGGCGCCATCCGGATGAACCGGTACGGGCTCCCGGTCGTCGAGCCGGAGAAGTGCACCGCGTGCAACGACTGCGTGGAGGCCTGCCCGCAGGACCTCTTCACGCTGATGCCCGTCGACTGGAAGCTCATCGTCCAGTGCAAGAGCGCGCTCGAGGGGGATCCCGCCGAGGCGCTCTGCAAGTTCGCGTGCACGGCGTGCGGGAAGTGCGCGCTCGACGCGGCGCCCGGGGTCATCACGATCCGCGGGGGGCTCGCCGTCGTCGACTACTCGAGAAACGAACGCGCGGGGCCCGAGGCGACCAGCCGGTGTCCGACCGGCGCCATCGCCTGGGTCGAGGGCCGCCAGGTCCTCGATCGCGCCCCGGCCGCGGGGAGCCTGGTCGCATGAAGAAGGCGAAGAGCGAGCCCGTGAAGTACCCGGGCGTCCGGACCTGCGCGGACGGGAGCCATGCCGTCGTCGCGATGGAGACGGCGGGGAGCGAGGCGGCGGGCGCCTACCCGATCACGCCCGCGACGCAGATGGGCGAGGGCTGGGCCGCGGCGCACGCGGCGGGGAAGCCGAACGTGAACGGCCGCCGGCTGCTCTTCTTCGAGCCCGAGGGCGAGCACGCCGCCGCGGCGGTGACGGCGGGCATGAGCCTCGTCGGGCTCCGCTCCGCCAACTTCTCCTGCGGACAGGGCGTCGCCTACATGCACGAGTCGCTCTACGCGGCCGTCGGCAAGCGCCTCACCTACGTGCTCAACATGGCCTGCCGCGCGATGACGAAGCAGGCGCTGAACGTCCACGCGGGGCACGACGACTACCACGCCGTCGACGACACCGGCTTCTTCCAGCTCTTCGCGAAGGACGTGCAGGAGGCGGCCGACTTGAACCTGATCGCGCACCGGATCGCGGAGCTTTCGCTCAACCCCGGCATCTGCGCGCAGGACGGCTTCCTCACGAGCCACGTCATCGAGACCGTCCTCCTTCCGGAGCGGGAGCTGGTGAAGGAGTACCTGGGCGACCCGGCGGACACGATCGAGACGCCCACGCCGGCGCAGCGGCTCGTCTTCGGGGACAGGCGCCGCCGGATCCCGGAGCTCTTCGACCTCGACTATCCCGCGATGCTCGGCGTCGTCCAGAACCAGGACGCCTACGCGCAGGGCGTGGCGGCGCAGCGCCCGTTCTACTTCGACCACCTCGTCGAGCTGACCGAGCGCGCGTTCCAGGAGTACGCCGCGCTCACCGGCCGCCGCTACACGCGCGCCGGGGGCTACCGGATGGAGGACGCGGAGTACGTGATCGCCGGGCAGGGCTCGGTCGTCGCGAACGCCGAGGCGGTCGCGGACCACCTGCGCCGCACGCGGAAGCTCAGGGTCGGCGTCTTGAACGTGCGGATGTTCCGGCCGTTCCCGGCGGACCTCGTCGCGCGGCTCTTGCGCGGGCGGAAGGCCGTGGCCGTGCTCGAGCGCGTCGACCAGCCGCTCGCCGCCGACGCGCCGCTCCTGCGCGAGATCCGCGCGGCGATGGGCAAGGCGCTCGAGAACGGGCGCGCGAGGAAGGAGACGCCGCACGCGGGGATCCCCGGCTGCGCGCCGGACGAGATCCCCGACTTCTACTCCGGATGCTTCGGCCTCGGCAGCCGCGACCTGCAGCCGGGCGACCTCGTCGCGGCCGCCCTGAACATGCTCCCGGACGGCCCGCACCGCCGGCACTTCTACCTGGGCGTCGAGTTCGTGCGGAAGGGAACGAGGATCCCGAAGCTCCAGATCTGGCAGGAGAAGCTGCTCGAGAGCTACCCGAGGCTCCCCGAGCTCTCGCTCGCCTCCGTCGGGGACCTGGACATCCTTCCCGAGGGCGCGTTCTCCTTCCGGATCCATTCCGTGGGGGGCTGGGGGGCCATCACGATGGGGAAGAACCTCGCCGTGACCGCGGCCGACCTCCTCAACCTCCACGTGAAGGCGAACCCGCGCTACGGCTCCGAGAAGAAGGGCCAGCCGACGACGTTCTTCGCCACGCTCGCCAAGGAGCCGATCCGGCTCAACGGCGAGGTGAAGCACGTCGACGTCGTGCTCTCCCCGGACCCCAACGTCTTCCACCACAGCAACCCGCTCGCGGGCCTGCGCGACGGGGGTGTGCTCGTCATCCAGAGCGACCGCCCGGCGGGGGAGTTCTGGGCGTCGCTGCCCGCCTTCCTGCAGCGCGAGATCGTCGCGCGAAAGATCCAGGTGTTCACGGTCGACGCGTTCAGGATCGCGGCCGAGGAGGCGAGCGACGCCGAGCTGCGCTACCGCATGCAGGGCACGTCGTTCCTCGGCGCCTTCTTCCGCGCAGCACCGCTCGCCGCGAGGCACGGCCTCGCGGAGGACCGGCTCTTCGAGGGGATCCGGGCGCAGGTTGCGAAGAGCTGGGGCCATCTCGGCGACCGCGTGATCGAGGACAACCTGCGCGTGATCCGCCGCGGGTTCGACGAGGTGAGGCGGCTCGAGCCCGGGCCCCTGCGCGACACGGCCGCGGAGGCGACCGCGAACCCGCGGATGCCCGGATCGCTCGACGTGCCGGGCGCGGAGCCCGGCATCGGCAACCCCGGCCGCTTCTGGGAGCAGGTGTGCCACGTCTACAAGACGGGCGGCGACGGGATCGCCGACCCGTTCGCGGCGCTCTCCGCGATCCCGGCGGCGACGAGCACGATCCGCGACATGACGCTCGTGCGCCGCGAGGTGCCGGAGTTCGTCGCGTCGAAGTGCACGGGTTGCGGGCAGTGCTGGACGCAGTGCCCCGACAGCGCGATCCCCGGCGTCGTCAACTCGGTCGAGGAGATCCTCGGCGCGGCGATCCGCACGGCGGCGAACGGCAGGAGCTTCGACCGGATGCGCCAGGCGACGAAGCACGTCGCGCGCGAGACGCAGCGGCTGCTCACGAGCACTCCCTTCGCCGGCTTCCCGTCCGCGCTCAAGGCGGCCTACGAGACGGTGGCGACGAAGTTCGCGCCCGAGCCGCAGGGCCGTGCCGAGCTCGACGCAGAGTTCGGCCTCGTCGCGTCGGCCGTCGCCGAGTTCCCGCTCGCGAAGACCGCGCCCTTCTTCGACCTCTTGGAGGGCAAGGAGAAGGGCACGGGCGGGCTCCTCTCGGTCACGGTCAACCCGGAGGCGTGCAAGGGCTGCAACATCTGCGTGGCGGTGTGCCCCGACGGCGCGCTCGTGACCGTGAAGCAGACGGACGAGATCGTCGACGGCCTGCGCCGCAACTGGCGGCTCTGGAGGAACCTCCCCGACACCGACGACCGCTACATCAACGTGGCGAGCCTCGAGGAGGGGATCGGCGTGCTGCCGTCGCTGCTCCTCAAGAAGGAGAACTACCTCTCGATGGTGGGCGGCGACGGCGCCTGCATGGGCTGCGGCGAGAAGACGGGCATCCACCTCGTCCTCTCGGCGGTCCACGCGCTCATGCTGCCGCGGGTCCGCGCGCACGTGCGAAAGCTCGACGACCTGATCGAGCGGCTCGACGCGAAGGCGCGGGGGATCCTCGCGTCCGACGCCGACCTCGGGCACCTCCAGGCGGCGGGCAAAGGGGCGGTGGACATCCGCCTCGACCCGGCGAAGAAGCAGCTGGTCGAGCGGATCCAGCGCGCGCTCGCGCAGCTGAAGGACCTCCGGTGGCGCTACGGGGAGGGGCCCGGGGGCAAGGGGCGCGCGGTGACGGCCTTCGCCAACGCGACCGGCTGCTCGTCGGTCTGGGGCAGCACGTATCCCTTCAACCCCTACCCGTTCCCGTGGGTGAGCCACCTCTTCCAGGACGCCCCGTCGCTCGCGATCGGCCTTTTCGAGGGGCACATGCGGAAGATGGCGGACGGGTTCATCGCCGTGCGGCGCGGGGAGCTCGAGCTGGAGGACGCGTACGACGGAAAGGTCCACGAGCCCTTCTTCGCGAGGTTCGACTGGCATCAGTTCACGGCCGAGGAGTTCGCGCTCTGCCCGCCGATCTTCGCGGTGGGCGGCGACGGCGCGATGATGGACATCGGCTTCCAGAACCTGTCGCGCCTGCTCGCCTCCAACAAGCCGATCCGCGTGATCGTCCTCGACACGCAGGTCTACTCCAACACCGGCGGCCAGGCGAGCACCGGCACCTACACCGCGCAGGACTCCGCGCTCGCGCCCTTCGGGAAGGAGCACCACGGCAAGGAGGAGGCGCGGAAGGAGCTCGCGCTGCTCGCGATCGCGCACCGGGGCAGCTACGTGCTCCAGTCGTCGCAGGCGAACGCGTCGCACCTCCTCGCGGGCGTGCTGCGCGGACTCCAGGTGCGGCGGCCGTCGCTCTTCCTGCTCCACTGCCCGTGCCCGCCGGAGCACGGGCTCGCCGACGAGGGCGCGGCGCGCGCGGCCCGGCTCACGCTCGAGAGCCGCGCGTTCCCGCTCCTGCGCTACGACCCCGACGCGGGGACGACGCTCGCCGAGTGCATGAGCCTCGAGGGCAACCCCGCGCCCGACGACCCGTGGCCCACGTACGACCTCGCGTACACCGACGACACGGGCGCGAAGCAGGCGCTGACGCTCCCGGTGACGATCGGCGACTGGGCGGCGAGCGAGGGGAGGTTCAAGAAGCAGTTCCGCCCGCTGCCGGCCGACCGGGCCGCCGACGGCGTCCGCTTCGACGAGTACCTGAGGCTCCGGCCCGACGAGCGCGAGGGGAAGGTCCCGTTCCTCCTCGTGCGCGGCGCGAACGGGCGCCTCGACCGCCTCGAGGCGAGCCCCGACGTCGTGCGCCTCGCGGAGGAGCGCCTGCGCTTCTGGTCGCTGCTGCGCCAGATGGCGGGCGCGGAGATCGCGCCGTCGGTCCGCGAGGAGGCGAAGCGGGAGGCGGAGGCGGACCTCGCGCGGCGGACCCTCGAGCTCAAGGCCGAGTACGAGACGAAGGTCGCGCGTCTCAAGGTCGACGTCGCGCGGAGGCTCGCCCTGGGGCTCCTGCGCGCGGGCAAGGACAAGCGCGTGGAGGAGATCGTCGCGGCGGCGGCGGGGATGACGGTTCCCGCGGTCGCGGAGGCGCCGCCGCGGAAGGAAGCGGGGGAGGCCCCGGAACCCCCCAGGATGGAGGCGCCGAAGGCGCAGGAGAAGGAAGAGGGCCTCGCGATCGAGGCCTACATCGAGTCGGCGCGCTGCACCGCCTGCAACGAGTGCACGAACATCAACCGGAAGGTCTTCTCCTACAACGAGAAGAAGCAGGCCTACGTGAAGGATCCGCGAGGCGGACCGTACAAAGATATCGTACGTGCCGCCGAGCGCTGCCCGGTGCGGATCATCCACACGGGGACGCCGCTCGATCCGGACGAGAAGGACCTCGCGAAGTGGGTCGAACGGGGGAAGAAGTTCGCGTGACGGCATGCGCGCACTGCTGAGGTTCCGCCACGGCGTCCACCCTCCCGAGCGGAAGGAGCGGACCGCCGCGCTCGCGACGCGCCGGATGCCCTATCCGGCCGAGGTCGTGCTCCCGCTGCGCCAGCACGCGGGCAAGCCGGCGATCCCGATCGTCAAGGCGGGCGACCGCGTCGAGCGCGGCGACAAGATCGCCGCCGCGGACGGCTTCGTCTCGGTGCCGGTCCACGCCTCGGCCACCGGCACGGTGACCGAGGTCGGGCTCTGGCCGCACCCCGACGGCAGCTGCGACCAGGCGATCCGCATCGCGGTCGAGCCCTGGTCGGCGCAGGCGGCGCGGCCCCGGATGGTGCCCGAGTGGCGCGGGCTCGCGCCCAGGGAGATCGTCGCGGCCGTGCAGGAGGCGGGCGTCGTGGGGCTCGGGGGCGCCGCGTTCCCGACCCACGTGAAGCTGTCGCCGCCGAAGGACAAGAGGATCGAGGCGCTCATCATCAACGGCTGCGAGTGCGAGCCGTATCTCACGACCGACCACCGCACGATGGCGGACTTCCCCGACCGCGTGCTGCTCGGCGTGCGCCTGATGATGAAGTGCCTCTCCGTCGAGAGGACGCTCTTCGGGATCGAGGAGAACAAGCCGGACGCGATCGACGCCATCCGCCGCGCGCTGCCCGGCGACATCGACGTCACCGTGCTGCCGCTCTCCGTCAAGTACCCGCAGGGCGCCGAGAAGATGCTCATCAAGGCGCTCACCGGCCGCGAGGTGCCGTCGGGAAAGCTCCCGCTCGACGCCGGCGTGATCGTCCAGAACGTCGCCTCGGTCGCGACCATCGCGGAGGTCTTCGAGACGGGTCTCCCGCTCGTCGAGCGCATCGTGACCGTGAGCGGCGCGGGCGTGAGGAGGCCCGGCAACCTGATCGTGCCCGTCGGGACGAAGCTCAAGGACCTCCTCGACGCGTGCGGCGGACTCGCGGACGACGCCAGCGAGATCGTCTCGGGCGGGCCGATGATGGGCGTCTCGCAGAAGGACCTCATGACGCCCGTGTCGAAGGGGACGACCGGCATCCTCGTCCTCACCGAGGCGGAGGCGCGGCGGAACCGCGCCTACCCGTGCATCCGCTGCGGCCACTGCCTCGACGCGTGCCCGGTCTTCCTGAACCCGCAGATCCTGGGCAGCCTCGCGCGGAAGTCGCGCTACGCGGACATGGAGCCGCTGCACCTCCGCGACTGCATGCTCTGCGGCTGCTGCTCCTACGTCTGCCCGTCGCACATCCCGCTCTCGCAGCTCTTCGCGGCGGCGAAGACGGCGCTCAGGAAGGCGAACGCGGCCCCAGCGGCCAAGGCGCCCGCATGAGCTACCTCGTCACCGCCTCGCCGCACCTCCACTCCGGCGACTCGACGCCGAAGATCATGTGGAACGTCGTCCTCAGCCTCGTCCCGGTCGTGGCCGCGGCGACGCACTTCTTCGGGCCGACCGCGCTCCTCGTCGTCCTCGCGTGCGTGCTCGGCGCGCTCGTGCCCGAGCGCATCTGGGGGCAGCGCTCCTCGACGCGCGACGGCTCGGCGGCGATCACGGGGATCCTCCTCGCGCTCACGCTCCCGCCCGGCATCCCGCTCTGGATGGCGTTCCTGGGCGGCGCCTTCGGGATCGTCTTCGGCAAGCTCGTCTTCGGCGGCCTCGGCCAGAACGTCTTCAACCCGGCGCTCCTCGGCCGGGCGTTCCTGCAGGCGGCGTTCCCGGTCGCGATCACGACGTGGCCCGTCGCGGCGGGACCTTGGTGGGGGCTCCGGGGGGGCACGTTCGCGCTCCCGTTCGCGAGCCCGAGCGCGCTCGACACGGTGACGGCCGCGACGCCCCTGGGCCTCATGAAGTTCGAGCACAAGGGCACGCCCGTCCTCGACCTGCTGCTCGGCACCACGGGCGGCAGCCTCGGCGAGACGGCCGCGCTCGTGATCCTCCTCTGCGGCGGCTACCTGGCGCTCCGCAACTACCTCAACTGGCGGATCCCGGCGTCGATCTTCGTCACGGTCGCGTTCTTCTCCGCCGTGCTCCATCTCGCCGATCCGCGCTACCCCGGCCCCGTGTTCATGCTGCTGTCGGGCGGCCTCGTGCTCGGCGCGGTCTTCATGGCGACGGACATGGTGACGTCGCCGGTCACGCACCGCGGCGCGCTGATCTTCGGCGCCGGGATCGGCGTCCTCGTCGTCGCGATCCGCGTGTGGGGCGGCCTCGCCGAGGGCGTGATGTACGCGATCCTCCTCATGAACGCGGCCGTGCCCGCGATCAACCGCGTCACGCAGCCGCGCGTCTTCGGCACCAAGGAGGCGGCATGACCGGCCCCCCGGCCCCCCCCGCATCCTCCCCCGTGAGGCTCGTCGCCACGCTCTCGGGCGCCGGCGCGCTCGCGGGCTTCCTCCTCGTCCTCGTCTTCCAGGCGACCCAGCCGACGATCGCGGCACACAAGGAGGAGATGCTCCGGCGCGCGGTGCGCGAGGTGCTGAAGGAGCCCGCGCGGTTCGAGGAGATCGAGGTCAAGGGCGAGCGCGTCTACGCGGGCTACGACGCGGCGGGCAGGCGCGTCGGCTACGCGATCGTCGCCGCGGCGCCCGGTTTCCAGGACACCGTGCGCGTGATCTTCGGCTACGACCCCGCGACCAGGACGCTGATCGGCATGAAGGTGCTCGAGAGCAAGGAGACACCCGGTCTCGGCGACAAGATCGAGAAGGAGCCGTTCGTGAGCGAGTTCACCGGCGCGACGACGCCGCTCGCGGGGATCAAAGGTGGGGGCGCGGGGGAGGGGGTCGACATGATCACCGGCGCGACGATCTCCTCGCGCACGGTGATCGGGATCATCAACCGCGCGCTCGACCGGCTCGGCCCCGCGCTGGCGGAGGCCCGCGAATGAAGACCGACGACGTCGTCCGCGGGATCTGGCGCGAGAACCCGGTGCTCGTCCAGCTGCTCGGGCTCTGCCCGACGCTCGCCGTGACGAACTCGGTCGCGAACAGCCTCGCGATGGGGAGCGCGACCGTCTTCGTCCTCTGCGGGTCGTCGGTGCTCGTGTCGCTCGTGCGGCGGGTCGTGCCGAACGCGATCCGCATCTCGACGTTCATCCTGATCATCGCGACGTTCACGTCGATCGCCGACATGGCGCTCGAGGCGATCGTGCCGACCGTGCACAAGGCGCTCGGGGCGTTCATCGCCCTGATCGTCGTCAACTGCATCATCCTCGGGCGCGCCGAGGCGTTCGCGTCGCGGAACACGACGTTCCGCTCGCTCATGGACGCGGTCGGGAGCGGCTTCGGCTTCCTGATCACGCTGCTGATGATGGGCACGGTGCGCGAGGTGCTGGGCAGCGGCTCGTTCCTCGGCCTCCCGCTCTTCGGGAAGTCCTACGAGCCGTGGGTCTTCATGATCCTGCCGCCGGGCGGGTTCCTGACGCTCGGCCTCCTGCTCCTCGGCAAGAGCTGGTGGCACGCGCGGCAGGCGCGCGCCGCGGCGCCCGCGGACGCGGCATCGAGGGAGGCGGCGTGATGGGGCACCTCTTCTGGATCCTCCTGTCCGCGATGATCGTGAACAATTTCACGCTCACGCTGTTCCTCGGGCTCTGCCCGTTCCTCGGCGTGTCCGGCCGGATCGCGACCGCCGTGCGGATGGGGCTCGCGAACACCTTCGTGCTCGTGCTGACCTCGCTCGCGGCGTCGTTCCTGAACCGCTTCGTGCTCGTCCACGCGCCCTACCTGCGGCTCATCTCGTTCATCGTGGTGATCGCGTCGCTCGTGCAGGTCGTCGAGATGGCGGTGAAGAAGCTCTCGCCCGCGCTCTTCCGGGCGCTCGGGATCTACCTGCCGCTGATCACGACGAACTGCGCGATCCTCGGCCTCGCGATGTTCCAGACGAACCGCGCGTACGGATTCGTCGAGGGGATCTTCTTCGCGGTGGGGGCGGGGCTCGGCCTCCTGCTCGCGCTCGCGCTCATGGCGTCGATCCGCGAGGAGGTCGAGACCGCGGACGTGCCGAAGCTCCTGCGCACGCAGGCGCTCGTGCTGTTCATCGCCGGCAGCCTCTCGCTGGCGTTCATGGGCTTCGCGGGCCTCGGGAGCGCCGGATGACCGCGATCCTCTCGATCCTCGCCGTCTCGGCGCTCTTCGCGCTGTCCGCGTTCGTCGCGGCTCGGGGCTCCTGCGAGAGCTGCGACTCGTGCCGCTCGTGCGGCTGGTTCAAGGAGAAAGGCCATGGCCCCGATCGACCGTAGGACCTTCCTCGCGCTCGGCGCGGGCGCCTTCGCGGTGGCGATGTCGCCGCTCGCGTTCAGGCCGCGTCGCGGTCTCGTGCGCCGCATGATCCCGGTCATGGGGACGCTCGCCGAGGTCGCGGTGGTGCACCCGGACGCGGCCCTGGCCGAGGAGGCGATCGACGCCGCGTTCTCCGAGCTGCGCTCCGTCGACGCGCGGATGTCGCGCTTCTCGGCCATGAGCGACGTCGGGCGGCTGAACTCCGGGGGGGCGCGGGGGCCCGTGGCCGTGGCGCCGGAGACGGCGCGCGTGCTCGCCGAGGCGCTCCGCTGGGCGCGGGCGACGGACGGCCTCTTCGATCCCTGCATCGGGCGCGCGATCGAGCTCTGGGACGTGAACCGCCGGCACGAGCCCCCGCCCGAGGGCGACGTGCGCCGGTGGGCGGGCCGGCACCTCCACCGGTCGCTCGAGCTGGACACGTGGCGCGGCGCGCCGGTCGCGCGGTTCACCGACGGCGACGTGGCGGTCGACCTCGGCGGCATCGCGAAGGGCTATGCCGTGGACCGCGCGGTCGACGCGCTCCGGGCGCGCGGCATCACGCGCGCGTTCGTGAACGCGGGCGGCGACCTCTACGCGATGGGCGCGTCGGAGGACGGCGACAAGTGGCAGGTCGGGGTCCAGTCGGCCAAGGACCCCTCGCGGGTCGAGCGCGTGCTCTCGGTCGAGGACGAGGCCGTGGCGACATCAGGCGACTACCTGCAGGGCTTCCGCTGCGGCGGCCGCCGCTATCACCATCTGCTCGACCCGGCGTCGGGCGAGCCCTGGCGGACGGACGGCAAGAGCCTCACGATCGCGGCCGCCCGCTGCATCGACGCCGACGCCGCCGCGACCGCGTTCTTCGGTGCGCCGAGTGCCGACGCCAGCCTCCGGGGAGCGGATCCGAGCGCCCGGGTCGCCTGACGCCGCGCCCCCCGGGCTCGCGCGAGTGGATCCGGGTCCCGCTTCGCGCGGCCGGGCTTCGTCGCGGGCTCGACGGCCACGAGCACCCTGCCGTTCTCGACCCGCACGTCATGGCGTGCGACCCGGTTGTCGGCGAAGGCTGCCTCGCCCGTCACCCGGTGGAATCTCCAGGAGTGCCACGGGCAGACGAGGTGATCGCCTTCCAGCGTGCCCTGTCCGAGCGGCCCGCCGACGTGCAGGCAGGTCCCCGAGACCGCTCCGAAGATCCCGTCGCGGCAGCTGAGCGCGATCGTGGCCTTGCCGACGCGGACCTCCTGGACCGCGATCCTGCCGAGCTCCGCCGCGCTGCCGACGTCCTGCCATTGCTGCTCCACGAAGATCTCCGCCGGGAATGCTAGCAGGCGGGCGGTTCTGGTCCGGGAGGGAGGGGGGCGGGCAGACGGCCTCCCCCGCGGACGGCTGGCGGCCAAATTGCCGGCGGGGTTAGGCGTCGTGCGAGAACAAATGCGTCAGGCACGCGGCATCGCGTCGTCGCAGCCGGCCGGATGTAGCAGTTGTTCTTGCACGACGACTTAGCTTGGACGCCGGAGGAGGACGCAATCATGGGTTCAACGTACCGAGTGGGCCGCGGCGCGCTGGCGTGGGCCGCGGCCGTGTCGCTCATCGCTGGCTGCGCGTCTAGCAAAGAGGACTCAAAGCCCGCGCCGCAAGCCGCGCCGGCGCCTGCATCCGCCGCCGCCGACGCGGGCACGCCGATCGAGACCACCGGCGCGCCGGGCTCGCCCGGCGCGACGACGACCATCAGCGGCAACCAGCTGCCCGCGCCGGACCCGGCGTTCGGCGGCGTGATCAAGGATGGGGCGCTCCAGTCGAAGGCCTGGTGGGCGCCGCGCACCGTGCCGCCCCGGAAGGCCCCCAACATCCTGCTCATCATGACCGACGACTCGGGCTTCGGGGTGCCGAGCACATTCGGCGGCGTCATCCCGACGCCGGCGATGGACCGCATCGCCAAGGCCGGGCTCCGCTACAACAACATCCACTCGACCGCGCTCTGCTCGCCGACCCGCGCCGCGCTCATCACCGGGCGCAACCACCACTCGGCCGGCTTCGGCGTCATCTCCGAGCAGGCCACCGGCTTCCCCGGCTACAACAGCATCATCGCGAAGGACAAGGCGACGATCGGACGCGTCCTGCGCGACAACGGCTACGCCACGTCGTGGTTCGGCAAGAACCACAACACGCCGGCGTTCGAGGCGAGCCTCGTCGGGCCGTTCGACCAGTGGCCGATCGGCATGGGCTTCGACTACTTCTACGGCTTCGTCGGCGGCGACGCGAACCAGTGGGAGCCGAACCTCTTCCGCAACACCACCCAGATCTACCCGTTCCAGGGCGCCGAGCCCGGGACGTGGAACCTCGTCACGGCCATGGCGGACGACGCGATCGACTGGATGAACCGCATCAACGAGATCGACCCCGAGAAGCCGTTCCTCTGCTACTACGTCCCCGGCGCCACGCACGCGCCGCACCACCCGACGAAGGAGTGGGTGGAGAAGATCCGCGAGATGCACCTCTTCGACCAGGGCTGGAACAAGCTGCGGGAGCAGATCTTCGAGAACCAGAAGCGCCTGGGCGTCATCCCGCAGGACACGCAGCTCGAGCCCTGGCCGACGCAGGTTCTCAAGAACTGGGACGACCTGACGCCCGACGAGCAGAAGCTCTACGTCCGGCAGGCGGAGATCTTCGCCGCCTATGAGGCCTACAACGACCACGAGATCGGGCGCGTCATCCAGGCCGTCGAAGACATGGGCAAGCTCGACGACACGCTGATCATCTACATCAACGGCGACAACGGCACGAGCGCGGAGGGCGGCCCTCTCGGCACGCCCAACGAGGTCGCGTTCTTCAACGGCGTCCAGGTTCCGGTCGAGGTGCAGCTCGAGAAGTACTACGACGTCTGGGGCACCGAGCACACCTACAACCACATGTCGGCAGGCTGGTCGTGGGCCTTCGACACGCCCTTCACGTGGTTCAAGCAGAACGCCTCGAAGCTCGGCGGCGTCCGCCAGTGCATGGCGGTCTCCTGGCCGGGCCACATCAAGGACGCCGGCGGCCTGCGCGAGCAGTTCTGCCACGTGATCGACGTCGTGCCCACCCTCCTCGACGTGTGCGGCATCTCCGCCCCGGGGGCGGTCGACGGGATCCCGCAGGCGCCGATCGAGGGGACGAGCTTCGCCTACACGTTCGACGAGAAGAACGCCAAGGCGCCGTCGCGGCACAAGACGCAGTACTTCGAGATGTTCGGGCAGTGGGCGCTCTATCACGAGGGCTGGCTGCTCTCCACCAAGGTGAACCGCGCGCCGTGGGAGGCGTTCGGCGAGGCGAATCCCGATCCGCTGAACAACCAGGTGCTCCAGCTCTACAACCTCGACAAGGACTTCAGCCAGTCCCAGGACCTCGCGGCGCGGTATCCCGAGAAGGTGCAGGAGCTGAAGAGGCTGTTCATCGAGGAGGGGAGGAAGTACCAGGTCTTCCCGCTGGACGCATCGGTCGCCGCGCGCATCGTGGCGCCGCGCCCCAACATCACTGCCGGCCGCACCCAGTTCGTCTACACGAGGCCCATGACCGGGGTCCCGCAGGGCGACTCGCCGTTCCTGCTCGACAGCTCGTTCACGATCACGGCGGACATCACGGTCCCCGAGGGGGGGGCGGAGGGAGTGATCCTGGCCTCCGGCGGGCGTTTCGCCGGCTACGGGTTCTACCTGCTCGAGGGCAAGCCGGTCTTTCTCTGGAACCTCATCGATCTCGAGCGGATCCGGTGGCAGGGTCCCGACCCCCTCGGGCCGGGCGAGCACACGATCGAGTTCGACTTCGTGTACGACGGCCTCGGCGTCGGCACGCTCGCGTTCAACAACCTGAGCGGCCTCGGGCGCTCCGCCACGGGCACGCTGAAGGTGGACGGCAAGGAGGTCCAGACCATCAAGATGGAGAAGACCCTGCCCATGATCCTGCAATGGGACGAGGCCTTCGACATCGGCTCGGACACGCTGACCGGCGTGAACGACGCGGACTACCACCCGCCGTTCCCGCTCACCGCGAAGCTGAACAGGCTGACCATCAAGGTGGACCGCCCGAAGCTGTCGCCCGAGGACATCAAGAAGCTCGAGGAGGCGATGCGGAACAACAAGTCCAGCGAGTAGGAAGCGTGTTCGAACCGGCGCGGGCCGTCCTCCGGGACGGCCCGCGGCCTTTGGGGAAGAAGGGGGGCGCGGGGGGAGGACGCGATGCCATGGGGATCCCGCGCCCCCGAAGCCCCCTCCTTTCACATCGCCTTGATGCGGGCGCCCTAGAATGCAGGGGTGGAGCGTCATCCCGCCACCTGCTCTTGGAAGTGCGGCAACCTCTGCGCCTCGGCGCCCTCTAGCGCCCCCGGCTCGCTCGGCGACGTCGTCCTCGCCTCGCTCTCGCGGCGGGACGTCCTGAAGGCCGGGCTCGCATCGCTGGTCGTCGTCGCCGGGCGCGGGCTCGCCGCCGAGAGAGGCCTCGGCTTCACGCCGATCGCGCCGTCGACCGAGGACCGCCTGATCGTGCCCGAGGGCTACGCGCACGACGTGGTGCTCCGTTGGGGCGATCCGCTCGCGCGCGGCGTGCGCCGCTTCGACATCTCCGACTGGTCCGCGCGCGACCAGGCGCTCGCGTTCGGCTACAACTGCGACTTCACCACGCACCTGAACCTGCCGTGGGGCGGCGGAGACCCGTCGCGCGGCCTCCTCGTCGTCAACCACGAGTACACGAACCCGGAGCTCATGTTCCCGGGCTACACCGAGGGCTCGGCGACGCGCGAGCAGGTCGAGGTCGACGTCGCCGCGCATGGCCTCTCCGTCGTCGAGGTGCGCCGCGACCGCGAGGGTCGCGTGACGTACGCGTACGACTCGGGCTTCAACCGGCGGGTCACCGGCGACACGCCGATGGAGCTGACCGGCCCCGCCGCGGGGCACCCGCTCCTCAGGACGCACGCGGACCCGACCGGCACGCGCGTGCTCGGCATGCTCAACAACTGCTCCGGCGGCGTCACGCCGTGGGGAACGGCCCTCTCGTGCGAGGAGAATTTCCACCAGTACTTCGCGGGCGCCGGGAGCCTGCCGGACGGCGCGGTCGCGCGGATGCACGCGCGCTACGGGATCCCCAAGGGGCGCACCGCGCGCGGCTGGGAGCGTTTCTACGGCCGCTTCGACGTCTCGCTCGAGCCGAACGAGGCCTTCCGGTTCGGCTGGGTCGTCGAGATCGACCCCTACGATCCGCTCGCGATGCCGAAAAAGCGCACGGCGCTCGGCCGCTTCCTCCACGAGGCGGCGGCGACCGCGCTCGCCGCGGACGGGCGGGCCGTCGTGTACATGGGCGACGACACCGCGTTCGAGCACATCTACAAGTTCGTATCGAGGGGGGCTTCGGGGGCGGACCGCCGCAGCTGCTCCGGGCTCCTCGACGAGGGGACGCTCTTCGTCGCGCGCCTCGACGCCGACGGGACCGGCACGTGGCTGCCGCTGGTCCACGGCGAGGGGCCGCTCACCGAGGCGAACGGCTTCGCGTCGCAGGCCGACGTGCTCCTGAACACGCGCGGCGCCGCGGACCTCCTCGGCGCGACGAAGATGGACCGCCCGGAGGACATCGAGCGCAACCCGGTCACCGGCGCCGTCTACGCGGTGATGACCAACAACGCGAAGCGCGCCGGCAGCCAGGTCGACGGGGCGAACCCGCGCGCGGCGAACAGGTGCGGCCACGTCGTCGAGATCCTCGAGGAGGGGAACGACGCCGCGGCGCGCCGCTTCCGGTGGAGCCTCTTCCTCGTGTGCGGCGACCCCGGGGATCCCTCGACCTACTTCGCCGGGTTCCCGAAGGGCAAGGTCTCCCCGATCTCGACGCCGGACAACGTGGCGTTCGATCGCGCGGGCAACCTCTGGATCGCGACCGACGGGCAGCGCGGGTCGATCGGGAACAACGACGGCATCTTCGTCGTCCCGACCGCGGGGCCGGAGCGTGGCCGCGTCCGGCAGTTCCTCTCGGCGCCGGAGGGGGCCGAGGTGTGCGGCCCCGCATTCACGTCGGACGGCCGGACGTTCTTCGCGGCGATCCAGCACCCGGGCGAGGGCGGCACGGTCGAGAAGCCGTCCAGCCGGTGGCCGGACGGCGCGGGCGCGCCTCGTCCGTCGGTCGTCGCGATCCGCCGCGAGGACGGCGACGCGATCGGCGCCTGAGCGGCGGTCCCCGGAGCCCCTTCGCCTTGCAACAGTGTCGTTGCGCGCAGGATACGGAGTATCCGCGGACCCGCGTTTCCACGTGTGATTTGCCTCGTTTGGGCTAAATCCACGCGGGAAAACGCGGCGGGTCGGCTACTGCGGAACCATCCGCGCCCTCGGAAAACCCGCTCCCCCGCGGAGAGATGCAACGCTTTGCGACCGCGGGGGCCGGTGTGGCTTCGCGTTTGCTCCGGCGATCCTCTCGAGCGACTGCACTCCCGGGCGCAACGAGAAAGGGCGCCCGTCGGGCGGCGCCTCAGGAGGAACACATGCGCAAGGGCTCGACGCTCATTCTCTTGTGCGCCGGTCTCGTGATCGGCTGCAGCAACGGGGGGTCGGACGCCGCGAGCGGGGCGAACGAGCAGGTCCAGGCCATCCTGCTCGGCGCGGTCCGCTGCGACATGCCCACGACGATGGCCGTGGACGTCGTGAAACCCGTCTATCGGGAGGGCGTGCTGGAGCTCCTGGAGCCGCCCGTCGGCCCCTTCATGCCGGCGGAGGGCACGCTGCCGATGGCCGTCGAGGAGGGCCAGGTCGTCCGTCTGTGGGTGACCTTCACCCCGCCCGCGGTGCTCGATCCCACGGTGCAGGAAGGGACGATCCGCCTCATGTACCGGGTTCCGGGCCTCGTGGCGATTCCGATGACGCTGCGGCTCGAGGGCGACCTCGAGACGGCGTCCGCGGAGGTCCCGCAGTCGACGGCGTCCGCGGGCGACGTTGTCGTCGGCGAGACCGGGAAGTTCGGGTTCTACGTCATCAACACCTGCGACGCGACGCCGATCACGGTCGCGGACGTCACGCCTCCCGACGGGGACTTCGTGATCGCGCCGGACGCGTTCCACCTCCCGGCCGAGGTCGCCCCGGCCTCGAGGTTCTTCGTCCGCCTGGAGTACACCCCCCATGCGCTCGGGGCCTCCTCCTCGGTCGTCCAGGTCTACACCTCCGCGTCGAAGACCCCGATCGAGGTGACGCTCAGGGGCACCGGCGTCGAGCAGCCCACGGCGCAGCTCGTGCAGACGGACGTGTCCGCGGGGAAGGTCGTCGTCGGCGACAAGGTCGAGCTCGGCGTGGACTTCCAGAACACGAGCACGTTCACGACGGTCAAGGTGACGGGGCTCTCGGTTCCCGTGGGGGAGTTCTCGGTCGCGCCCGACGCGCCCGTCCTGCCGGCCGACGTGGGCCCGGGCCAGACGCTCCACCTGCCGATCCTCTACACGCCGCAGGGGGCGTGGAACGCCTCCGCGGTCGTCCACGTGGCGAACAGCGTCACCGCTTCGCCTCTTGAGGCGACGGTGGGCGGGACCGGGATCGAGGCGCGCCTCGTCACCTACTACGACGTCTGGCTCGACAGCTCGAGCTTCGAGTCCTACTGGCAGTACATCAACGTCCCGGCGGAGGCCGTGGGCATCTACCTCGAGGCGACGGGCGAGAGCTGGTCGTGCATCGACCTGATCGGCTTCGAGGGGCCGTCCGGGACGGTCTACGAGAACTACGACATGACCGGCCCGCTCGGCTGGTTGTCCAACTACCCGGCGGGAGGCTACGGCTACCTCAACGTGCAGGTGCCGAACTCCGACCTGCCCGACGTCCAGCTGGAGAGCGGCGGCGGCATGTACGGCTTCCGGCTTCGCGACTCGTGGGCGGGCACCGACCACCTCCAGGTCCGCGTGACGGTCGTGCAGCGCACGGGCGGCGCGGTGGAGGACGGGACCCTGGATCTCCGGGTGTTCCTCGCGAACGGCCTCGGGATCAACCCCTACTACGCCATGTCGGACGCCAAGGTGAACCAGATGGTGACGACGGTCGACGCGATCCTCGGCGAGAGCGGGATCCGGTTGGGCAAGATCTCCTTCTTCACCCTCGACCCCTACTACGACACGATGTGGGACCAGTCGATGACGGAGGGCATGCTCGCCAATTGCACCGCCGGCTTCCCGGACGGCGCGCTCAACCTCTTCCTCGTGAGCTCGATGGACTACGGGGTCTCCAGCGTCTCGGGCGCGGTGCCGGGCCCGACGGCGAACGGCACGCGGTACTCCGGCGTCGTCATCGACTTCAACGCGATGGACGCCATCCCCCTCGGTGCGATGGCGGCCCACCAGATCGTGCACTACCTGGGCGTCGAGACGGAGCAGGTCGTCCTCGAGCAGGGCGGCGAGTACGCCGCGCTGCGCCATCCGCTCCTCCACCCGCGCCTTCCGGACGAGCTGCTCTCCCCGCCGGAAAGCACGAACTACGACCAGATCTTCGCCGAGATCGACCAGATGCCCGCGATGGACACCTGGTGTGGCACCTGCGGACGGCCGCCGGTGCGCTGAAGTCCTCTTGTTTGCCGCGCGGGAGCGCTCCGGCGCTCCCGCGCCCGTTTTCGGCGGAACGGGTATCGTCGTGTCCATGGCCATCCGCCCGCTCGTCCTGCTCCTCGCCGTCTGCGCCGCGCTCCCCGCCGGATCGGAGCCGGAGCGCGACGCGCTCGACGACGCGCTCGCCGCGATGGGGATCGCGAAGGCAGACCTCGGCTACCGCCCGCCCGCGCACTGGGGGCGCTACCCGCACCCGAAGACGACGCCCTACATGCTCCCCTTCTTCGAGGACCTCCACGCCCGGCCGCTCGACACCTACGGCTTCACGCGCACGCTCGGCAACGCCGTCATCGAGCTGCTCACCCCGGAGAAGCTCCGCGAGGCGCCGGACGAGAAGGACCGGAAGGAGACGCTCTTTAGGCTCGGCGTCGTCCTCGGCACCGACCGGCTCCTCGGCGGGTTCCGCGGCTACTCCGCCAACCTCGACCCGGAGCCGTGGGAAGGCGAGCCGCTGCTCCACGCGTGCGAGACGCTGCTTGAGCGGTCGGGAAAACCGCTGCGGCGCCCGATGAGCTTCGGCGCGCAGTTCTCGAAGGACGAGCCGTCGCCGCGCGCGAAGCTCCGCGCCGACGTCGACAAGGTCCCCGGACCCCTCCAACTTCCCCTCGCGAGGCTCCTTCTGAACCTCATCGACGCGCGCGAGTGGATCGACGTCGGCCTTCGCGACGTGCCTTCGGACCTTCGCGACCGCCTCTTCGCCGCGCTGCCGGCGCTGCTCGACGAGACGCCGGACGGCACGGGTTACGACCCGGTGTTCGACGACATCGCGAAGCGGATCGACCAGCCCTCGCTCTACTACGGGTGCCTGAAGGCGCTGCAGGCGGTCGAGGACGCGCGGCGCGAGATCCCCGCGGGCGGGCAGCCGGCGTTCCGGTTCCGGCTCGAGACACCGTGGGGCGCCGTGCGCTTCGACAACGAGGGCGAGGCGGACCGCCGCGAGAGGGATCCGTTCCTCGTCGTGGACTTCGCGGGGCGGGGCGCGTTCCGGAGCCCGCTCGGCGCCACCGGCCCGCGCCGCACGCTCTCCGTCGCGCTCCTGCTCGAGCACGAGGGCATGCTCGGCGACGGCGGCGCCGTCGACGTGCAGGAGGAGGGCGGCACCGCGGAGCTCGCGAGCGGCATCCTCGGCTGCGGCATCGTCTACGCCTCGGGCGACCGCGGCAACAGCTACGTCACCGGCCGCTACGGGCTCGGCTTCGGGATGTTCGGGCTCGGCGCGCTCGTCGACGAGGGCGGCTGCGACACCTACAAGATGGCTGCCGGCGGGGAGGGCGCCGGGATCTTCGGCATCGGACTCCTGTTCGATGCGGGCGGCGACGACGCCTTCCGCCTGCTCGAGGGGGATGGGGAGGGGTACGGGGGACCCGGGGGGATCGGCGTGCTCGCCGACCGCTCGGGCGACGACCGGTACTTCGCCGAGCGCGACGCCCTCAAGGCGGGGCGCGCGGACTACCACTCAGCCGACAGGATCGCCGCGAACAACGCGCAGGGCGCGGGCTTCGGGCGGCGCGGCGACGGCAGCGACGGGCACAACTGGGCCGGCGGGCTCGGCGCGCTCCTCGACGCCCAAGGCAATGACACCTACGAGGCGGGCAACTTCAGCCAGGGCATCGGCTACTGGTACGGCACGGGGCTCCTCTGGGACGGCGGCGGCGACGACCGTTACGAGAGCGTCTACTTCACGCAGGGGTCCGGCGCGCACTTCGCGATCGGCGCGCTCATCGACGAGGCGGGCAACGACCGGCACACGCTGCTCGAGAACGCGGGCGCCGGGCTCGGCTTCGGCTGGGACGTCGTGAACGCGTTCCTGATCGATCGCGGCGCGGGGAACGACCGCTACGAGGCGAGGATCATCTCGACCGGGCTCGCGGAGGTGCGGAGCAACGCGTTCCTCCTCGACGAGGGCGGCGACGACACGTACGTGCTCGACGCGGGCACGAAGGGCTTCGGCGACGTGGACGAGCGTCCGGAGTATGGGGACGCGCCGAAGACGTCGGCGGCCTCCTTCTACCTGACGCAGGCGGCGGTGTTCCTGGACCTCGGCGGGAAGGACACCTACCTGCGGCGGCCGGACGAGGGCGAGCCGGCGCCGGATGCGGAGGCGGGCGACAACCGCCGCTGGCACGTGCGTCGCCGCGACCCCGCGGCGGAGAGCGGGTTCAACGTCTCGTTCGCCGCGGACCTCGAGGCGAAGCCGCCGCGGTTCCTCGCGGCGTGGCCGTCGCGGTAGCCGCCCCCCGCGCCTGCGGCACGAGTGCCGCGGTCCTCGACGTGCAACCCCTTTCAGGCCAGCCGGTTACGCGCGCCGCGCAGGTCAATCCCTACCCTAGGTCGGCGAGTTTGAGACGGCGGAGGAGGGCGCGCTTCTTGTGGCGGTGGTCGCTCATCCGGCGCAGGATGTCGTCGAGCGTCTTCAGCGCGTCGCGGATGAAGGGGCCCTTGTTGAGCATCACGCACTCCGCGCGCACCGAGAGCGCCGCGTCGCTGATCTCCGCGCGCGACGGCATCCCGACCTTCGCGAGCTGCTCCAGCACCTGCGTCGCCCACACGACCGGCATGTGCGCCGCCTCGCACATCCAGAGGATCTCCTCCTGCACCTCCGCGAGGCGGCGGAAACCGCACTCTACCGCGAGGTCCCCGCGCGCGATCATCACGCCCGCGACCGGGCTCCTCATCGCCGCCAGCAGCAGCCGCGGCAGGTGCTCGAACGCCTGGCGCGTCTCGACCTTGAGGACGATCGGCATGTCCCTTCGCCCGAGGGCACGGAGCCGGTCCTGCAGCCGGTGCACGTCGTCCACGCTGCGGACGAACGAATAGCCCACGATGTCGGCCTCCGCGACGACGAAGCGGAGGTCGGCGAGATCGCGATCGGTCAGCGCGCGGCAGGAGAGGTTCGTCTCCGGCAGGTTGATGCCGCGGTCGGCGCGGAGGCGCGAGCCGCCGGGACCCGTCTCGCGGATCGCGATCACGGCGTGGTCGCCGCGCGCCTCCTCGACGACGCCCCCGATCTTGCCGTCGTCGAAGAGCACCGGCTCGCCGGCGCGCAGGTCCTTGAGCACCTCGGGCATCGTGATCCCGATGCTCGGAGGCCGCACCTCCCGTCCCCGGTCGTCGCGGACCGCCGGCCCGCCGGGACGCGACCCGTCCGTCAGGAGCAGCCGGTCGCCCGACCGGAGCGTGAGGTAGGGCTCGATGGCCGGCAGGTCGCCCACCCGTCCCGCCTCCCCTCCCCCGACGCCCTCCTCCGCCGGCCGGTGCTCGAGTTCGAGGTCGGGGACGACGTACGCGGTCCGGTCGGCCTCCGCCCACCGCCCGGCCCCCGAAGCCCCCACGATCCGGAGCTCCCGGCTCCGGTCGCGCGCGTCGCACAGCCGGACCCGGTCCCCCGGTTTCACCGCGTCGAGCCAGTCGCCTCGGACGGGCACGCAGGCGTCCGCCGCGGCCGGCGGGGGATCGCCGCCGCCCTCGGGGTAGAGCCAGACGAGCGCCGGCGCCACCGTGCGCCCGCAGAGGTCTCGCCTGGGCCGCCATTTCACGACCGACGGGCCGGGCGGGAGCGCCACGGTGCGGATCTTCGGCCCGCCCAGGTCCATGAGCACGCGGCAGGGGCGGCCGAGCTCCTGCTCCGCGCGCCGGACGTTCGAGATCGTGTCTCCCCAGTTCCCGGCGTTATCGTGGGCGCAGTTGACGCGGGCGACGTCCATGCCGCCCGCGAGAAGGTCCCGCACGAGGCCGTAGTCGCGGGCGGCCTCCGAGGGGAGGGTGACCATGATGTGGACGCCCCGGCCCTGCGGCTTCCTCCCGAAGAGCCCGCCGACGCACTCCTCGAGGAGCTCGGTGCCGCGGCGGTAGGGCACCTCGGGGTGGGCGGGCGGCGGGGGCTCCGCGGGCGTCCCGGAGAGCCGGGAGAGGTTCTGGAGCACCGCGTTGACGTTCGCGAGCACGTGCGACTCGGCGCGGCCGAGGGACGAGAGGCCGAGCGGCACCAGGGCGTCCTGGAGCGCACGGAGGTCGTGCCGCCGCAACACGACGTAGTGGAGGAGGTTCCTCGCGCTTTCCCGGCGGGAGGGGTGGATCGCCTCCAGCTCCCCCGCGAACGCGGCTTCCAGCCCGCACATCTCCGCGCGGAGCTCCCCAAGCTCCTTCATGAGCCCTCTGGCCATCTCTTCGGGCACCACGGCAGGAGGAAGCCAGCAACCCGTCGGCCACGCGGCATGAAAGCGGGATCAAGCCTGCGTGACCGTGGAAAGGGGGGGGTCCGGGGGCCCCCCGGACCCCCCCCGGATCCTCCTGCCTGAATGGCTGTCCGCGCCGCCGGGTAAACCCTTCTTGACTCCGGTGAAGAGCCGGGTAATCAATTCCGATATCCATGCGCGGCCCAGCACGGCGCCGCGAGGCCAGGGAGGTTATGGACACGATCGAACACGGGCCAGGTAGTGGCCCCACCAACGGCACGACCGCCACGCAGGCACCCCCACAGCAACCCACCTTCACGATCAGCGAGAGATCCGAGCAGTTCCGGCGCACGCACTTCCCTGACGCGACGCCGGACGAGTGGAACGACTGGCACTGGCAGCTCCGCCATCGCCTTCGCGACAAGGAGCAGCTCGAGCGCGTCTTCCGTCTCTCCGACGACGAGCAGCGCACGATCGACCGGATCGGCGGACGCTTGGCCGTCGGCATCACGCCGTACTACGCGGCGCTCATGGATCCCGACGATCCGATGGACCCGCTGCGGCGGACGATGGTCCCGGTGGCCGACGAGTTCTTCCAGTCGGCGGGCGAGGCCGAGGATCCGCTCGGCGAGGACGCGGCGAGCCCGGTGCCCGGCATCGTGCACCGCTACCCCGACCGCGTGCTCTTCCTCGTGACGAGCTTCTGCGCGGTCTACTGCCGCTACTGCACGCGCGCGCGGCTCGTCTCGCACACGGGCGAGTACCACTTCAACCAGGCGCAGTACGAGAAGGCGCTCGCGTACGTGCGCGAGCACGAGGAGATCCGCGACGTGCTCATCTCGGGCGGCGACCCGCTCACGATGGGCGACGACCGGCTCGACTGGCTGCTCACGCGGCTGCGCGCGATCCCGCACGTCGAGTTCGTGCGCGTCGGCACGAAGGTGCCGGTGTCGCTGCCGCAGCGCATCACGCCGGAGTTCCTCGCCATGATCCGGAAGCACCGGGTGTGGATGAGCCTCCACTTCATGCACGGGAACGAGGTGACGCCCGAGGTGTCCGAGGCGTGCGGCAGGCTCGCCGACGCGGGCATCCCGCTCGGCAGCCAGACGGTGCTCTGCAAGGGCGTGAACGACGACGTCGAGACGATGCGCCGTCTCGTCCACGGGCTCCTGAAGGCGCGCGTCCGGCCCTACTACCTCTACCAGTGCGACCCGATCGTCGGCTCCGCGCACCTGCGCACGCCGGTGGAGAAGGGGCTCGAGATCATCCAGGGGCTCCGGGGACACACGACCGGCTACGCGGTGCCGACGTTCGTCGTCGACGCGCCCGGCGGCGGCGGCAAGATCCCGCTCTACCCGGACATGGTCGCGGGGCGCGAGGGCGACTTCGTCCTCCTCCGCAACTACGAGGGCAAGATCTTCCGCTACCCGGACCCGGTGCCGGAGCCGGCCGCGGCGAAGGCGGCGCTGTGAGCGAAGCGCACGCGTGCGGTCCCTGGGGTTGCGCGAAGCACGCGCTTCTGGAGCGCACCTGCTGCCAGACCTCCGAGGTCTTCGTGACCGAGGGGGACAAGCAGCGGATCGCGGAGCACACGGGGCGAGGGGACTTCTGGGAGGACCGTGCGCCCGTGGATCCCTCGTACCTCGACCAGGGCGACGATCCGGCGTGGGCGCGCGGCGCGTTCCGCCCGGACGGGACGCGCCCGATCCTCAGACGCCTGCCGGGCGGCGACTGCACGTTCCTCGGGAAGGAGGGGTGCTCGCTGCCGGTCGACGTGCGGCCGCTCGTCTGCCGCATGTATCCCTTCGAGTACTCCGAGAGGGGAGTGGAGGGGGTCGGGGGGAGGTGCCCGAGCTACGTCGTCCCGCCGGGGAGCACGATCCTCGACACGCTCGGGATGAAGCGCGAGGACGCCGTGCGCTGGCACGAGGTGCTCTACCGCGAGTTGCGGGTGAACGATGCTCGTCGGTCTCACGTATGACCTCCGCGCCGACTACCTCGCGATGGGGTACGGCGAGGAGGAGACGGCGGAGTTCGACCGGGAAGGCACGATCGACGCGATCGAGCGCGAGCTCGTGGCGCTCGGGCATCGGACCGAGCGCGTCGGCCACGTCCGGCGCCTCGTGGAGCGGCTCGCGGCGGGCGCGCGCTGGGACCTCGTCTTCAACATCGCGGAGGGGTTGAACGGTTTCGGCCGCGAGGCGCAGGTGCCCGCGCTGCTCGACGCGTACGGGATCCCCTACACCTTCTGCGACCCGCTCTGCGCGGCGGTCACGCTCCACAAGGCGGTCGCGAAGCGCGTGCTCCGGGACAGTGGCATCCCGACGCCGGACTTCGCGGTCGTCGAGCGCCCCGAGGATGCCGCGAAGGTCGACCTGCCGTTCCCGCTCTTCGTGAAGCCCGTGGCGGAGGGCACCGCGAAGGGCATCCGCGCGGAGTCGAAGGTAAGGGACCGGCAGGCGCTCGAGGCGGAGTGCGCGCGCGTGATCGAGGCGTGCCGCCAGCCCGCGCTCGTCGAGACCTTCCTGCCGGGGCGCGAGGTGACGGTCGGGATCACCGGGACCGGGGAGAAGGCGGTCGCCGTCGCCACGCTCGAGGTGATCCTCAGGCCGGCCGCGGAGGCGGACTCCTACACCTACAAGAACAAGGAGTACTGCGAGGACCTCTGCGAGTACGTGCTCGCGAAGGGGCCCTTCGCCGCGGACGCGGAGCGCCTGGCGCTCGCCGCGTGGCGCGCGCTCGGCTGCCGCGACGGCGGGCGGATCGACCTCCGCGCGGACGCGGCCGGGAAGCTCTCGGTCCTCGAGGCGAACCCGCTCCCGGGCCTCCACCCGGAGCACTCCGACCTCCCGATCCTCTGCACGAAGGCGGGCGTCCCCTACCGGGAGCTGATCCGCCGGATCGTCGCCAGCGCCGCGGAACGGATCGGGCGGTAGGGCGGGTCCGCGGGCCCCGGCGCGGCCCCCCGACAGAAGTGTTGCGCCCCCGGAACCCCCCCCGCGCCCTCCCCGCACGCGATAGACTCTTGGACGATGCGGGTTGCCGTGCTCCATGATCTCCTCCCCGACGAGGCGCGTCCCGACGAGGAGGACACGGTCGCCCAGGCGGAGTTCGTGGCGGAGGAGCTGAAGACGTCGGGCCACGCGGTCGAGCTCGTGCCCTTCGGCCTCGACCTCGACAAGGCGGGGCGCGCGCTCGAGGCGGCGAAGCCGGATCTCGTGTTCAACCTCGTCGAGTCGGTCGGCGGGAAAGCGCGGCTCCTGCACCTCGCGCCCGCGCTGCTCGACGCGATGGGCCTTCGCTACACCGGCTGCCGGACGGAAGCGCTCTTCCTCACCACGAACAAGGTCGTGGCGAAGCGGATGCTCGCGCTCCGCGGCCTCCCGACGGCCGCGTGGGTGACGATCGACGACCTCGAGTCGAGCGCGCGCATCGCCGGCGGCCGCTGGATCGTGAAGTCGGTCCACGAGGAGGCGTCGCTCGGCCTCGGGGACGACGCGGTCGTGGAGGCGTGCGGCCCGAAGCTGCTCGAGATCCTCGCGGAGCGCGCGCCGCGGCTCGGCGACGAAGCGTTCGCGGAGGCGTACGTGGAGGGGCGCGAGTTCAACCTGTCGCTGCTCGCGACGGAGAACTGCGTGCAGGTGCTGCCGGCGGCGGAGACGCTGTTCGTCGACTACGCGCCCGGCAAGCCGCGGATCGTCGGCTACGCGGCGAAGTGGCAGGAGGACTCGTACGAGTACAACCACACGCCGCGCAAGTTCGGGGCGGAGAAGAGCGAGCCGCTGCTGGCGCGGATGCTGCAGGACCTCGCGCGCCAGTGTTGGATGCTGTTCAAGCTCGAGGGCTACGCGCGCGTGGACTTCCGCGTGGACGAGTGGAGCCGGCCGTGGATCCTCGAGGTGAACGCGAACCCGTGCTTGTCGCCCGACGCCGGCTTCATGGCGGCGGCGAAGCAAAGCGGCCTCTCGGTCTCGGACGTCTTGCGCCGCATCGTGGAAGCGGGGGGGCCCGGGGGGCGGTAGCGTGCGCGCTTCGATCCTCGCCGCGTTCGTGCTCGGCCTCGCGCCGGCCGCCCCGGCCGGGGAAGAGGCGGCGGAGATCTACCGGTTCGAGGTCGACGAACCCGCGCACGCGGCGAGCGGGCTCGTGGCGCGGGTCGTCATCAGGTGCAACCTGGCGTGCGACGTGACGTTCGTGGGCGGCGCGACCTCGTCCGACGTCAAGCTGACGGAGGAGGACCTGGAGGCTCTCGCGCGGCTCCTGAGCGAGGCGAACCTGCGCGAGGACCCCCTGCCGCCTACGCGGTCGCGCAACGAGGAGGGGCCGGCGCATTTCACCGGGGCGCTCCGCCTCTTCCGGGCCGGTTCGCCCATCGTGTCGGCGGTGGTGCCGTGGGGCCGCACGGCCGGCGTCGCACGGTGGCTGGAGCGTCTCGCGACGGAGGCCGCCTTCCTGCGAGTGCTGCACGACGACGGGAACCCGTCCCTCCCGCGCGCGGGCGATGTCCTTCACGCCCCCGTCCGCCGCGAGGCGCTGGAGCGAGCGCTCGCGACCCGGCGCCAACCCGACACGGTGGTCGTGGCGCTGGCGCAGGTAGTCCCCTGCGCCGAATGGGTGCGAGCCCTCGGGGAGCGGCTCCGGTGCGGGGACCGCCAGAGGGAGGACAGTCTCGCCTGCGCGTTGGCGTGGACCGATCCCGAGGGGCTGCCGAAGCAGCACCGCGAGGCGCGCGTGCGGCTTCTCGTCGGGATCCTCGAACGGGAGCGAGGCGCGCGAGGCGTTGCAGCTTCCAGTGTCGCGAACGCGCTGTGCCGCGCGCGCTATCTACCGGCGCTCCCGCTCATCGTGCGCGTGATCGAGGAAGAGGAAGCGGGCTGGGACGTCTCGCTCCACGAGTTCGGGGTCGACGCGCTGGATCCGTTGTGGTGGCTGCTCGAGAGCCCTGACCCGCACGTGAGGTGGGGTGCCGTGTCCAACGTGGCCTCGCTTGCCGACGGTCTGGACCGCCTGCCCGAGGACGAGCGGAAGGCGATCCTCCGTCGACTTCACGTGGAGTTCACGCTGAAAGTCCGCGAGATCGCGCGGCACGACCCGGACGGGACCGCGCAGGCGGTGGCGTGGCACGCGCTCAGAGCGATCGCGTGGGCGGTCGGCGGCGAGGAGGCGGCTCCCGAGGTCTTCTCGTTCGACGGCGAGCGGACGTGCGACGCCTTGCGCATCCGGGTGAGGTCGGACGGCACGTGCGAGGCGAGGTTCTACGACGGTGTGGTCTCGTCCGACGTCAAGCTCAGGCCCGAGGATCTCGAGACCTTCGAGCGGCTTGCCAGCGACGCGCGGCTCCTGGAAAGCCCGCCGCAGTGCCCGCAATCGTGCGGGTTCGTGATCGGCGGGGGGCCGGGCGATACCTTCGGGGGGACGCTTCGGCTGGACGGCAGCGAGTCTTGGATCTCGATGCGCGATCGCACCGCAGAAACGGCGCGCTGGTTGGACCGGCTGATGACGGAGGTGCGTTTCCTGAGAGCCGTGCAGGATCAAGAGCCGCGCTCCATCCCGTCCGACCCCGAGGCGCTTCTCCACCCGTCCGTCTTGAGGGACTTCTTGGAACGCGCCCTCGTGGACTGGGAGCACCCCGCGACGATCGTGGAGCGCTTCGCCCGGGTGACATCCTGCGAGGAGTGGACGCGGGCCATCGAGAACCGCCTCCGGTCCGGGGACGAGGAGAGGAGGGACGAGCTTGTCCTGGCGTTGGTGTCGTGCGGCGGGCTCCCGACGGAGCACCGCAAGGCGCGCGTGGGGCTCCTGCTCGACGCGCTCCAGCGCGAATACTCGAGCGGCGCTTTCGACATGCGGCGAGGTGAGGCGGCGTGGCGTGTCGCCGACGCCCTGTGCCGCGAGCGTTGCCGGGCCGCGATGCCCATCGTGGTCGGCATGATCGAGCGGGCCGGGGAGATCCCGTACCCGGTCGCGCTGGAAGAGTTCGGGGCCGATGCCTTGGACCCCCTCGCGAAGCTGCTCGAGAGCCCCAACCCGTTCGCGCGGCGGTTCGCCGTGCGCTCGGTGCGTTCGCTTGCACAAGGGATCGGCGGATGCCCCGACATCCTCCCTCGCCTACGCCAGGAGTTCACGCTGAAGATCCGCGAGATCGCGCGCCACGACCCGGACGGGACCGCGCAGGCGCTCGCGGGCCACGCGCTCGTGGACATCGCGCGGGCGGCCTTCGGCGAGTAGCCCCGGAGCCCCCACACTTCGCATACGATAGGCCACCGATGCTCCGTAAAAACGCGCGATGGTCTTTCGACCGGCTCGCCGCGGGCGCGTTCGGGGGTGCGCGGTGAGCTTCCGACGCGAGGTCGCGCCGCAGGACGCGGCGGCGGTGGAGGCGCTGGTGCGCGCGACAGGCGTGTTCTCGGAGGCCGAGGTCGCGGTGGCCCGCGAGCTGGTCGAGGAGCGGCTGGAGGGCGGCGCGGCGAGCGGCTACGAGTTCCTGTTCGTCGACGACGAGGTGGGGCTGCTCGGCTACGCGTGCTGGGGCCCGATCCCGTGCACAAGCGAGAGCCACGACCTCTACTGGATCGCGGTGAGGCCCGAACGGCACGGCGGGGGCGTGGGGCGGGGGATCCTCGCGGCGGCGGAGGACGAGATCGCGCGCGCGGGGGGGGCGCGGATCTACGTGGAGACGTCGACGCGGGCGGCGTACGACGCGACGCGGGCGTTCTACGAGCGCTGCGGCTACGCGCGGGCGGCGACGCTCGACGACTTCTACGCCAAGGGCGACGGCAAGGCGATCTACCTGAAGGTCGTCGGCTGAGCAGACCCTGCGCACAGTCGCCTCGCTGAGGATCACATGACCGGGTATCTCGCGGCGGAGGGGTTCCTGAAGGAGCTGCTCCATGAGCTCGGGGACGGCGTCCGCGATGTGCGCGAGCGCTTGGTGCTCCACGACGGGCCGCCGCGCGCGGCCGCGTGGGCGCAAAACGTCTGGCACGACCCCCTCGAGATCGCGTTCTCGTCCGTCGGCGAGGCCGCCAAGGCGCTCCGCGCCATCCAGCGCAACTGGGCCCTCTACTCGACGACCGAACACCGCCGCGCAGCGCTCATCGCGGAGAAGCTCCCGTACGTCTCCGCGAAACCCGTTGGGTTCCCCGGACCCCTCCCCATCGCGCCGCTTGGAAGCTGGACGCTCCTCGACCGCTCCCGCCTCCTCGCCGCCGCGCACTGCTCCTCGCCGTTCCCCAACGGCGAAGTGCGCTTCGTCGAGGACAGGGAGGGCCCGCCCAACCGCGCGTACCTGAAGCTCTGGGAGGCGCTCACCCTGCTGGAGCGCCGGCCGCAGGCGGGCGAGCTCTGCGTCGACCTCGGCGCGAGCCCCGGCGGCTGGACGTGGGCGCTCGCGAAGCTCGGCGCGCGGGTCGTGAGCGTCGACAGGGCGCCGCTCGACCCGCGGGTGGCGCCGTTCGCCGAACACCGGCTGGAGAGCGCGTTCGGCATCAAGCCCTTCGACGTAGACTGGCTCTTCTGCGACGTCGTCTGCTACCCCGACCGCCTGCTCGCGCTGGCGCGGCGCTGGCTCCCGCACGCGCGCAACATGGTCTTCACGGTGAAGTTCCAGGGCGAGACGGATCACGCGGCGGCGCAGGCGTTCGCCGCGATCCCGGGCTCGCGGCTCGCGCATCTCTTCCACAACAAGCACGAGCTCACGTGGATGCGGGTTTCCGCGGGCGGGGCGTGACCGTGTAGGTGCCGTCCGTCGCCTCGCGGCAGTTCACGTTCGCGACGTCCTTGTCCATGAGCATCGTCTTCACGACCGCGTGCACGCGGTCGCGCGGGATGTCCTTGATCGGTTTCGGGAATGCCATCTCGTCACCTCAGCCCGAAGTGCGCGACGGCGTCGGCGCGCTCGCGGGAGTACGCGGCGCCGTGCAGCAGGTCGGAGGGGTTGATGTCCCTGCCCGTCTCCGCGAGCCAGGCCGTGAGCTTCTCGTAGTTCGCGGGATCCTCGAGGAAGCGCTCGAGCAGCGCCGTGTTCGAGTCCTCGCCGAACGACATCGCCTTCACGTTCTCGAGCGCCGTCGAGCCGCCCGCGACCGTCGCGAAGCTCGGCACGGGCGCCGAGATCGTGCCGTCCGGGAAGATGCGCACGTCGAAGCCCAGGTACCCGAGCACGAGCGGCCGCTCGAAATCCTCGTCGAGCGTCACTGCGCGCGTGCTCGCCTGCACGAGCCGCACCGAGCCGCCGGGCGGGCCGCCGATCGTCGCGAGCGCGTCGCGGTAGGCCGCGGCGGCCTTCGGCGCGAGGTCCGGCTGCTCCATCGCGAGCTTCTGGAGTTCCACCTGCGGCGGGACGCCCGCGTCCACGCCCGCGCCGGCGGAATCGAGGCTCACGAGCGACACCGTGACGCCGCGCGCGAGGAACACGCGCGTGACCGCGCGCAGGTAGACCGGCCTTCCCGTGTCGCGCGCGATCGCGCCGAACGTGTCGCGCACGTCCTCGTCCGCGTTCCACCACGCGTAGAGCTTCCTCGCCAGCGTCTCGCCGTCGATCGCGTAGGTCGACGCGTCGCGGATCGTCACGGAACCCCGCGCCTGCGACGAGCCGAGCAGGCCGAGGCCGACCGGCACGCCGGAGAGCGGCAGCGCGAGCTTCAGCCCCTGGCTGCGGTCCACCTGGAACGAATAGGCGGGGAACGCGACCTTCGGGGCGGATGGGGAGGTGCCCGCGGAGGGGCGTTCGTGGGGGACGTTGCCGAACGGGTTCTCGAAGTAGCCGTCGCGGTAGAAGGCGTCGTACGGGAGCCCGCGCAGGCGCGTCACCAGCTGGTCGAGCGGCAGGAACCCCTTCTCCTCGTAGACGCGCGCCTGGTCGGCGAGCGAGGTGTCGACGAGGAAGACGTCGCCCGGCTCCACGTCCTCGCTCGGCGGGTAGACGGGGAGCACCTGGCTCGCCCGGATGGTCAGGCACCAGTCCTTCGCGACATGTTCAAGCTGCCCCGACGGCGTGGCGCACGCCGCGAGGAGCACGGGGACAAGGGCGATCCTTCCCATGGGCCCTCCCTTCCGCGTGCATCTTCCTCCCCGGGGGCTCCGAGCGCAAGGTCGCGCCCCCCGAACCCCCCCCGCTTCCGACGCCCCTCCGAGCCCCCGCGCGCACGTGCGGCACGCCCCTTCCCCCGCGGGAGCCCCTTGGTAGCTTTGCGGCCATGAGCGTCTCACTCGCTTCGTTGGTCGTGCTTCTTCTCGGCGCGCCGCCCGAGCCGGCCGAGAGGTTCCTCGAGCAGAAGGAGTGGCACGGCGAGATCCTCTTCCGGAGGTTCGAGACGCAGTCGGGGGCCGGCTATCGCTGGAGCAAGAACTGGCGCGCGAAGGTCACGTTCCGGCTGGGAGGGAACGAGGTCAACGCGCTCGCGCGCAGCCGCGAAAAGGAGGCCAGGAACAAGAAGGTCCCGCCCGAGGTGCGCGAGGCGTACGAGAGGGCGCTCAAGGATCTCGAGAAGTCGCTCACGGTGGGCGTCTGGATGGTCCGCGACCTGAAGCAGGAGGAGGAGCTGTGGCTCACGGAATCCTCCGAGCGCTGGTCGAAGTGCGGGGGCTCGTGTGGCAACCGGAGATGCCCGGAACGAAACACCGAGCTGTCGTCCCGAAGGGGACACGACAAGCGGACGTGGCCCAGCAACAACAGCCTCACGATCGACACCCGGCGCAAGACGTACGACCTGAAGGTCGGGTGGAACGACTCCCTCAAGGTCAACGTCCTCCGGACCAGGAAGTTGGCGCACGGGGCGTCCACGCACGAGTCCCTCGACGAGTCCGGGACCCTCGTGTTCCCGAGGCTCGAGGTCAAGGACCAGGCGCTTCCCGAAGACGGGTCCGTGCTTCGCGGGTCGATTCCCGTGAAGGACGACACCGGGAAGAAGCTGCTCGGGGAGGTGAGCTGGACGCTCTCCGCCGAGCCCCTTCCTCCCGTCGAACTCCGGGTCGAGATCAAGGACTACGAGGACTGGCGTCCCGAGGGATCGACGAGCGAGGGCGAACCCGGGAACGATCTCCTCGTGCACGCGTGGCTCGAGGGGCCGGACGGCGGTGCGGTCGAGGACAAGGCGACGAGCTTCTGGTTCCTCCTGACCGAGGTGACGCACCAGCCCGGGATCTGCATCAACTTCCCCGCGAAGCCCAAGTTCCCGCCCGATCCGGACCTGAAGTTCCTTCCCGAAGAGAACTCCGGCACCGGCACCTGGGCAAAGGCGAGGATCGACACGTCCGCGGTGCTGGAAGGGGAGGACCTGATCGATGCGAGGGCCACGCTCTCGTCCTTCGACTGGGGCGGATTCGCCGTCCTCGAGGTCCACGCGTACTTGAAGAGCGGGCGCATGCTCTACGGCGAGCTCGGGAGCGAGCCGGGCCGGACCAGGATACGGATCCCGAAGAGCGACGAGGGCTCGTGGATCGCGGACGGCTGGAAGGAGAAGACGGGGGCGACCGGCGCCGACGACGACGACGAGGACGCCGAGCCCGTGGGCGACGCGCGCTACAAGGGCGATGGGCTCACGCTCTACGAGGAGTATCGCGGCTGGCACGAGGGCGGCCGGCGCCACAACGACGAGTTCGACGGCGGCGGCGATCCGAATCGGAAGGAGTTCTTCCTCTGCGACCTCTCCGGCATGTACGTCCGGGACGTGGCGTACTGGCTCAGCGAGTTGACCAAGTCGGACGGCGCCAAGGGCTTGCGGGTGATCTGGAACCTCGAGGAGCCGGAGATCACGGCGCAACGGGTCATCAACTTCAACCACTCGGACAGCCGCCACCGCGTCGACCAGCACGCGGTGAAGCTCGTCCGCGCTCCGGGGCTCGCGTCCGAGGGCCTGCCGATCCAGACGCACGCGGTCGGCACCCCCGGGAGGAGGGGCTTCGTGTTCGTGGGGGGCGGTCCTCCGGGAAGCACCCTTGACCCGTACGCGAAGTTCAGGCGGATCCTCCACGAACTGTGCCATTGCTGCAATGTCTATGATCACGGGACCCCGACTCGGGAGGAGACGATCGGCGCTTCTTGGACGCTCTTCCGGGACGAGGACGGCAGCGAGTACCTCCGGGAGGGTCCCTTCCGGATCCGCGTGATCGATGAGGGCACGCTGCGGGACGTGACGCAGAACTACATCCGCCTTCTGAAGCAGGGGGCGGAGCACGGCCTCCTCTCCTATCCCGTGCGCGTGGGCGCTTGGCAGGGAGCCCGCTGCGGGAATCCCTACTGCTTGATGACGTTCACCGATCCGGAGGTCTTCAAGTCGCGAGAGAACCCGGCGGCGCGCTACCTCATCCGGCCCACCGAGCGCAGTGCCGGCGCCTTCTGGCTATGCCGCGGTGAGGGCGGCAGGGGGACGCTCTGGAACGCCCCCGAGCATGAGCCCGAACCGCACTTCGGACCGGCGGCGTATAAGCGGGGGGATTGCCTCGATCAGCTCGTGGTGAACGACGCCGCGAATCCGGAGCCCCGATGACGCGCCTCGGCACGCTTCTTACGGTGTTGGCGCTCTTCGGCTGCGGAAAGGACGAAGCGCCGCCGCCGGCCGCCTCCTCCGCGGCTGCGCC
>DASUGR010000201.1:0-6878 GCA_036273915.1 Planctomycetota bacterium | reverse complement strand
GCGCCTTCTCCACGTTGAGCGCGAGGATCTTGAAGGCCATCTCCGGCTCCGGGATCACGAGCGCGACGATCGACTTCGCCCCGATCTGGCGCATGGTCTCGGTCCGGTGGCGCCCGTTGGGCGTCTCGTAAAAGCCGTCCGGCGTGCGGACGGCGATCACCGGGTCCAGAAACCGCCCGACGTCTTCGAGCGCCTTCGTGAGCCGCTTCACGTGGGCCTCGGAGAGGTCCCGCTGGTAGGGCGTCGCCCGCACCTTCTCGATCGGGAGCGCGGCGAGGACCTGCCACGCCTCCCCGAGCGGGTCGCGGTAGGTCGCCAGCACCGCCCCCCCGTCCCCCCCGATTTCCTCCACGAGCGCCTTCACCTTGGCGGGCGGCGTCCCCGCCCCCACCTGCTTCGCCGAGAGCCCGCGCGATCCGGGCTCCACCTTTCTCTTGCGTCGGGCCGCCATCCGAAACATCCTAGTGGGCCCTTCGAACGCATGCGCGTCTATCTCGTCCAGCACGCCGAGGCCGTCCCGGACGACCTCGACCCCGAACAACCCCTGACCCCAGGCGGCCGCGAGACCGCCCGCCGCGTCGCGCGCTGGCTCGCGGCGACGGGGCGCGCGCGCCCCGGCGAGATCCTGCACTCGGTCAAGGCGCGGGCGAAGCAGACCGCCGAGATCTTCGCGCGCGCGCTCGCGACGCCGCCGCTGCGCGAGGTCGCGGGCCTTGGCCCCGGAGACGACGTCGGCCCCGCGGCCGAGGCGGTGAAGAGCGCGCCGGGCGACCTGATGCTCGTCGGGCACCTCCCCCACCTGAACCGGCTCGCGTCGTTCCTTGTGAGCGGCGACGCGAGCGCGGACGTCGTGCGGTTCCGCCACGCGGGGGTGATCTGCCTCGAGCGGCAGGGCACGCAGTGGGCGATCCTCTGGGCGGTCGTGCCCGAGCTCGTGAACGGCACCGGCCCGTAGCGGGGAAGAGAGGGGGCTCCGGGGGCACGCCGGCTTCGGGGTTGATGTCGCCGCGGCCCCGGATAGCCTGAACGTCCCGCCGCACGCGTGCCTTCCGGAGACCCGCCGTGGAGTACCGGATCCGCACCGACCTCTTCCGCCCCTTCGCCGTGCTCGCGCTCGCCGGCGCCGTGAGCCTCGTCGTGAGCGCGGCCGTGGCGGCAAGCGCCTACCGCGGCCGCGGGGAGGACCACGCCCGCGAAGGCCGGAGGCTCAGCGTGAAGGGACTCGCGGTGAAGCGCGTGCGCTCCGACGTCGGCGTGTGGGCGATCGTCGTCAAGGGCGAGGCACCCGAGCTCAAGGACGCGTACGGCAAGCTGGTGTCCGGCTTCGATCGGGTGAAGGCGTTCCTCCGGGAGCGCGGCTTCCCGGACGCGGCGGTCGGCGTCAGCGCGATCGACACGGACACGCACTACAAGAGCGCGGGCTACAACGAGACGACGCGCGAGGTGGTCAGCTACTCCCTCAAGCGGTCCCTGACCGTCACGAGCCCGGACGTCGAACGGATCGCGGATGCGGCGGGCGAGGTGACGCGGCTCATCGGGGAGGGCGTCCTCGTCGTCTCCTCGGCGCCCGAGTACCACTTCTCCGGCCTCGCGGCGCTCAAGGTCGAGCTGATGGGCCTCGCCGCGCAGGACGCCCGGGCGCGCGCGGACGAGCTCGCCTCCAACGCCGGGGGCCGCGTCGGCGAGCTCCAGGACGCGCAGATGGGCGTTCTCCAAATCACGCGGCCCCACTCGACGGAGACGGCCAGCTACGGCGTCTACGATACGGACACGATCGAGAAGGACGTGCGCGCGGTCGTGACGGTCACGTTCCGCGTCGAGCCGTCCTGAGGACGAGGACCGCGCTCCCCGCCACCCGCTCGAACGGCATCGGCCGTCCGAGGTCGTAGCGCCCTTTGAAAGCCGCCGCGATCTCGAACGAGCCCTCCGCCGCGAGAAGCGAGAGGAGATCCGCCCGCGCGTAGACGCGCATCGGCTGGAAGTCCTCGACCTCCTCGCGCCGGTCGCCGCGCCGCACCACGAGGCGCACGCGGAGGGTCTCGACCCGCGCGGCCCGGTCTCCGAGGCAGGTCACCTCGCCGTCCACGCGGATGCCCCCGCGCGTGCCGCTCCAAGCGTCGCGCGTCGCGTCGGGGTCGAGGTCGCCCGTCACCTCCATCCCGAGGACGTAGACGCCGCCCGGCCGGAGCGCGCGCGCGACCCCGCGCAGGTGCGCCCGCGCCGCCTCCTCGGTCAGCAGGTAGCGGAAGGAGTCGATGAGGCAGTGCGCGAGATCGAAGCTCCCCTCCCGGACGGCGAAGCGGCCGGCGTCCGCCCGGAACACGCGGACCCCCGTCCCGCGCGCGTACCGCACCATGTGCGGGTTCTTGTCGAATCCGACCGCGAGCCCCGGCATCGCCCGGAGCAGCCGGCCGCTCCCGCAGAACGGCTCGAGGATCCGCCGCGCGGGCCCGACGCCGAACCGCTCGCTCGCGCCGAGGACGAAGTCGCGCTCCGGCCGCGGATCCCAGCCGCAGAGGATGTCGTAGGCCTCGGCGCGGTCATACCACCCCACGGCGCTATGATGACACGGTGCGCCGGTGGCTTCTCCTGCTCCTCCCCGCGGTGGCGGCCGCGCAGGAGCCGGTCGAAAAGGGCCTCCTGCCCCCCGGCTTCCTCTCCCCGGAACCCCTCACCATCCCCCCCGCGGAAGGCGATCCGCTCGCGACCTTCCGCGAAGCCCACGAGAAGCACAAGCGCGGGGACACGGACGGCGCCCTGCAAGGCTACCTCGCGTTCCTCGGCAACCCGAAGCGGATCGACCTCCCGCCGCGCTACGTCACGACCGTCGAGGAGCGGGTGAAGCCGCTGCTCGCGGCCGTGCGCGCGCTCTGGGAGGCCGCGATCGCGGAGTACGAGAAGGACCGAAAGAAGGGCCTCGCCGACCTGCGCACGCTAGAGGAACGGTACCCGTGGCTGCCGGAGGGGCGCGCGGCGCGCGCGTTCGCCGACAGCGACGGGCTCCGCGCGGCGATCGACCGCGCGAAGGAGGACAAGCAGGCAAAGCTGCTCGAGGAGGCGATCCGCGCGTTCCCGAAGGGGCTTTTCCTGTACGAGGCGAAATCCCTGCTCGTCGACCTCGGCGGGCCGGACCTCTTCGAGCCGGACGAGCGCGTCGGCGGGGACAAGGAGAAGGGGCCCGGGGAGGAGGGGAAGAAGCCTACGAAGAAGGAGACCGGGGGAATCGAGGTGAGCGAAGACTGACCGCCGCGAGGAGGGCGACGGCGGGCCAGAAGAGCCCCGGCAGGAAGAGCGCCCCGGCCGCGACCGCGAGCGCCGGGGCGAGCGCGGGCGCCGCGGCCGCGATCGGCACGAGCGGCAGGAAGAGGTCGGCCTTTTCGGGCGCCGCGACGAGCAGCAGCGCCGCGCCCAGCACGGCGCCGCCGAAGCGGACGAGCACGGGGCGCACCCTGCCGAGGAGGAGCGCGGTCGCGAGCGCCCCCGCGAGCGCGACGAGGACCGCCGCGATGCGGCCGGCGGCGCGGACCTCGCGCTCGCCCCGCACGCGGTAGAGGCGTGCGCTCGTGAGGTCGTCGCGGTCGGCGGGGGCCGCGACCCAGAGCGCGCGCCGGCCGTCGCGCGCGCGCAGCCGCCACCGGAGGTCCCTGGGGATCGTCGTGAGGCTCATCTGCGCCGCGGCGTCGGCGACGTCGTCGAACCGCGCGCGCTCCTCCCCCTCCGCCCCTTTCGCGAGCGTGGTCGCCTTGATGAAGATCCGCCAGAGGTTCCGACGCCGCCTGGGACCGGGCGACACCGGCACGAGAGGCTCGTCGCCGATCACCGGGAGCCCGCCCTCGCGGAGCGCCCGCGCGGCCGCCGCGAGGTCCTCCTCGGGCACGAGCCGCACGGAGGCCTCGGCCTCGACCCCGGGGAACTCCGGCGCGCGGGCGGGCGCCGCGGCGAGCGCGAGGTGGCAGGAGATGCCCAGGACGACCGCCACGGCCGCGGCCCTCGCCATCGCGGGGCGGCCGGGGCGGGGCGGCAGCGCCGGACGCTTGAGGAGGAGCCGCAGCGCGCCGCCGAGGCAGAGGACGAGCCCCATGCGCTGGAGCACGGGGAACGGGAAGAGGAGGCAGGGCGCGGCCGCGAGCAGCGGCGCCCCCGCAGGCGCACCGGCCACGAGCGCGAGCGCCGCGACCGACCAGCGGTCGGCGCCCGCGCCGAAGAGGCCGAGCGCGAAGAGCACGAGGAGCGCCGCGAGCAGCCGGGCGAGGGCATCCGCCATGCCCCGCCGCCACGCGAGCCAGAAGGCCTCGGCCGCGAGCCCGAGCAGGAGCGCGCGCACGATCGACCGGCCCTCCCGGTCCTCCTCCTCCCGCAGCAGGGGCTCCCCGGAGAGCCCAGCGCCCGGGACCTTCTCCCGCACGTCTCGGGTCGTTCTGCCCTCGTCCAGGACCAGGTCGCCGAGATACGGCCCGCGCGCGTCCCGGTAGTAGCTCGAGAGGTCGGGCGCGGGGGGCGGCGCCGGCGCGACGCCGAGGTCGAGCTGCGCGATGGCTTCGACGACGTCGGCGGTGCTCGCGCGCAGGTAGCGCGACCTGCGATAGAGCCCGAGCGTGTCGGGCGTGAGGCCGCGCAAGGTGCCGAGGCCCTTGAGCGGCGCCGTGGCCTCGGCGGGCGCGCGCACGCGCAGCGCGTCGAGCGCCGGCAGCGTGGCGGCATCGGCGGCGAACCGCGCGTGGTGGTCCGGACGGTGGATGCGCTCGGGGTGGACCGCCGCGTCGAAGAGCTGCGCCGACGCCAACGCCGCGGCGGCGACCAGCGCGAGGAGGATCGCCTCGCGCGCCCGGGCGCCCTCGCGAAACGCGGCGGGCAACGCGGGCTTCATGCGTCGGGAAGGGCGACGCGACGTCGCCGGGCACCCGGGTCGGCTATTCCTTCGGCGGCGGCGGGCAGTCCGGAAGCCGGGTCTTGCCCGGCTCGCTCCCGACCAGGAAGTACGCGACGTCGTGCGAGATCTCCTCGTAGTCGGTCACGCCCTGGTGGGTGTTGGCCACGAACGTGTAGTCCCGGAAGTCACACGTCCAGAGCACCTCGCCGGTCCTGTGGGTCATGACGGCGTGGCCGCTGCCCGACCACCGGTTCGTGCCTGACACCGGGTACCACTTGTCGATGACGACCTCGAGCGTCGCGTCCCAGTCGAGATCCTCGGCCGAGAACTTCCCGTTCGAATCGACGTGTGCGTCGACCTCGTCGAGCTTGAACGGCGAGTACTTCCGGCCGGGGAGGATCTTGTACACCTCCTGGCGCAGGTTGATCCTCAGGTCCGCGCGCGGCGCCTTGACGGGCATGACCGCGATCGTGACCGGGCGCACCTGGTCGTACTCGGCCGAGGTGCGGGTGTCCACCCAGCTCTCCGGCAATTCCTTCGGGGTGCTCTGGCAGGCGGCCGCCACGAGCGCGAGCAGCATGATCCTCCGCATCCTTGGCATTCTAATCCGCTAGGACATGGGGGGCAATACCTGACCTCCGCAACCCGTGGTGCCTTTCCGGAACGCCGGCCGCGGCGCGGAGGCGGGGGGGCTCCGGGGGCGCGAGATCCCCCGGGTTTGCGGGGCCGGATAGGATCCCCGGATGGTCGTGGTTCGCGTGGCGCCGAGCCCCACGGGCGATCCGCACGTGGGGACGGCGTACGTCTCCCTCTTCAACTACGCCTTCCGGAGAAAGCACGGCGGGCGCTTCATCCTCCGGATCGACGACACGGACCGGGCCCGGTACCGGGCGGATTCCGAGGCGGCGATCCTTAGGGAACTCGCCTGGCTCGGCCTCTCCTGGGACGAGGGGCCGGACGTCGGCGGGGCCCTTGGCCCCTATCGGCAGAGCGAGCGGACCGAGCTCTACAGGAAGGCGTCCGAGGAGCTGATCGAGAAGGGGGCGGCGTACCGGTGCGACTGCACGCCCGAGCGGCTCGAGAAGGTCCGCGAGGAGCAGCAGAAGAAGAAGGAGCAGCCGCGCTACGACGGCCACTGCCGGGACCGCCGCCTGCCCCCCGGCCCCCCCCACGTCGTGCGCCTGAAGGTGCCGCCCGACGGAGAAACCGTATTCAAGGACGGCCTGCGCGGGATGATCACGATCGCCCATCGCACCGTCGACGACCAGGTGCTCCTGAAGTCGGACGGGTTCCCCACCTACCACCTCGCGACCGTGGTCGACGACCACAGGATGGGCATCACGCACATCCTCCGCGCGGAAGAGTGGATCAACTCGACGCCGAAGCACGTGCTGCTCTACCAGGCGTTCGGCTGGCCGATGCCGCAGTGGTACCACCTGCCGCTCCTGCGCAACCAGGACCGGTCGAAGATCTCGAAGCGGAAGAACCCGACGTCGATCACGTGGTACCGCGAGAGCGGCTTCCTGCCCGAGGCGCTCCTCAACTTCCTCGCGCTCATGGGATTCTCGCTGGGCGAGGACCGCGAGGTCTTCTCGCTCGAGGAGTTCGTGCAGGCGTTCGAGCCGGACGCGATCAAGACGTCGGGCCCGATCTTCGACCTCCAGAAGCTCGAGTGGCTGAACGGCGTCTACATCCGGCAGCTGGCGCCCGCGGAGCTCGCACGCCGCCTCCGCGGGGTGAGCCCGCTCGCGCGGGACGCGGACGAAAAGAGGCTCCTCGCGACGATCCCGCTCGTGCAGGAGCGCATGAAGAAGCTCACGGAGTATGACGAGCTCTGCGACTTCCTCTTCCGCGACGCGGCCGCGGTGGCGCCCGAGGACCTCGTGCCGAAGGGGCGGACCTCGGCGGAGACCGCCGCGATGCTCCGCCGCGCGCGCGAGGTGATCGGGAAGTCCGACCTCGTGCCGGCGACGCTCGAGGCGGACCTTCGCGCGCTCGCGGAGGGGGC
>DASUGR010000200.1:0-12196 GCA_036273915.1 Planctomycetota bacterium | reverse complement strand
CGCCGCGAGCAGGAGGGGCAGGAGCGATCGGAGCGAAACGGTACGCACGGAAGAGCATCCGAGTTTAACCGCGAGGCCGGGTCGTGCCGATGGTGGGACGGGCCGGGGGGCGCGCCCCCCGCCTGGTATGGGAGGGTGCATGAGCCGTGCGCGAACCGGCAGCGAGGGGCAGGGTTACCCTGCGCTCCAGCTCCTGTCGACGGTCGTCTTCCCGGAGGACGTCGTCTCGGTCCAGCTCCCGGAGGAGGAGGCCGGGAACGCCGTGCTCCTGCTCGACGCGGAGCGCGTGCCGGAGGTGGCGCTCGTCTTCGTCCGCGACGGCGGCCGCCGCATCCGCGAGGCGACCGTGGAGCCCGTGTGCGTCCTCGCGCGCGTCGTGCAGCGCATGCAGCTCCCCGGCGGCGGCCTCCAGGTCGTCTTCCAGGGGACCGCGCGCGCCCGCGTCACGGGGATGACCGAGGAGGGCGGCGTCCCGTTCGTGACCGCGGAGCCGTTGCCGCGCGACGAGCCCGACACGCCGCAGACGAACGAGCTCGTCCTCGAGGTGCTGGACCTGGTCTCCGACGTGCTCCACCGCGACGGCACGTATCCCGACGACCTCGAGGGGATCCTGCGCATGAACGTGCGCGGGCCGGGCCGGTTCGCCGACCTCCTCGGCGCCTACCTGCACCTGCCGCTGCCCGCCAAGCGCGAGGTGGCGCTGACGCTCGGCGTCCGCGATCGCCTCCAGCTGATGCGGCGCGCGCTGCAGGTGGAGATCGAGCGCTTCTCGGTCGAGGCGCAGGTGCACACGCGCGTGCGCAAGCAGATGGAGGAGCGCCAGCGCGAGCAGTACCTCCGCCAGCAGATGCGCGCGATCCGCAGCGAGCTCGGCGAGGACGCCTCGGCCGAGGAGGAAACGGAGGAGCTCCTCGCGCAGGTCGAGGCGGCGGGGCTCAAGGGTGAGGCGCGGGAGACGGCGGAGCGCGAGATCCGCCGGCTCCGCTCGGTGCCCCCGAGCTCGGCCGAGTACCAGGTGATCCGCACCTACGTCGGCTGGCTGCTCGAGCTCCCGTGGAAGAAGCGCACCCGCGACCGGCTGGACCTGAAGCGCGCGCGCGGCATCCTCGAGCGGGACCACGCGGGCCTCGAGCGGGTGAAGGAGCGCATCCTCGAGCACCTCGCGGTCCGGAAGCTCAAGCCGGACCAGAAGGGCACGATCCTCTGCCTCGTCGGGCCTCCCGGCGTCGGCAAGACGTCGCTCGGCAAGGCGATCGCCGAGGCGCTCGGCCGGAAGTTCGTGCGCATGAGCGTCGGCGGGCTCCGCGACGAGGCGGAGATCAAGGGGCACCGGCGCACCTACGTCGGCGCGATGCCCGGCAAGGTGGTCCAGCTGATCCGCCGCGCCGGCACGCGGAACCCGGTCCTCCAGATCGACGAGATCGACAAGATGGGATCGGACCACCGCGGGGACCCGGCGGCCGCGGTGCTCGAGGTGCTCGACCCCGAGTGCAACGAGAGCTTCCGCGACCACTACCTCGACGTGCCCTTCGACCTCTCCGAGGTCTTCTTCCTCGCGACCGCGAACCTGCTCGACACGATCCCGGCCGCGCTGCGCGACCGGCTCGAGGTGATCCGCATCGGCGGCTACACGCGCGGCGAGAAGCTCGAGATCGCGAAGAAGCACCTGGTGCCACGCGCGGTCGACGAGGCGGGGCTCAAGCCCGAGCACGCGCGCTTCACCAACAGCGGCCTCCTGCAGGTCATCGACGGCTACACGCGCGAGGCGGGCCTGCGCGAGCTCGAGCGGAGCGTCCGCGCGGTGTGCCGCAAGGTCGCGACGCGCCACGTGGAGGGCGACACGTCGCCCGTGCGCGTCGGGAAGCAGCTCGTCCGCTCCTTCCTCGGCCCCGAGCGCTACCGCGGCGAGCTCGCGGGTCGGCGTCCCGAGGTCGGCGTCGTCACGGGCCTCGCCTGGACGGCGTTCGGCGGCACGCTCCTCGCGATCGAGGCGACGCGCGTGCAGGGGCGCGGCAACATCATGGTCACCGGGCTGCTCGGCGAGGTGATGCGCGAGTCCGCGCAAGCGGCCCTCAGCTACATCCGCACGAACGCGGAGGAGTTCGGGATCGACGCGTCGCTCTTCCGGAGGTGCGACGTGCACATCCACCTGCCGGAGGGCGCGACGCCCAAGGACGGCCCGTCGGCCGGCGTGGCGATCGCGACCTGCCTCGCGAGCCTCTTCACGGGCCGGCCCGTGCGCCACGACCTCGCGATGACCGGCGAGATCACGCTCAAGGGCCGCGTCCTCGAGGTGGGCGGCATCAAGGAGAAGCTCCTCGCGGCGCACCGCGCGGGGCTGCGGACGGTCCTCATCCCGAAGGAGAACCTGAAGGATCTCGAGGACGTTCCGGCCGTCGTGCGGCGGGACCTGCAGGTGGTCGGGACGGAGGAGGCGGAGCAGAACATCTGCGAGGCGCTCCTCTCGATCGTGATGCCCGAGAGCGCGCTCCGCAGCGCGGAGTCGCCGGCGGTCCACATCGCGCGCGGGCCCACGCGGGGATAGGGAATCGGAGGGGGTTCCGGGGGCGGCCCGGGGAGCCCTGCGAGGCGCGCCTTCGACGAGGAGACGGCCGCCCGGCTGCGTCAGGCCGCGGAGCGGATGTCGATGCCGAGGAGCCAAGGCTCTGTCTGAAAAGTCGCCTGGATTCGACCGGCTGCGGCTGCGCCGGACTGCGTCGCGCCTCCTCGCAGTACTTCTCCGCCAGTACAGCTTCGTCGGCGCTCCTTGTCCGGCTTGTCCTCGCTCGGTCTCGGTCCTGACGGCGACTTCTCAGACAGAGCCAAGTCGTCCGCGAGGCGATCCGCGACTGCAGCGAGAGGATCGGGCGCCTCAGCGAACGCGAGCGGCTCCGGCTCGGCCCCGACGAGGCCAAGCTGGCCGCCGGGCTCTGCCGCGCCATCGCCCGCCCGGGCGGCAGGGAGCTCGGCATCGCGATCGCGGCGTGCGCGGTCTCCCTGCAGGCAGAACTGTGGACGCTCGACATCCACGACTTCTCCGACATCCCGGGATTCCGCGTCTCGCGTCCCAGGCGCCCCCCCGCAACGTAGGCGCCGCCTGCCGCGGCCGATGTCGAGCGCGCTGCAGAACCTCCGGCCCCGGGCCCCCGTCCGATCCGCCGCAGTCGCGTCCGCGAGCGCCCCGCTCGCTCCCCTACCTCTTCTTCCGCTCCTGCCACCAGCGCTTGCAGTCGTCGGCGGTGACGAAGTTCGTGCCCTCGAGCTTGTTCAGGGCCCAGATCGCCTTCGGCGTCACCGTCGTGCAGTCGACGAGCGCGGCCATCGTCGCGTCGTCGTCCACGTGCGCCTGGTAGGCGACGAGCACGCTCAGGCGGCGCGCGGCCTCCTCGTTCCCGGACTTCGCGCAACTGAGCAGCGCCTTCGCGAACGCAGCGCGGTTCTCCTTCGCGATCGCGCGCGGCGGCCGCGTGAGCGCGCGCGCCGCCTCGGTCTGCACCTCGGGGTCGCACACGAGCGCGAGCAGGCGCTCCTCCTCCTGCGTCCCGGCGACGTGGGCGAGCACCTTCGCCGCGACGGCGCGCCGCTCGGGTTTCGACGCGCGCGAGAGGCGCAGGAGCGCGTTGCGCGCGCCGGAGCCGATCCGCGCGAGCGCGATCCCGGCGAGCTCCGCGGTCGCGGGGTCGGCGTCGGCCGCGGCCTCCGCGAGGGCGTCGGCGTCCGACGCCGCGGGCGGCAGCTCTGCGAGCGCGAGCGCCGCGGCGCGCCGGGTCGCCGGGTCCGCCTCGGCGAGCAGCGCGCGGAGCGTGCGGCGGCCGAGGTCGTCGCCGCAGCGCGCGAGCGCCTGCGCCACCGCGGCCCTCGCGGGCCCGGACGCGACCTTCGCCGCCTTGAGCTTCGGCGCGACCTCGCGCGCGCCCTCGATGCCGAGCGCCCACGCCGCCCCCGCGGCGAGGAGCTCCTCGGGGTCGTCGAGCAGCGGCAGCAGCTCCTCGCGCCTCGGCAGCGACGCCTTCCGCGCGGAAGCGTCGATCGCGAACGCGCGCATCTCGGTGACGATGCCGCCCTCGCCCTCGGACTGCCGCGCGACGATGAGGCGGCCCGGCGCCACCTCGCGCGCGAGGAAGGCGTAGGTGGACGCGGGCGGCGGCGGGGGATCGTGCTCCTTGTGCGGGAGCACGCGCTCGGGGGCGGGCCATCGGGGGGGCGCCTCGGGGGGGAGCGCGGCGTAGTCGATCGTCTCCGAGTAGCCCTTCTCGAGGAGGTCGTAGACGCGGTCCTCCCTCGGCCAGCCGCCGTCGGCCGCGCGGTTGACGAACGCGAGGAGGAGCTTCCCGTCGTTCGTCGGCACGATGTGGAGCGGCCGGCCGCTGCCGAACGCGAACTCCGAGATGACGACCTCGCCCTCCTCGCCCTTCCATGTGCCGTCGAGGGGGCGCCGGGCGAGGGTCGCGAAGTCGAAGCGCGGCGCGAGCGGCCGCCGGATCACGCGGCAGCTGTCGGTGTGCCCGAAGACGAAGGCGTAGACGAGCCGGTCCGCGGACTCGGCGTAGCGGACGTTCCGCTCGGGCGCCGCCGCGGCGAGGCCGGCAAGGAGGACAAGGATCGGGACGGGGCGCACGCGGGAGCCAGTCTAGGTCAAATCCACCAGCGGGACACGGGCGCCGCACCGAGCCGAACCGCGAACCGGGCCGGTCCCCGGACCCCCTCCTCGTTACATCAGTCCCCGCGGCCGCCGGTGATCGGGTCGAGGCTCTTCACGTCCCTCGGATCCGGGGGCTCGTCGAGGTTCACGTCCTTCGACCGGTCGATGATGTCCTGCCGCGGCTTGTCGCTCGGCGTGGTCCGCTGCTTCTCCTTCCAGTACTCGCTCGGCTCGGCCTCGAGCTGGCGGAGGAGGATCGCGCTGACGAGCAGCCCGGCGGCGTCCTCGTCGCGCGTCGTCCGGATCCACCGCGCCTCGTCGATCTTGTCCGGGTTGTCGATGTTGTCGTTCAGCTGGCTCACGACGGCGACGCCCACGCGCACGCTGCCGCCGCCCATGTCCTCGACCTTCACGCGGGCGCGCATCCGCTTCGACCGGAAGTAGTCGGGAACCATCGAGTAGTTCCAGACCGTGTAGAGATCGCCCTTGGCCTCGTCGGTCCGGTCGGGGTCGAAGCCCTTGGGATACCGGCGGAGGGTCTGGTCCCTCGCCCGCTTGACCATCGCCTCGTAGTCCGACTTGACCGGCGGTCCCCACGACAGGTCCGTGAGCTTCCCTTCCGCGCTCGCGCAGGAAAAGCCAAGGGCCGTGCCCAGGAAGATGATGATCGCCCTCATCGAGTCCCTCCGTGCGCCGGGAGTGCCTCCGCGCGCCCTCCCCTGTGTCGCAGGATTATGTCACGGGTTCGTCTTTTGGGCCCAGGCGCGGAGGGGGGGGAGGGCGGCGCGGATGTCCCTGTCCCGCGCCGAGGGGTCGATCCCGTCGACCGGCGCCCCCTGCTTCGAGAGCCCGTGCCAGGCGGCTTCCCGCACGTCCAGCGAGACGTCGAGGAGCCCCTCGACGAGCGCCATCCTCGCCCCGGGGCCGATCTCCTCCTCGTCCTTCAGCCGGAGCAGCAGGTCCTTCCGCTCCTCCTCGTCCATCCTCCCCCGCTCGAGGACCAGCGCCTCCCCCCCCTCGGCCCCCAGGTGCCGGAGCACGACGCCGAAGAAGGTCGACGACCCCTTCCGGGTCGCGCGGGCGCGCCACGCGAGGAGCATCTCCGGCAGGCGGTGCCGGAACGCCGCGCGCGACTCCGCGCACGGCGGGATGGCCGGGTCCCCGAAGAAGTCGCCGGCGTCGACCGACGTCTCGGTGTGCGCGTCGCCGTACGCCGGGTCGAAGGCGAAACGCGCGAGCACGAGCGCGAGCGCGTCGTAGAGCGCGGCCTTCCGGGGCTCGAGGGGCCGGTCGACGATCCGCCGCATGAACGTGGTCGCGACGGTCGAGGCGACGACGTCGCGGCGGAGGACGGCGTCGTCCACCTCGCGCTTCCCGTGCGGCGCGAACAGCGTGAGGAACGGCTCCGGGTCGGGCGCCCGTTCGTAGAGGAACCGGTGGAGCCCGACCATGTGCGGGTCCGCGGTCGAGTAGAGCGGGTAGTCCCCCGCGACGTACCGCCGGAGGTCCTCGACGATCTCGTCGGGGCGGCAGGGCGCCCCCTCCCAATCGTTCCTGAGCAGCCGGGCGAGGTAGTCCTCACGCCCCCTGCACCCCCCGAGAATCAGGAGCGCGAGAGCCGCCGCGGATCGAAGGCGTCCGAGAGGCCGTCGCCCAGCAGGTTGAACCCGAGGACCGTAAGCGAGATCGCGAGACCGGGAGGCAGCAGCATCCATTGCTCGTCGTGCTGAATATACACGCGCGCCTTCGTGAGCATGACGCCCCAGTCGGGAAACGTCTCGGGCGGGCCGAGGCCCAGGAACGAGAGCCCGGCCGCGTCGAGGATCGCGATCCCCGTGCTGAGCGTCGCGAGCACGAGGATCGGCGCGAGGCAGTTCGGAAGGACCGTGCGGAAGAGGATCCGCGCGTCGCCGGCGCCGAGCGCCCTCGCCGCGGCCACGTAGTCGAGCGGGCGCACCTGCAGGACCGCCGCGCGCACCTGCCGGACGAACGGCGGCGCGTTCACGATGCCGACCGCGAGGATCACGGTGCCGGCCGAGCCGCCGCCGAGCGCCGCCGCGATCGCGATCGCGAGGAGCACCGACGGGAACGCGAGCATCACGTCGACCGCGCGCGAGATCGCGCCGTCCACCCAGCCGCCGTACCAGCCCGCGACGAGGCCCGCCGGCACGCCGACCGAGAGCGCGATCCCGACCGCCGCGAGCGCGACGAGCAGCGCCGACCGCGCACCGTGGACGAGGCGGCTGAACACGTCGAAGCCGTTCTCGTCGGTGCCGAGCCAGTGCGCCGCATCGGGCGGCGAGCGGAACGAGTCCGTCCTCGTCTCCGGATCGTAGGGGGCTGCGGGGGCGAGGAGCGCGGCGAGCACGACGAGCCCCACGAGCACGAGCCCCGCGATCGCGGTGCGGTTCCGGAAGAAGGCGCGCCGGCGGCGGCTCACCGCTGCTCCCTCACCCGCGGGTCGATCACCACGTAGAGCAGGTCGACGAGGAGGTTCACGACGATGAACGTGGTCGCGACGAGCAGGATGCCGCCCGCGATCACCGGCGTGTCGCGCGCGGCGACCCCCTTCGCGACGATGTAGCGTCCGAGGCCCGGCCACGAGAAGACGGTCTCCGTGAGCACGGCCCCGCCCATCAGCTGGCCGAACTGGAGGCCGGTGATCGTGACGATCGGGATGAGCGCGTTGCGCAACACGTGGCGCAGGATCACCTGTCGCGCGCGGAGCCCCTTCGCACGCGCGGTCGTGGCGTAGTCCTTCCCCATCTCCTCGAGCATCGCGGCGCGCGTCATCCGCGTGACCACGGCCATCGGGATCGTCGACAGCGCGATCGCCGGGAGGAGGAGGTTCCTCGCGCAGGATGCGAACACGTCGAGGCGGAGGCGCGCGAGCGACTCGAGGAGGTAGAGATGGGTCGCGAAGTCCTTCACGCGCGCCTCGAGCGCGAGGTCGTAGCGGTTGCTCGAGAAGGGGAAGTCGAAGACCTTCACCGCGACGACGATGAGCACCATGCCGAGCCAGAAGATGGGCACGGAGATGCCGCCCAGCGCCAGCACCTGGCCGAGGTAGTCGAGGGGGCTCCGGGGGAACACCGCCGAGAGGATGCCGACGGCGAGGCCGACGAGGACGCCGAGCGTCATCGCGCAGAGCGTGAGCTCGAACGTCGCCTGCAGCTTCCGGAAGAGCTCGGGCCCGACGGGCTCGTCGTCCTGGTAGGAGCGGTCGAGGTCGAGGCGCGTGGCGAAGCCCTTGACGTACCTCCCCCACCGGACGACGAAGGGGTCGTCGAGGCCGCGCGCCTTCCGCCACGCCGCCTTCGCCTCGGGCTGCTTCGCGAAGCGCCAGTCCGCAGCGTCGCCCGGCAGCGCGTCCGCGAGCGCGAAGACGATGAGGGAGACGGCGAGCAGGAGCGGGAAGGTGACGAGGATGCGACGGAGCGCGTAGGTCACGAGCCGCTCACCGCGCGAAGCTCACGTGGCGGAAGAACTCGCCGCCGGCAGGGTAGATCGTGTAGCCGCGCACGTCCTTCCGCACGACCCGGAAGTCGGGCACGGTCACGAGCGGCACGGTCGGCGCCTCCTCGAACAGGATCTCCTGCGCCTCCTTGTAGAGCCGCTCGCGGCGGTGGATGTCGTACGATGCCTGCGCCTCCTTCAGCAGCTCGTGCACGCGGTCGCCCTTGTAGAACGAGAGGTTGTTGGCGGTCCCCTCGACCGCGTTCTCCCTGTCGAGCAGCACGTAGAGGAAGTTGTCGGGGTCGAAGATGTCGGCCATCCACCCCATGAGGCACATCTCGTGCTCGCCGTTCTGGGTCTCCTTGATGAGCGCGGACCAGTCGCGCTTCCTGAGCTCGACCTCGATCCCGACCTCCTTCAGGTCCTGCTGGATCTGGATCGCCGTCGTGGGCGGGTCCGGGAGGTAGGTGCGCTGGCTCGCGGGGTAGGAGAGCGACGTCTTGAAGCCGTCCGCGTAGCCCGCCTCGGCGAGGAGCCGCTTCGCGCGCCCGACGTCCCGGGTGCGATCGATGAGCGTCCTGTCGAAGCCGACCATCGTCTCCGGGCACATCGAGACCGCGGGCTTCCCGATGTTGTTGTAGGCCGCCGCGATGATCCGCCTCTTGTCGATCGCGAACGCGACCGCCTGCCGCACGCGCACGTCGTCGAAGGGCTTCTTCCCCGTGTGCATCGCGAGATAGCAGACGTTGATCCCGGGGCTCCCCAGGAGCCGGAGGTCGGGGTTCCTCTGGATGATCTCGAGGTCCCGGAGCTCCGGGTTGTCCATGCCGTGGATGCTCCCCGCCTCGAGCTCCTTCAGGCGGGTCTGCGCGTCGACGATCGGCTTGAAGATGAGCTTGTCGATCCTCGGCGCGCCGCCCCAGTAGTCCTTGTTCGCGCGCAGCGTGATCCGGGAGTCCTTCTCCCAGCTCTCGAAGACGAACGGCCCCGACCCGACCGGCCTCTGCGCGAAGTTGTACGCGTATCGCCCGTCGGCGTCCTTCCCCTCGCTCTGGAACGCCCTGGGCGAGACGATCGAGCAGTTGAAGAGCGCCAAGGCCGCGAGGAAGGGCGCGTAGGGCTCCTTCAGCGTGAAACGGACCGTGTGCTCGTCCACGGCCTCGACCTTCTCGAGCGACTTGAAGTTGTTCTGGTAGTAGGAGAAGACGCTGGTCGCGCGCCGCGCGGAGTGGGTCGGGTCGCGCTGCCGCTCGAAGCTGAAGACGACCGCGGCCGCGTCGAGCGGGCTCTTGTCGTGGAACGTCACCCCCTCGCGCAGGCGGAAGGTCCAGACGAGCTTGTCCGGCGACGTCGACCAGTCGGTCGCGAGCGAGGGCTCGATCTCGGTCGAGCCGCGCCTGAACGCGACCAGCGTGTCGAAGAGGTTCGTGACGACCATCACCGACTCGCCGTCGGTGACGTCGGCCGGGTCGAGGAGCGTGGCGTCTCCCGAGCGGCCCCAGATGAAGATGCCGCCGTCCTTCGGCTGCGGGTCGTCCGGCGCCTGGGGAAGGAGCTTCGTGACGTCGAGCGGCGGCTTGGCCTCCGCGGCCTTCTTCCTGCCCTCGCAGCCAAGGCAGAGGAGGAGAAGGGGCACGGGGAGGAGGAGGAGCCCCGCGCGCGCACGAAAACCACGGATCCTCATCACGCCTCCTTCTTCGCGAAGATGGACTTGCGCCGCTTGTACACGATCCGCAGCGGGATCTCCTGGAACGGCAGCACCTCGCGGAAGCGGTTCTCGAGGAAGCGCCGGAAGGCGGGGCCGAAGAGCCTCGGGTCGTTCACGAAGAGCATGAGCGTCGGCGGGCTCGTGCCCGTCTGGGTCCCATAGTAGATCTTCGGCTCCCTCGGGATCCGCGTCGGGGGGCGCGACTCGGTCATCGCCCGCTCGATGGCGCGGTTGATCTCCGCGGTCCCCACGCGCTGCGCCGCCTGCTTCGCGAGGCTCTCCGCGGTCTCGAGCGCCGCGAAGACGTTCTTCCCCTCTTTCGCGGAGACGAACGCCATCGGAGCGTAGTGGAGCCCGGTCAACTTCTTCGCCACGTAGTCGGCGTAGGCGTCCATCTCCATCCTGCCCTTCGCGAGGTCCCACTTGTTGGCGACGATCACGACGGGCTTCACCTGGTCCTCGACGAACCGCGCGATCTGCCGGTCGCCGCGGGTGATCTCCTCGGTGCAGTCGAGCATGAGGAGGCAGACCTCGGCGCGGGAGATCGCCTGCTCGGCCCTGCGCTGCGCGTAGAAGTCGACCGACCCCTGCACGGAGCGCTCGCGCTTGATGCCCGCGGTGTCGATCACGAGGATCGTGCGGCCGTCCTTCTCGATGCGGACGTCCACGGCGTCGCGCGTCGTGCCCGGGATCTCGGAGACGATCGCGCGCTCCTCGCCCGCGAGCGCATTCAGGAAGGTCGACTTCCCGGCGTTCACGCGGCCGACGATCGCGACCTTCAGGACGGGCTCGGGCGGCGGCCCCCCGGCCCCCCCCTCTTCCACGGGCAGGTTGGCCCTGATCCAGCCCTTCAGGTCCTCGAGGCCGGTCCCCTCGAGCGCGGAGACGGCAAACGCCTCGAACCCGAGCTCGCTGAACTCGGGGAACGCGGCGAGCGCCCTTTTCGACTCGCTCTTGTTGACGGCGACGACGACCGGGACCTCGCGGCGCCGGAGCGCCCTCGCGATCTCGCCGTCGATCGGCGTCAGGCCCTCGTGGGCGTCGGCGACGAGGACGATCAGGTCGCAGATCGCGAGCGCCTGCTCGATCTGGGCCTCGACGTGCGCCTCGAGCTGCTGCTTGTCGACGATCCCGATGCCGCCGGTGTCGACGAGCTCGACCCAGCGGCCGCCGAGGTCGACGGGGGCCGCGACGCGGTCGCGGGTGACGCCGGGCATGTCGTCCACGATCGCGTGCCGGCGGCCGAGCAGCGCGTTCAGGAGCGACGACTTGCCGACGTTGGGCCGGCCTACGATCGCGACGACGGGGAGCATGGGAGGGGCATTCTACGGGGCCCCGGCCGGAACCGGCGCCCGCCGGCCTGGGAGGCGAGGAAGCTCGCCGCGTCGACCGGCCGAACGCTGACGGCCGTGATCGAGGACGCGTTGCGCGCCGCCATGGCCCGCCGGACGCAGCCGCGCCACCCGGCGGCGGGCTGGAGGTCCTCCTCCGGAGCGACGAGCCCTTCGGCGTGAACGACCACATCCTCTCGGGCGTGCTCCGGGTCGTCACGCACCCCAAGGTCTTCCCCCGAGCCCCGTCGAGAAGGCCGTCGCGTTCGTCGAGGGCGTCCGGGGCCACGAGTGCGCGGTGCCCGTCGTCCCCGGGACGCGGCACTGGCAGATCCTCCTCGACTCTGCCGGGCCGCCGGCGCGCGGGGCAACCTCGTGCCGGACGCGTACTTCGCCGCCTTGGCGATCGAGTCGGGCTGCGAGTGGGTAACGACGGACCGCGACTACAGCCGATTCCTGGGGTTCAGGTGGTGCCACCCGTCGGAGTAGTAGTAGCCACGGGGGCGTCGATTCCAATCGAGTACGATTCGGCTGTCATGCCTGCCTGCCCGCCTGCTCGAGGTCGCGGAGCGCATCATCGTCGGACGCCCATCTCTCGCCGGCGCTGGCGCCCTGGATCATCGAGACTCTCACATCCACCAGCGAGGCGGCGGCGGCGGTCTGTGTCTGGCGACTCCGGCCCCCGCTGCCACTCACTTCGCTCCGGCCACTCCTCCCCAGTCCACTTTGGGTCGCCAATCGGCGTCCGGAGACTCGACAAGCACGACGCGAACCGTCGTGACCTCTCCAGCGGACAGATAAGCGAACACTCGAGCCGGCTCGTAGCCGTGACGAAACGCCTCCACCGTGATCGGCCCGCCGCCCTGCATGTCCCGCAGGAAGCGAACGTCTTCACGTCCACGCCCATGCCCTGGCGCGGGGTCCGTGAGTCCCGTCGTCACCATCGCGCCGGTCTGTGGGTCACGATGCCGTTCTATGTCTACGGCGTGGTGACCGGGCCCCACACGCAGGCCGTAGCCATCCAGCGACATTCCGAGACTGTCCGTCACTTGCACCGAC
>DASUGR010000199.1:0-2419 GCA_036273915.1 Planctomycetota bacterium | reverse complement strand
CGCACCCGAGCTTGAGCAGCCGCGTGCCGACGAGAAGGCGGTCGAGCGCCTCGCCGGACGCGAGGTCCAGGGCCCCCTCCGCCCGCGCCGCGCAGACGAGGGCCCCCTCGGCTTCCCGGATTCCATCCATTCCATAGCAATCTACGGCACGGGGCTGACAGGTCTTTGGAAGAGAGGGGGCGCGGGGGAGAGGGACGCCGCCGACGGGCGCCGCGGTACGCGCGGTCCTACCCCTGCCGCGGCAAGCCGAACACGTAGGAGACGTCGGGTTCGTTCTCCGGCGGCGGGCTCACGCCGAACTCCACCGCCCGGAACCCGCGGCGCTCGTAGAACGTCCGCGCCCGCTCGTTCCGCTGGTGCGTGTGGAGCGTGAGGCCCTCGGGCGAGAGCGATTTCGCCTTGTCGAGGAGTGCGCTGCCGACGCCCTTGCCCCACGCCGGGGGATCGACGTAGAGCCAGCCCAGCCGGTCGCGCGCCATCGCGAGGAACCCGAGGACCTCGCGCTCGACCGCGACCCAGACGTCGTTCTCCTTCGCGATCGCGCCCTCGAAGAAGCGGCGGTCTTCCTCCGCCGTGTGGCCCATGCGCGCCTCGAGCCACGGCTGCGACGCGTCGCGCGACCGGCGCCACAGGCGCACGACGGCTTCGGTCTCGTCCGCGTGCATCCGCCGGATCTCCATCGGGGACGCATGGTAGCCTCCGGGCGTGAAGGGAGCGTACCGGGCCGCGATCGTGTGCGGGCTCCTCCCGCTTGTCGTCGGCACGTCGATCTTCCTGCTCTGGGTCGTCACGCGCTGGGAGTGGCTCATGGGCGCGGGTCTCTTCGCCCTCTTCTTCGGCCTCGCCCTCTTCGCGGTCGGCGTCCTCGCGCTTGCCCGCTACTGCTGGGTCGCCTTGCGGATGCCGGAGCCGCCGCCGCGGCCCTGGCTCAAGGCGGCGCTTGCCGCCATCCTCCTGCTCTCGAACTTCCCCGCGGCGGGCACCATCATCTGGAAGGTCGATGACCTCTGCTCCCGCTACACGGTCGTCGTCCGGAACGGCACCGGAGCGGCGATCGAGGATGTCCGGGTCTCCGGCGGCGGGTGCGAGGCGGTCTTCGGCGCGATCGCTCCCGGCGACGAGGTGCGGCGTTCCTTCCTGATCCAGTGCGACGGCACGCTGGAGATCCGCGCGCAGGGGCTCGCCCGGCAGCCGATCAGCGGCTACGTCACGAACGGCCTCGGCGGCCACACGACGGTCACCGTCCATCCCGACGGGACCGTCACCGCCGAGGATCGCGACTGACCGCCCCCCAGCCCCCCCGTGATAGCCTCTCGGTGACTCATGCACCTGCGGGTCGGGACGAGCGGCTACCAATACAAGGAGTGGAAGGGCTCCTTCTATCCCGAGGACATGAAGGAGGCGGGCATGCTTGCGTACTACGCCGAGCGGCTCGACACGTGCGAGATCAACAACACCTTCTACCGCATGCCGACACCCGCCGTCGTTCGCAAGTGGGCCGAACAGACGCCCGACACGTTCCGCTTCTCGCTCAAGGCGCCGCAGCGGATCACGCACAAGAAGCGGCTCGCCGAAGCGGAGGAGGACACAGCGTTCTTCGTCGCGGCCGCTCGGGAGCTCGGCGGCAAGCTCGGGCCGTCGCTCTTCCAGCTGCCGCCGTTCCTGCGCAAGGGGGCCGACCGGCTGCGGGAGTTCCTGGCGCTCCTGCCGGACGGGTTCCCCGCCGCGTTCGAGTTCCGCCACGACTCCTGGTTCGACGACGAGGTCTGGGGGATCCTGCGCGAGCGCGGGGCGGCGCTCGTGATCGCCGAGGACGAGGAGAAGGCGGCGCCGCTGGTCGCGACGGCGCCGTTCGGGTACCTGCGGCTGCGGCGGCAGGACTACGGCGAGGCGGAGCTCAAGGCGTGGGCGGAGAAGGTGCGCGCGCAGCCGTGGCGCGAGGTCGACGTCTTCTTCAAGCACGAGGACGCAGGCGCGGGGCCGCGCCTGGCGGCGCGGTTCCGCGAGCTATTCCGCGGCTAGGGACGCGCCCGCGCGCGGGTTCGTCGACGTGTCCGCGTCGCGGACCGGCAGGAACTTCGTCAGCACGACCTCGTTCCCGACACGGTTGAACTCGAGGCGGTCCACGAGTTTCAGCATGCGCCCGAGGCCGCCCTCCTTGGGGTCGCCGCGCCGGCTCTTGAGCGCGGCCGCCGCGCGCGCGAGCGGATCCTGGCTCGCGCGGTTCGCGATCCCGCGCACCGCGGAGAGCGCCGCGGCGTGGTTGAACCCCTCGCCGCTGTCGCGGACCGCGAGCACGAGGCGCCGCGGGTCGAGGATCATCCGCAGCTCGATCGTGCAGCATTCGACGTGACGGTGGCCGTGGCGCGCCGCGTTGTCCAGCGCCTCGCCGAGCGCGCCCTTCGCCGCGCGGCAGAAC
>DASUGR010000198.1:0-13444 GCA_036273915.1 Planctomycetota bacterium | reverse complement strand
CGATGCGCGGGTGCGAACATCTGCCGCTCGGCCGGCTGGACGCCCAGCATGGCGACGGAGGCGCGGCGCGGGGGACGGGGGGCCCGTCCGCACCCGCAAAGGGGCGTCTCAGCTCGCGATCTCGCGGCAGCCTGGGCCATTCAGTATCTACATATGGCACGGGTCCGACAGATTCCCGCCGGCGCCCCCCCCCGCATTCGGGGGTCGTCCCTGCGGCCACCGCGGTCAGGCAACGTGCGGCCGTACGCGCTTGTCGATCTCGTCGCCAACCTTCCGCTGCGCGACCTGCAGATCGTAGTCCGCCTGGAGGTTCATCCACAACTCCGCGGAGACGCGGAAGTACTTCGAGAGCCTCAGCGCCGTATCCGCGGTGATCGAGCGCTTGCCGTTCACGATCAGACTCACGCGTCCCGGCGGCACGTCGATGTCGCGAGCGAGTTTGTTGATGCTGATGCCGAACGGCCTGAGGAACTCCTCAAGGAGGATCTCCCCGGGATGAATCGGATCAAGCAACTTCCTTTTCCTCGCCATCGCTCACCTCAATGGTAGTCCACGATCTCCGCGTCGAACGCGTCGCCGTCACGCCAGACGAAGCAGATCCGGAACTGGTCTTTCACACGGATCTCGCGTGTTGTCCGCGTCGACCTCCTCTCAGGGCCTCAAGACGATTGCCCGGCGGCACGCGCAAGTCGTCCAAACGCCTCGCGTTGTGGAGGTAGCGAAGCCTCCTCCGGGCCACGCGCTCGATCATCTGGAACCGAAGCACGGTAGCATTCCGGAACAACGTCTCCGTGTCCTTGCACCGAAATGACCGGATCACGAGCCGTGAGGATATTACGCTACGAGTAATACTCCAAGCGAAATATCCCGCCCCCGGACGCGCGGCGACTACTTCTTTTCCGTGATCCGCCTGATCAGGTCGGTCACCGAGTGGTCCTTCGGGTCGCCGACGATCGCGATCTCCGCGCCGACCTCCTTCGCGACCGCGCGCTCGGGCACGTTCTCCGTCGTGTAGTCGCGGCCCTTCGCGTGGACGTGCGGGCGGATCAGCCGGAGCAGCACAGCCACGTCGTCCTCGTCGAAGACGTGCACGAGGTCCACGCACGAAAGCGACGCGAGCAGCTCCGCGCGCTCCGCCGCCGGCACGACCGGCCGACCCTCGCCCTTGAGCCGCCTCACCGACGCGTCGCCGTTCACGCCGACCACCAGCACGTCGCCCTTGCCCTTCGCCTCCTTGAGCGCACGCACGTGGCCGACGTGCAGGAGGTCGAAGCCGCCGTTCGTGAGGACGATCCGCTTGCCCGCGGCCTTCAGCTCGGACACGCGGCGAAGGAGCCCCGCGCGGTCCACGATCTCGCCCATGGCCCCCGGAGCCCCCCCATTACCTCCGCGAGACGGCCTCGCGAAGCTCGTCGAGCGTGACCGGCTGCGCGCCGGCCTTCATCACCGAGATCGAGGCCGCGATGTTGCTCAGGTGCGCCGCCTCGAGGTGCGTCGCGCCCGCGAGCCGCGCCATCGTGGCGGTCGAGACGACCGTGTCGCCGGCGCCGCTCGGGTCGACGATCTCCGCGCTCCCCGCGATCGGGATCGCGTGCACGCCCTCCGCGTCCGCGAGCAGCATGCCGCGGTTGCCGCGCGTGAGCAGCACGGCGGCGGCGCCCGCGCGCTGGCGGAGCGAGCGCGCGACCTCGGACGCGTCCTCGTCGGTCTCGACGTTGATGCCCATGTACGCGGCCGCCTCCCACTCGTTCGGCGTGAGCAGGTCGGCGCCCTCGAAGGCGCCGATCGCGAGGTGCGAGTCGACGCTCACGAGCGCGGACGTCGCGACCTCGCGCGCGGCGCGCAGGAGGCCGGGCGCGGCGGCGCCGTAGCCGTAGTCGGAGACGACGATGCCGCTGGCGCCCTCCGCGACCGCGGCGCGCGCGATCAGCTGGAGCAGCGTGTCCTTCGCCGGCGCCTTCTCGGGCTCGACGTCGACGCGCACGATCTGCTGCTTCGGGCGGTGCGTGTCGCCGCTCATGAGCCGGATCTTCACCACGCTGCGGCCGGAGGTGACGATGCCGGTGTCGGCGATCCCCGCGTCGCGGAACGCCTGCACGAGGCTTTGGCCCGCCTCGTCGTCGCCGACGACGCCCAGCGGCACGACGGTGGCGCCGAGCGTGCGCAGGTTCATGATCGTGTTGGCGGCGCAGCCGGGCGTGTAGCGGCGGCCCTCGTAGCGGAGGATCATGACGGGCGCCTCGCGCGAGAGCCGCGAGGGCCGCGTGTCGACGTAGCAGTCGACGGCGAGGTCGCCGAGGACGACGACCCGCTGTCCGGGGAAGCGGTCGAGCAGGCGCGCGAGATCCATTCCGCGTCATGCTACCGCAGGCCAGGGGCGATTCGGGGGGGCTCCGGGGGCCGGGTTCTACTGGCGGGGCGGGCAACTCACTCGCGGCTATCCGCCGCACAAGCCTCCCTGCCGGAGGGCACGCCGAACTTCGCGGTAGACCGCATCGAACTCCGGGAGCTCGGCCATCTGCGGCGCGAGGCGCACCTCCCAGAGCTTCCTAAAGCGCGCCTCCTTGGCCGCGAACTGCCCGACGACCTGCGCCAGCGTCAATCCACGGAATTCCAGCTTCCGCGCGATGGGATCGACGAGGTCGGCCAGACGTACATGGCCACCCGCCGCGAGGAACCAGAGGTCGTAGAGGTCGCGCGGCTCGTTTCGGGCCCGGTCCATGAGCGCCACCGTCTTCTCGACCGCCACCTCGTCCAAGGAATAGACCCGGAGCCTCGCCTCCTCGGGAAGATCGCGGTACTCCTCGTACCCGCGCAGGACCGGACGCTCCTCGAGAGGCATCACTGACCTGCGTCGCATCGAAGGCCACGTCGAGGTGTCGCTCGATCTCCTCCCACGATGTCTCGCAAGTCGAGGTGAAGTCCAGGTCCTCGGAGAATCGGTAGTCCGCGAAGAAGCACTTCTTGAGCGCGGTCCCGCCCTTGAAGGCGAGCTGATCCCGAAGCGGGCTCTGGGACAATCCGACCAGGAACCACGAGAGGCAGTAGTCGCGCTCCAGGACAGCCTCCGGAATGCGCCGGCCTCCGCGGTCGGCGAGACGATTGGAGAGGAGCGAGAGGTCCCGCTGCGAGATCATAGTTCAGGTCCTCACCGCGGCCCGGAGCTCTTCCGGATCGACGTTCAGCTGAAGGCGCCACCGGCGCAGGCGCTTTCCCTCGGCCGGCAGGATGGGATCGAGCCGGACGTAGGTCTCCGTCAGGCCTTTCCGGAGCCGGTCCAGGTCCTTCACCCCGGCCATCTCGTAGGTCTCGAGCAGGAACCCCAGCCGGCGCACGACGGCCCCGACGCTGATCCGCCTTGCGTACTCGACGAGCCGCCCGACCTTCATGTCTTGCCGTCGCATCCAGAGGCCCTTGGCGACCTCGGTCAGCCCCCCGCAGTGCTCGGGCTGCTTGAGCCCGTCGATGATCGTCCGCTCCGGATCGCTCACGCGGACCTTCTCCTGCTTCGTCACCCAGTGCTCCGTGAGGCCGAAGAGATGCTTGCGCTGGCAACGAACGAAGCGGAACTCCACGCCGAGCGCCGTCACGGAGCGCCGGGGCTTCGGGGTGGAGACCATGACCACCAGCTGGGGCTGGGTCGTCATGGCGTGGATCTCCATGGCGGTGGCGTGGGAGAGGTAGTAGTCCGCCCCGTGCATGATCTCCCTCGCGACGACGAGCGGGTTGCCCGGGTACCGCCGCTCCCTCCCCAGCTCGAAGGGGACCAAGGCGTAGAGACCGGGCTTCAGCCGCGCCGCCACGCCCCGATCCACGAGCTTCCTGACGAAGCTCCTCGCGGAGGTCTCCGAGAGGTCCGTGATGTCCCGCGCGTCCTCGAGGCGGAAGACGGTACGGTTCCGTTCGTGAAGCGTCGTGACCAGGTTGGCCGCCTGGGGGCCCAGCGTCTTGAGCGATGTATTCTTTGTTCGCATTTCGTGCTCTGGCAGGGCACATTTTACGCCCACAAAGTAATACGGTCAAGCCCGATGTTGTCTCCTTGTCTACGTTCGTGCCCTCGAAGGGCACGTTCTGCAATCACAGTAGCCGAAGCAGCACGGAAACCCCTCCACAGACGTGATAAGGGCGTACCCATGGGAGCGGGACCCATGCACCGTCACGGCCCTTCGCGGGAACTCTACCGGTGATGGACACGACCACCGACCAGCTCCTCCGGCACGCGGATTTCGTCCGGCGGCTCTGCCGCGGGATCCTGTCGGACGCGGACGCCGCGGACGACGTCGCGCAGGACACGCTCGCGGCCGCGCTCGGGCGGCCGGGGATCAGGGCGCCCCGCGCGTGGCTCGCGGCGGTCGCGCGCCGGTTGGCCGCGCGGCACGTGCGGGGCGAGGCGCGGCGGGCGCGCAGGGAGGCTGCGGCGGCGCGAGGCGACGCCACGCCCTCGACGCACGAGATCGCGGCGCAGGCGGATCTGCAGCGGCGGCTGGCCGAGGAGGTCCGGGCGCTGGACGAGCCCTACCGGACGGTCGTGATCCTCCGGTACTTCCACGACCTGACGCCCAAGGAGATCGCGCGGAAGCTCGGCGCGCCGTACGAGACGGTGCATGCGCGCCTGCGCCGCGCCCACGCGCTGCTGCGCGCGCGGCTCGACGCGACGCACGATCGACACGCGTGGACGCTGGCGCTTGCGGCGCTCGCGTGGCCGCGGAGAACCGCGCCTGCCCTCGCGGGCGTGGCCGTGGCGGCGTTGGCCGCGCTGTGCGTGACGCTCCTGGCCCTCGGTGCCACGGACCGCCGGGGTCGCGCGACGGACGCGGCCTCGTCGCAGCCCGCGGTGGAGACGGAAGCGCACGGCGCGACGGCCGATCCCGCCGTCGGCACCGACCCTGTCGTCCCCGACCAGCCCGCGCGCGTGCGTGCGACCGGACATGTCACCACGTTCTGGGGACGCCCTCTCCCCGGCGCGCGCGTCGTGGTGATGCCGACCGTCTACCGGGGGAACTACTGGGAGCGGTATCCCCTGCCGCCGGCTCCGCTCGCCGAGACGACGGCGGCGGGCGACGGCTCGTTCGCGATCGACGCGCCGCCCGGGAGCGAGTGGGTCCTCCTCGCGCACGCGCCCGGCCACGCGTGGAAGGGCATCCGCCTCCTCCTCGACGTGCGTCGCGACTTCCTCGAGGTCCGGCTCCAGCGCGGCGGCGGACCGCTCGCGGGCGTCGTCGTGGACGAGGCGGGCGCGCCCGTCGCCCTTGCGCGCGTGCGCGCGGTCGCGGATGGCGCGGAGGTCCCCGGCGCGTTCGCGCGCACCGGGACGGACGGCCGGTTCGGGTTCGACGACGCCTTCAACGACCTGTCGTGGGTCCACGTCGACCATGACGCGCTGGCCGTCATGGAGGGCGGCACCAGCTGCCCGCTCGACCGGATGCGCCTCGTCCTCGGCCGCGGGGAGACCGTCTCCGGCGAGGTCCTCGCGGCCGACGGCTCGGCGGTCGCGGGAGCACGCATCTGGCTGAGCGGGTGGCCCCCGTCCTGGAAGCGGATGGGAACATCCGACGCCGGCGGCCGCTTCGTACTCGACCGGTTGCCGCTCGGCGAGGGGGAACGCTTCGCGGTCGGCGTCGACGGCGGCGCGCGCGGCAACATCGAGATGAAAGCAATCCCGTTCGCGCCGGGGATGCAGGTCCCGGTGCGGCTCCCGGCGGCGATCGCCGTGCGCGGCCGCGTCGTGGAGTTCCGCGGGGCCGGCGTCGTCGGCCCGGTCGCCGGAATGCGGATCGAGGGGATGCGGCCCGGGGGCATGCTCATCGAGGGCTGGACATCGGGGGTCATGACCGACGAGGAGGGCAGATTCGAGCTCCACGGAGTGGTCGAGGGCCGAGCCGACCAGCTCGAGATCATGGACCCGAGGTTCGTGCAGGACTGGAGGGCGAAGGTCCCGGATCTCGCGCCGGACGAGGTGGGCATCGCGGTGCGCCGGGTGGGCTCGGTGTCGGGGAGCATCGTCGACGAGGAGGGCCGCCCGGTCGCCGGTGCGGTGGTGCGCGTCGTGTCCGCGCAGGAGCAGCGGTGGTTCGGGATGGATGCCGAGGCCCCGGACCGGCCGGCGTCGGACGAACATGGCGTCTTCCGGATCGCGGCCGGCCCTGCGTCGGACGTCTGTGTCCGGGCGCTGAAGCCTGGATTCCTGCCCGGGCGGACGGAGTCCTTCGCGATCGCGGATGCGCAGGAGCTCACGGGACTCGTCATCCGGCTGGAGCGCGGCGCCGTGCTCCGCGGCCGCGTGTCGGATCCCGCGGGCCGTCCCGTCGCGGGCGCGTCGATCGGCGCTCTCGGGCAGGACGCGTTCACGGACGAGGAAGGCAGCTTCGCGCTCGGCGGGCTCAAGGAAGGCCCCACGAGCGTCTACGTGTCGTGTTTCGGCTACCAGACGCGAATCGTGCAGGCCGCGGTTGGCGAGGACTCGCTCTCCGTCGTGCTCGAGCCGAGCCTCACGTTCCGGGGCCGGCTGCGGACGGCCGACGGCGGGCCGCTCCCGTTCGCGCACCTCGGCCGGGGCTTCCCGGCCGCCACGCGCCAGAGTCCCACGGCTCGCCAAGGCGACGGTTGGACCCGCTCGCTCGAGGACGGGTCGTTTGCGTTCCGCGACGTGGCGGCGGGGAAGTTCTCCCTCGGCTTGCGCGAGCGCGGGTGGGAGCTCGTGGAGCCGGAGAAGCTCTACGACTCGACCGCCGGCGGCGTCGTCGACGTGCTCGTGCGGCGGAAGTCCGGCAAGAGGATCTCCGGCTTCGTCCTCGACGCGGACGGCCAGCCGTTCCCGTTCGGAGAGGCGCCGGCGGTGACCGCGATGCCGGAGGGCACCGACGATCCGGCCCGCTGGAGGCAGTCCGAGTGCCGGCAGGACGGGCGCTTCGCGATCGAGAACCTCGAGGATGTCGAGCACGTGCTCGTCGTGCGATCCGCAAGGGCGGTGTTCGAGGAGCGGCGCGTGAAGGCCGGCGCGAGCGACCTGCGCATCCTCCCGTCGCGCCCCAGGACGCTTGCCGGCCGCGTTCTCGACGCGGACGGCAATCCGGTCGGGGGCTGCGAGGTGCGCGCGCTCCCGCCCGGGAAGAAGCCGCTCGCCGTCCACCGCCGCGGCTCGCGGCGCGAGGTGCAGTGGCCCCAGTACGCCGACGTCTCCTGGGCAGGCGCGGACGGCTGCTTCCGTTTCGACCGCCTCCCGGCCGAGCGCGTGGCGGTCTGGGCGTTCCACGAGGACCACGGGCTCCTGGTCGAGACGGTGGAGACGGACCGCGAGGATCTGGAACTGCGCCTTCCCCGCGGGCTCGCGCTCGCGGGCGTGCTGCTCGACGCGGAGCGGCGGCCGCTCGCGGACCACCAGGTGATCGTCGCCGGCGCGGACAGGATGGTCCGCCAGGCGAAGACCGATGCGAACGGCGCGTTCGAGCTGCGCGGGCTTCCGGAGGGCGCGTGCGAGGTGTCGGTCACGGACAGGAACGGGCAGGTCGTGCTGGAGACGACGCTCGTCGCCGGCACGGGCGGCGCGGAGCTGCGGCTGCCCGCGAGGTGAACGTGCGACGCGGCCTACGGTATCGTAGACGTGTCATGTCGAGAGCGTCGGCCCTCCGCGGCGTGCAGTTCGTCGTCGACTCCAAGGGCAAGAAGACCGCCGTCGTCATCGACCTCAAGAAGAACGCCGCACTCTGGGAGGACTTCTACGACGCCGCGGTCGCCAAGGCCCGGGCGAAGGACCGCCGGTGGTCGGTAGAAGACGCCCGGCGGAAGCTCCGCATTCCCGCCAAGCGCAGGTGATGGCCTCCTACGAGGTCAGCCTCAGCGACCGCGCACTGAAGGACCTCGGGCGGCTCGCCATGCCGGTCCGCGTGCGCGTGTCCGGAGGATCGAGTGCTTGGCAGCGACCCCAGGCCGGCAGGATGCAGGAAGCTCCATGCCGCGGACGACCTGTGGCGAGTCCGAATCGGCGACTACCGGGTGATCTACTCGATCGATGATTCGAAGCGTCGCGTCGACGTCAACGCCGTCCGCCATCGGTCCGACGCCTACCGCTAACCCCTCCCCGCGCCCCACCCCCTGCAAACCTGGTCACTGCTCGGGCACGCCCAGTAGACGGCTAGGAATCACGCGCGGTCCCGCGAGGCGCCTTCTTTCCTCCGCCGAGGCGCTCGAGCCGACGTTCAAGGTCCGTCGGGACCGTGTACACGAACCCGCGCCCGGCACGGATCGGAGTCAGGAGGCCCGCCTTCGCCAGGTGGTTCAGGTCGGAGCGCGCCGTCATCCGGGTCACGTGATGGCTGTTCGCGTGCGCGGTGACCGAATAGACCGTGCCCGGATTCTCTATCGCGTGCCCCAGGAGCGCGAGCTGCCGGTGATTGAACGCGTGCGATTGCCTCAGGATCGTCTGCGTCCGCTGGATCAGCCGCATCTTCTCCCGGACGTAGTCGTGGAGGGCCGCGATCGCCTTCTGGAACGTCGCGAGCTGCGACAGGACGAAGTAGGTGGTGTCGTTCGCGTCGGTCTCCGTGTAGAGGAACGAACGTGCGTACTCCGCCGGGGCCTTCCGGAGGAAGTGCGAGATCGACAGGAACTCGCAGAGCCAGTAGCCCGAACGCGCCATCGACCAGTAGAAGAGCGCCCTCGCGGTCCTCCCGTTCCCGTCCACGAACGGATGGTCGTAGGCGAGGAAGAAGTGGAGGAGGACCGCGCGGACGATCGGGTGAAGATAGGACCTGGGCGTCTTCTCGTTGGCGAAGTCGCAGAGGGCCGCCAATCGCTTCGGCAGCTCGCCGGCCTTCGGCGGCTGGTGGAGGACCTCCCCGGTCTTCGCGTCGACGACCGCGACGTCGTCCGAGGTCCGGAGGCGGCCCGAGTCCGCGGGGTCCTCGAGCATCTGGTCGGTGACCACACGGTGCAATTGCAGGACCGCGCCCGGCGTGAGCGGGTCCTTCTCCATCTCCCGGATGAGCCGGATCGCCTTGTAGTTGTTGAAGATCATCCGCTCGCCGCGATCGGTCGGCTTCCGGCCCGAGCGGAGCATCTCCGCCGCGACCTTCCTCGTCGTCGAAGCTCCCTCGAGCTGGCTCGATGTGATCGCCTCCTCGATGGACGCGCTGATGCGGTAGCGGTCCCGCGTTCCCGGATTCGTTAGCTCCTCCGGAATCGGGACGCGGCCGCTCAGGTCGCGATCCGCTTCGGAGAGGTAGCGAAGAAGCGGATCCGGCGTCGCTAGGGTGAAGGGCTCGCCCGCTGCGTCCGTGCACGGGAGCGGCTTGGTCATCGACAGGCGCGCGTACTTGATCGCCAGCCACCACTCCTCGAGCGTCACCCCCGGAGGCGGCGCCCGGAACCGGAGCCGATCCCAGTGGATGTACCTGTCGCCGCCCACCGTCGCCGACGACGCTCCGGCGGCGAGCATCCGGAGGTTGTAGTCCTTCCTCTGGAGGCAGGTCTGCGAGAGGGCATACATGTCCGGCGGCCTCGCGACGCGCATCCTAGGTAGGGTACCAGAGTCTATGGATAATCAAGAACAAATTTGCCATATGGCCAAATTATCCGACTGTATCCTATGTCTAGCCGGTCCCTTGCCGAGCGGCCGGTGGCCGGGTCGGCGGACGGCCGCGGGTAGAATCCCCTCCCCGCGCCCCACCCCATGCAAACCTCGTCGCTGCTCGGGCACGCCCAGGAGGCGTGCGCCATGATCCTCGCCCGCCCGCAACCGGCGGACCTCCTCCTCCGCGAGTTCTTCCGCGCGCGCAAGTACCTGGGCGCGAAGGACCGGCGCTTCATCGCCGACACCACCTACGCGCTCCTCCGCTGGAAGCTCCAGCTCGACGAGATCGCCGCGCGCGTGCCCGCGCCGTTCGCCGCGCGGCCCGCCGCGCGCGCCGTCGCCCTCGCCGCGCGCGGGAAGATCCGCGCGGAGGTGGACGAGCTCGCCGAGGCCGCCGCGACGCTCCTGCGCGTCGGCGGGAAGGACATGGCCGCCTTCGCGCGCTCGGCCGCGGATGTGAGGGGGCACGGGGGAGAGGCGAGGGAGATCGCGTTCGACGAGTCGTTCCCGCTGTGGATGGTCGAGCGCTTCGTCGCGCGCTTCGGCGCCGCCGACGCGCGGAGGCTCGCGGCGGCCTTGAACGAGCCCGCGCCGACGACCTTGCGCGCGAACACCTTGAAGAACACCCGCGACGAACTCCTCGCGGCGCTTGCGGCGGACGACATCGGCGCGAAGCCTACGCCGCTCGCGCCCGACGGGGTCGTGCTCACGAAGCGGATCAACGTCTTCGACAGCAAGGCGTTCCGCGACGGGAAGTTCGAGATGCAGGACGAGGGCAGCCAGCTCGTGTCGGTGGCGCTCGACCCCCACCCCGACTGGCGCGTGCTCGACGCGTGCGCGGGCGCGGGCGGGAAGACCTTGCACGTGGCGGCGCTGATGCGCGGCAGGGGCGAGGTGTTCGCCTACGAGCCGGACGAGCGGCGGCGGGGAGAACTCAAGCGCCGCGTGCGTCGCTCGGGCGCGCAGAACGTGCGGATCGTGGAGTCGCCGGAGAAGCTGCCGGGCGGGATGGATGCGGTGCTCGTGGACGCGCCGTGCTCGGGCACGGGCACGATCCGCAGGAACCCGATGATCAAGAACCGGCTCGCGCCGGAGGACCTCGCGCGCCACCAGGCGGAGCAGCTCGCGATCCTCAGCCAGTGGGCGCCGCAGGCGAAGCCGGGCGGGATCATTGCATATGCAACGTGCTCGCTCTTGGAGGAGGAGAACGAGCAGGTGGTGGCGGCGTTCCTCGCGGGGAGCGGGTGCGCGCCGCGCGCGACCGCGGCGCCGTTCGGCGCGCTGCCGTGCACGCTCCTCCCCCACGTGCACGGCACCGACGGCTTCTTCCTCGCGCACGCGACGGCCGGGGCTCCCCGTTGAACGCCCCGCCCCCGGACCCCCTGTAGCCTCGCCCTCGGGACGGGAGTACGATCGGGCCATGGGTCGGTGCGCCGTTCTCGTCCTGTTGCTCGCACTCGCGCGGCCGGTCGCCGCGGACGACACCGACGACGACGTCGTCGGCATGGACGCCGCAGTCCGCGGCGACTGGCTGGCCGCGTGCCAAGCGTTCGAGAAGCGGAAGGGCGACCTGCGCGCCGCGCTGAGGCTCTCGGCGGCGCGCGCGCAGGCGAACGCGCGGCTCAAGGAGGCGATCGACAGCCTGACGCGGGAGCGGAGGTGGCAGCATCTCGCGGAGGCGGCTGCGTGCGGGGCGCTCGTCGATCCGAGCCAGAGCCGCTACGGCGCCGCGGCGCGGCTCGCGACGAAGGAGGGCGCGGCCGAGGTCGCGCCGACGGATCCGCACGTGCGGCCGTGGGCCACCTACGGTCGCGACTTCGGCGACGCGCGGGCGCTCGCGGATGGCTGCCTCGACTTCCTCGCGAAGACGCAGGAGGCGGATGACCACTGGCCCGGCGCCCAGGTCGGCCAGGACGCCGGCGTGACCGCCCTCGCGCTCCTAGCCCTCACGCCCGACCGGCCGGAGCCCGCCGGCCGCGCCGCGAAGGCGCTCCTTGCCATGCAGCAGGACGACGGCACATTCGGGAAGCCGCGGGGCGGCAAGGGCATCTACGGGGACGCGCTCGCGGTCGAGGCGCTCGCCGAGTACGCCATGGCGAAGGGCGACGTGGAGACGTTCCGTGACGCCCTGCGACGCGGGGCCGCCTCCCTCGTCGACGCGCAGAGCCCGGGCTCGGGCTGGGGCTACGAGCCGCGCAGCGGGAAGTGCGACACGAGCATCACCGAGCGCGTCGTTGCCGCGCTCTCCGCCGCGCGGCGCGCGGACGTCCCCGTCGATCCGGAGGCGTTCGCGGGAGGGCGCGCGTGGGCCGAGAAGATGTCGGAGCCGAACTACGGCCTGTTCGGCTACAACATCCCGGGCGGTCTCCCCTCGAGGACCAAGCAGAAGGTGAACGCGTTCCCGCCGGACGAGACGCAGTCCATGACCGCCGCCGGCTGCATCATCTACCTTTTCACGGGGTCCGATCCGCTCACGCTCGCGAAGAGCTTCGCGGCCGTGTTCTGGAAGGTGCCCTCGGCACGCTACCCCGACATGTACTACTGGGATCTCGGTGCGCGCGCGTGCGTCGCCGCGCACGGCCAGATGCCGGCCGAGTGGTACGCGGCGCTCGTGAAGTCGGCGGCGGCGTGCCGCGCGGACGACGGGGGGATGCGCGCCTGCGACGCCTGGGGCGAGGAAGGTGGCCGCATCTACGCGACCGCGATCACCACGATCGCCCTCATGGCGCCGTGCCGGGCGGCAGGGAAGCTGAGCGCGCGGCCGTTCCTCGAGTCGGGCAAGTGCCTGGTCACGGTCGTCGGCTGGGCGCCGCTCATGCCCACCGGGATCTACGTCGACTCCGGCGCGGCGCTCTCGGTGAACGCCAGCGGCAGCATCTGCGCCTACACCGACGGCCCCGAGATCGGCCCGGAAGGGCTCCCGGCCGCGACGCGCGGCACGGCGCAACCCCTCGACCCCAAGGCGCCGTTCGGGTGCCTACTCGGCCGGATCGACGATGGCGAGCCCTTCGCCCTCGCGATCGGCAAGAAGAACACGATGCGGGGCACCGGCCACCTCTGGCTCCTGGTCAACGAGACGAGTCCCTCCGACAACTACGGCTGGTGGGACGTGACGGTCGAGCGCCCCAAGTAGGGGTTCCCCCCGCGCCCCCTCCTTCCCCTTCTTTGTGGCGCGGCCCGATCCTGTCCCTTCCGTTAGGTATTTTGTTAGGTATGTGCCGAAACCGGCCTCGCTTCGAGGATCTCGAGCCTCCGGCGCAGCGCGCGCTGGCGCGCGACGCGCAGCTGTCGGCGGTCGCGCGCTGCCTCGGCGCGCTCGATCTCGCGCTCGGCGCCAGGTGACGGCCGGGGCGGTGTCGTTCCGGTCGAGCGGCGGCCCGGACGAGCCCTGGAACGGCGTCGCGCTCTGCGCGGTACACCACCTGCACGGGATCCACCTGGGCTACCTCGAGGTGACGGGCCGCGCGGGGGAGCGCCTCCACTGGAGGTTCGCGACCGGCGAGGCGGCGCCGACCGAGGAGTGGGAGACGCTCGGCGACGACGACGTGTGGCGAAGGGGCATCGCCGGGTCCGCGCCCGCGGAGGCGGCAGGGGGTCCGGGGGCAGGCGCCGCGCCGGGTGAGCGCGGCCGGCCGGGGCGAGGCGGCGTCACGGATGTGGAGTCGGCCGGCGCCCGCCGCGGCGCCGGTGGCGTCACGGCCCCCCGCGACCCCGGTGCCACGGATGTGGAGCCGGTGGCCGCAGCGGCCGGCGCCATCTTCCAGCGGGCCGACGTCACGGATGTGGAGCGGCGCGCCTCTGCCGGCCATGGCAAGCCCGATCCCGGCGAAGCCACGCCCGAGCCCGACGTCGTCTCCGAAGCGGCTTCCCCCGCGT